>JBEKKH010000015.1:0-29644 GCA_050010815.1 Streptosporangiaceae bacterium | reverse complement strand
GGATCGGCACGTCGATGGTGACCTTCTCGCCGCTGCGGACCAGGATCAGGTCGACGTGCTCGATGATGTTCTTGATCGGATCGCGCTGCACCGCCTTGGGCAGGGCGATCTCACTGCCGTTCTTGAGGCCCTCGAGGCGCAGCAGCACGTTCGGTGTCCGCAGGGCCCGCATCAGGTCATGCCCGGGCAGGGTCAGGTGGCGGGTCTCCGTGCCGTGCCCGTACAGCACGGCGGGCACCCGGTCCTCGCGGCGGATACGGCGGGCAGCGCCCTTGCCGAACTCCTCACGAGGCTCGGCGGCGATCTTTACCTCGGGCACGGTGCTCTCCTCAGTCTTAACGTGCAATGCGCGTACGAAGTGTAGCTGACAACGCCGGGTGCATGCGGTGGCGATCGTTCCGCGCTCACCGCAGAACCCCCAGCCCACCGCGACCGGGTCCCTGACGCCCCGCTCACCGCGACCGGGTCCCCGCCAGCGGCACCACAGGCTACGCACGTGGTTTCTCGTTACACCGGCACCAAAATCCTTTTCTGCGGCTCGCCTGTTTCCAAGCGGGCCATTTTCACCGGCGGTTCCGGCTATTTCCGGGCGGCACGTCTCCGCCAGCGGCTTAACCGGCTGATGCGTCAGGTAAGCAATGCTTCTCGTCAGTCCTGTGTGACAGGTGTAAGCAGGGTGGCGATACGTTCGAAGAACTCGATGTGCCATCGATACCCCTCTTGGGGACCCGATGGCACATCGACTTCATTCCGCCCGCGCTGGCGGAGGACAACCCGCGCCTCCGCCACGCTCGGCCGATTCCATCACTCGGACGGCATCCCGGCCGGCTGATCCTCCGACGGCATCCCGGCCGGCTGATCCTCCGACGGCATCCCGGCCGGCTGATCCTCCGACGGCATCCCCTCGGGCTTGATCTCGCTCCCGTCTAGCCGGTAGACCTCCTCGAGTTCGTCAATGCGCGGCAGAGCCCCGACGACGGCGACATTCCCCATGATCGTCCTCTCATTTCCTGCCCCCAAAAGGATAAATAGAGGGAGCTGCGCAGCATCGTATCGGCCGGAACGTCGGCTTATGTGGCATACCGCAGAATGGGCGCTAACGACAGTTTTGCGCGGATCTCGGCCGCCTGAACACTGTCACCAAGATCATCAAATATCGCGGCCGCTTGCTGCCATGATCCATTCGCCTCGGCTACCAGGCCATTGTTGGCCTGGGCCAGACCGAGATATCTCAGCGTGAAGGCCTGCCGGTGCCTGTCGCCCGCGTCCGTGTGGATGACCAGCGCCTGATCCAGGCACTCCAGGGCCTCCGCGTCCTGGCCCAGGGCAAGATGAGCCCGGCCCAGGTTGTGCAGGGCATACCCGCCACCGTGCGGGGATGCGATCTCAGCGAACACGCGGCGCGACTGGAGCAGGTAGTCGATGGCCTCAACCGGACGGCCCAGTTCCAGGAACGCCTCGCCGATGTTGTTAAGGACCAGGCCTTCGCCGTACCGGTAGCCAACCTCACGGTTCAGTTCCAGAGTCCGTCGCAGCATGTCCAGAGACGCATCCGTCCGCCCGAACATCACGTAGGCGTCGGAGAGGTTGTTCGCCGCCTGCGCCTCGCCCAGGCGGTCACCGATCTCGCGCCGGATGTCGAGCGACCGCTCGAGCAGCTCGATGCCCTCGCTCATGTGGGCGAACCCCAGGGCCTGGCCGAGATTGTTCAGGACCCACGCCTCGCCCCGACGGTTACCCGCCTGACGAGCGCTTTCCAGCGCGATCCGGTGCGTGGTTATGCAGTCGGCCCAGTTGCCGCGGCGGTTGAACATGCTGATCAGCGGGGCGGGCAGCCGCCAGGCGATGTCATGCAGGCCGGACGCGGCGGCCTGCTTGGTGGCGGCCACCACGTTGACGCGCTCGCTGTCATACCAGGCCAGCGCATCGTCGGTGGTGGGGAAGCTGAGGGCCGGCTGGCCGGCCCGGTCCGCTTCCAGCGGCACCTGATAGCGCTGCGGCAAGATGACCTGGGCGGCCGCGTCGGCGGTGCGCATGTACCAGCCGAGCAGCCGCCCCATCGCGGCCTCCCGCCCGGGCCCGGACAGGTCAGCGGCGGCCCGTTCCGAAGCATAGACACGAAGCAGGTCGTGGAACTTGTACCTGTCGGGACCGGTGGATTCCAGCAGGTGCGCGTCGACCAGAGTCTCGAGGGCGTTGGCCGCTAGGTATTCCGGCGTGCCGAAGAGAGCGGCGGCCGCCGCCGCTGAGATCGACGCCCCCTGCCACAAGCCGAGCAGGCGGAACGCATCCGCCGGCGCTATGGCGTCCGGGCCGGCCGTGGTGAGCAGGCTGGCGAAGCTCACCTGGAAGCTGGCCCGGACGGCGAGGTCGCCGACGCTCAGCTCATCCAGCCGGCGGTGCTCATCGCGCAGCCGGGTGGCCATCGCCTGGATACTCCAGCCACTGCGCGTGGCCAGGCGCGCGGCGCAGATCCTGATCGCCAACGGCAGCCCGGCGCAGGCGTCGAGCAGTTCGGCGGTGGCCTCGGGCTCAGCCGCGGCGCGGTCATCGCCCACGGCCTTGATGAACAACGTCAGCGCCTCGTCATCGTCGAGCACGTTGAGATCGACGAGCTTGGTGCTGGCCAGGTCGGGCATCCGGCTCCTGGTCGTCACCAGCACGGCGGACGACGCGGCGCCTGGCAGCAGCGGCCGGACCTGAGCGGCGTCACGCGCGTTGTCGAGCACCACGAGCATCCGGCGGCCCGCGAGCGTTGTCCGGTACCGGCCGGCTCGCTCGTCCTCGTCGACCGGGATCTGCCGCCCATCTACGCCGAGATCGCGAAGGAACCTGGCCAGCACGTCTCCGGGCGAAAGCGGCGTGGGGGTCGCGCCGAGCAGGTCCACGTACAGCTGGCCGCCAGGAAACTCGCGGCGGACGAGGTGAGCGGCGTGGACCGCCAGGGAGGTCTTGCCCAGACCGCCGGCTCCGGCCACCACGGCGATGCGGACCGCGCCGGTACCGCTATCCGTGCCCGCGCCGGCCAGCAGGTTGCACAGGTGTTCCACCTGTTGGCCGCGGCCGGTGAAATCAGTCACGTCGGCCGGAAGCTGAGCCGGGGTCTGCGCGAATGACCTCGATCCCCGGGCCGGCCGCGTCCCGGCCGCCGCAGTGTCCCGCAAGCCAGTGTCCGGCACGGCCGCGGCACGGCTCTTCCCGGACGCCGGCTTGCGGGAACGCGGTGCCACCGTTCCAGCCGAGATGGTGCCGCGCAGGTCGGTCTGGTCTTTGGCGAGGAGATCGGCGTACAGCTGGCGCAGCTCGGCCCCCGGATCGACGCCCAGCTGTCCGGAGATGGCCGTCCGCGCCTGCCCGTACGCCTCGAGCGCCTCGGCGTGGCGTCCGGCCGCGTCCAGGGCTCGCATCAGCTGCAGCCACAGGCCCTCTCGCAGCGGATGGTCGGCCAGCAGCCTGCGGATGTCCGGCACGACCTGGTCATGGCCGCCGCAGGCCAGCTCCGCGGTGATCCGGAGTTCGAGGGCACCGAGGCGAAGCTCGGTGAGCCGTTCGGCCTCGGCTTCGACCAGCGGCGTCGCCGGGATGTCGGCCAGCGGCCGGCCGTGCCACAGGGCCAGCGCGTCGGTCAGCTGGCGGGCGGCGCCCTGCGGATCACCGGAGCCGAACAGCTTCCTGCCGTCCCGCACCATGGCCTCGAACAGCAGCACGTCGGTATCCGCCGCGGCCACCCGAAGCTGATAACCGGGCGCGCGGGTGACCAGCAGGCTGCCGTCAGCGTCACCGAGGAGCCGACGGAGCCTGAGCACGTAGATGCTGATGAGATTGGCCGCCTTGGCGGGCGGGGCGTCCCCCCACACCTCGTCGATGAGTGCGTCGGCGGAGACAATCTGCCCAGAATTGATGAGCAGGGCGGCGAGAACGGAACGCCACTTCGGCGCCCCGATGCCTTTCCAGTCATCTCCGACACGAACCTCAAGCGGTCCGAGCAGCCGGAACTTCATCCCTGGGATCACACGCCTCCGGCTAAACCGCATCGGCCATCAGGAGGTCCACTTAACCATGGCTCAACCGGGACGTAAACCGGCAAGCCCATGATGTGCCTAGCGCCGCGGCGCTAGGCACGTTGCAGGCGAGCTGGCCGCGTCGGACGGGTTACGGGGGCACCGTCCGACGGGTGCCATGAAACGCCCGCTCGCCTAGCGGGGTGGGTGCGGCGGGAAGCGGTCCTGGCCCCTTGGTTGGGGAGGGAGGGCCGGCCTTGTGGCCGGGACCGCCCGCCGTCGCTGGCCTGGCCCGCGCTGGAGCTAAGCTCTGGCCGTCGAACAGGCTGGTGACCGAGCCGTCGCTGAACACCTCGCTGATCGCCCGGGCCAGCAGCGGCGCGATCGACAGCACCGTGAGCTTGTCGAACCGCTTCTCCTGCGGGACCGGCAGGGTGTTGGTGATGATGATCTCGCTGATCCTGGAGTTCTTCAGGATGTCCACCGCCGCGCCCGACAGCACCCCGTGGGTAGCCGTCGCGATGACCCGGTCCGCACCCTGCTCAAACAGGGCCCCGGCGGCCTTGGCGATCGTCGCCCCGGTGTCGATCATGTCGTCCACCAGGATGCAGGTACGCCCGGCCACCTGGCCGACCACCTCGAACATCCGGACCTGGTTCGCCACGTCCGGGTCACGCCGCTTGTGGATGATGGCCAGCGGGCAGCCGAGCCGATCGGTCCAGCGCTCGCACACCCTGACCCGGCCGGCGTCGGGAGCGACCACGGTGACCTGGCTGACATCAAGGTTCTTCTCGACGTAGCTGGCCAGGATCGACAGCGCGAAGAGGTGGTCAACCGGCCCGTCGAAGAAGCCCTGGATCTGGGCGGTATGCAGGTCGACCGCCATCAGCCGGTCGGCGCCCGCGGTGGCGAAAAGGTCAGTCATCAGCCGCGCCGAGATAGGCTCGCGGCCACGGTTCTTCTTGTCTTGCCGTGCGTAGCCGAAGAACGGCGCCACCACCGTGATGCGCCTCGCCGAAGCCCTTTTCAGGGCGTCGACCATGATCAGCTGCTCCATGATCCACTCGTTGATGGGCGAGGTATGGCTCTGCAGCACGAACACGTCGCAGCCACGGACGGAGTCCAGGAAGCGAACAAAGATCTCGCCGTTGGCGAAGTCAAAGAGCTTGGTTGGCGTCGGCTTGATGCCCAGGCATGCGGCCACCTCGTCGGCCAGCTCGGGAAAGGCCCGGCCGGAAACCAGCATCATCTTCTTCGCGCCCGACGGCAGCATCTCATTCACTGAGCTTGCGCCCCCTCGTCCTCGGCCTGCGCCGGGCCCTTTTCCCGCGCTAGTCCGTGATCTGCTCCCGGGCTCCCGCCCGGTTCAGAGTGCCGCGCGGGCAGGGTGTCCGCGTCCCGCGCCCGTGCGGCCGCTTCGGCCGACGCCGACCCGGCGTGCCGCCGTTCCACCCACCCCGCCGAGTTGTGCTGTTTGCCGCGGGCGATGCCAAGCGCGCCCGCTGGCACATCCTCGGTAATCACCGACCCGGCGGCCGTGAACGCCCCGTCCCCGATGGTCACCGGCGCCACCAGCATCGTGTCGGAGCCGATCCGGACGTGATCGCCGACCGTGGTGTGATGCTTGGCTACCCCGTCGTAGTTGACGAAGATGGCGGCCGCGCCGATGTTCGACTGCTCGCCGATGTCCGCGTCACCAACGTAGGACAGGTGCGGCACCTTGGAACCCTCGCCGACCGTCGTGTTCTTCAGCTCGACGTAGCTGCCGATGTGCGCACCAGGCCCAACCCGCGTGCCCGGGCGCAGCCGGGAGAACGGCCCGACGCTGGCCCCGCTCGCGACCTCGGCCGACTCGCTGACCGCGTACGTTATCGTGGCGTCCTGGCCCACGGTGGTGTCCCTGAGCTGGCAGTCGGGGCCGATCCTGGCTCCCGGCCCGATCGTGGTGCTTCCTTCCAGATGCGTTCCCGGCAGGATCTCCGCGTCCGGCGCCAGGGTGACGCCGACGTCGATCCAGGTGGAGGCCGGATCCACGATCGTGACTCCGGCCCGCATCCACGCCTCGAGCAGCCGGGCGTTGTACGCGCGGCGTGCCTGCGCCAGCTGAACCTGGTCGTTCACGCCCTGGATCTCGGCTGGATCGACGGCGAGAACGGTGCCGGCCAGGTGGCCGTCACCCCGCATGATCGCCACCGCGTCGGTGAGGTACTCCTGGCCCTGGGCGTTACTGGTGGCGAACCGCTTGACCGCGTCGGCGAGAAGAGCTCCGTCAAACGCATAGCAGCCGGAATTGATCTCGTCGACGGCCCGCTGCTCCGCGGTCGCGTCGGCCTCCTCGACGATCTCGGCGAGGCGTCCGGCCCGGTCCCGGATAATGCGCCCGTACCCGGCGGGATCCGGGACCCGCGCGGTGAGCACGGTCACGGCGTTTCCCTCGGCCGCGTGCTCCCGGACCAGCGCCTGCAGCGTCTGCGCCTGGAGCAACGGCATGTCACCGTACGTCACGACGACCGTGCCGGACATGGCGCCAAGGTCCTCGATCACCATGCGCACCGCGTTCCCGGTGCCGGCCAGTTGTTCCTGCACCACCAGGCAGACGTCGGGTGCGTGCCGCGCGGCCTCCGCGCCGACCTGGTCCCGGCCATGCCCGGTGACCACGACGAGCCGCTGTGGCTCAAGCTCGCTGGCCGCCGCGAGGGCGTGCCCGAGCATGCTGCGGCCGCACAGGCCATGCAGCACCTTGGGGATCCGCGATTTCATCCTGGTGCCCTCGCCTGCGGCGAGGACAATGACAGCGACCGGGCGAGATTCGCTCACGCGGCTGGTCTCCTCGGGTAGCGCGCCGATTTCTGCGGGTTTCCGGGGCTACGAGGGGCACCACCGCCGAAGCGGTGCTCCCGGGACACTCCGGGTCCCGGGACGCGACGACGGATTTGTTTACCCACCCCTCACCCGCAGGATACCGCCCTGCGGCCCTGATCGGAGGCAGGTGTCCTGGCGGCCGGGACCTATCCCGCATGCTGAGATCCGGCTCTCAGCCCGAGAGCAGCGGCACTGCCGGTTTCAGCCGAAACTTCTGGCTGGCCAGGTAGCCGCGGATCTTCGGCCGGTCAGCAGAAATGTCCTATCCTAGTACTAAAATTCGAATATGCGTACTTCACAAGAGCTTGACCGCTTGCGGGATCAGGCGGTCATGCTCCGCCGCCAGGGGAAATCCCTCGCTCAGATCAAGCAGGTCCTAGGCCCCATGAGCAATGCCACCCTGCACGATGCCCTCCGCGGCGAGCCACCCCCCGACTGGACCCGCCGTCCCAACGCCAAGGATGCGCTGCGGGCGCAGGCGCGCAGGCTCCGCGCGCAGGGCGCGGACTACGCGGCCATCGCTACCGCTCTCGGCGTGGCCAAGAGTTCGGTGTCCCTATGGGTCCGTGACCTCCCGCGGCCGGCCAGGCTCAGCTACGCCGAGTGCCGGAGACGGTCGGTCGAGGGCGTCGAGCGCTACTGGGCCGCCGAGCGCAGTGCCCGCGAGGCCAACCGCGCGGCGGCCCGCGACGTGGCCGCGGCCCAGATCGGCGACCTCACCGAGCGCGAGCTGCTCATCGCCGGCGCCATCGCCTACTGGTGCGAAGGAGCGAAGAGCAAACCGCACCGCCTCGCCGAGCAAGTTACCTTCATCAACAGCGACCCCGGCCTGATCTTGCTGTTCCTCCGGTTCCTCGACGGGGCGGGTGTGACCCGCGAACGCCTGCGCTACCGAGTCCATATTCACGAGACAGCTGACCTTCAAGCCGCCACCCGCTACTGGGCCGAGCTGACCAAGGCAGAACCGCAACAGTTCTATCGGCCCAACATCAAGCGAGGGAATCCGCGCACCCGCAGGAAGAACGTCGGCGATGATTACCACGGGTGCCTTCAGATCCGCGTCAGCCAGAGCTGCGAGCTCTATCGTCAGATCGATGGCTGGGCAGCCGGAATTGTGGCCGCAGCAGCTCCAGATACCCGGAGTAACCTGGGTAACTTATAGTTACCCAAAGAATCATAACGCCAGCTCCCGGGCGAGGATTCGAACCTCGGTTCAGTGCTCCAAAGGCACTTGTCCTGCCTAGCTAGACGACCCGGGATCGCCCTCGCGGCACACTTTACCCGGAACCTGATCGTCAGATCAGCCCTAACCGGACGACCATCGCCCGGTCCGACCGGCACCTCACGGCCTGGCGGTTTCCGCGTGGCGAGGTCATGCCGAATGGTCAGATCAGCCCATTCCGCCCGGGCGTCGCCGCCGAAGATAGGTCAGAAGAAGCCGGAAGGATGAGGGCGGCGGAGCGTAGCGACAATGGCACAGAGAGCTTAAACAGCTCGCATATTGAGACTTATATCACGGGCGCAACCCGGAATTCATAACGCTATGAGCAAAAATTCACCGGCCAAGGCTTGCCTAACCTACGGTTTCGTAGGCTACGGTTACGTAAGCGTACAAGCGCTTCCGCCCGTCACCTCCGAACCTAGAGGAGCACGATGACCACATCCCCCGACACCGTCAACGTGGCCGATGCCACGACCTTGCCGCCTCCGCTGGCCGTTGCCGCCACGGATCAGGCCGTGCTACCGACCTCGCCCGCGACCGGGGGAGCCACCAGAACCCAGCTGCGTCCGACTCGGCCGGATATGCAGGAGGAGCCAAGCTCTACCTTCCAGCGGGTCCTGGTCGGCGTGTTCGTGGCCGTGCCCCTGCTGGCACTGCTGGCCGCCATACCGCTGCTGTGGGGCTGGGGCCTGGGCTGGCACGACGTGGTCATCGCGCTGGTCTTTTACTGGGTCTCCGGACTTGGTATCACGGTTGGCTACCACCGGTACTTCACCCACGGATCGTTCAAGGCCAAGACCGGCCTGCGGGTCGCGCTCGCGATCGCGGGCAGCCTGGCCATCGAGGGCCCGGTCATCACCTGGGTATCGGACCACCGCCGGCATCACAAGTACAGCGACAAGGAAGGTGACCCGCACTCGCCGTGGCGGTACGGGGATGACTGGAAGGCGCTGTCCAAGGGGCTGGTCTACGCGCACATCGGATGGCTCTTCGACCCCAACAAGACCTCGCAGGAGAAGTTCTCTCCCGACCTGCTCGCCGACAAGCGCGTCAAGGGCGTAGACGCGTGGTTCCCCGGGCTGGTCGCGGTCACGCTGCTGCTTCCCGCGCTGATCGGCGGCCTGTGGGGGATGTCCTGGCAGGGCGCGGTGACCGCCTTCTTCTGGGCCACCCTGGTGCGGATCGCGCTGCTGCACCACATCACCTGGTCGATCAACTCCATCTGCCACACCTTCGGCAGCGAGGAGTTCGAGGTGCGGGACAGGTCGCGGAACGTTTCCTGGCTGGCGATCGCCTCCTTCGGCGAATCCTGGCACAACCTGCACCACGCGGACCCCACCTGCGCCCGGCACGGAGCGCTCAAGGGCCAGCTCGACCCCAGCGCCCGCGTCATCTGGTTCTTCGAGAAGCTGGGCTGGGCCTATGACGTGCGCTGGCCCGACGAGGAGCGGCTTTCGGCCAAGCGTCCGGCCACCGCGACGAGGAAACTCGGCTCAATGACCAGGCGCGCCGACCGGGTGGCAGCTGGCACCGCGGCCGCGGAGTCGCAATGATGAACCAGTGAGTGCCCAGCCGCAAAGATCAGGCCGCAAGAGGATGACCGGGAAAGAACGGCGGGAGCAGCTGCTGGACATCGGTCGCCGGCTGTTCGCCGAGCGAGGGTTCGAAGGGACCTCGATCGAAGAGATCGCCGCGCAGGCAGGCGTGTCGAAGCCGGTAGTGTACGAGCACTTCGGCGGCAAGGAGGGTCTCTACGCGGTCGTCGTGGACCGGGAGGTGGAGCGCCTGCTGACGATGGCGACCACGCTCCTGGACGGCAACCACAGCCGGGAGAAATTCCAGGCGGCCGCGGTGACCCTGCTCAGGTACATCGACGACAACGCCGACGGCTTCCGCATCCTGGTCAGGGACTCTAATCCTGGCTCGAGCACGGGCACCTACGGCACGCTGCTCAGCGATATCGCCGGCCAGGTCGAGTACATCCTGGCCGACTTCCTCACCTCACGCCACCACGACCCCAAGCTCGCCCCCCTGTACGCCCAGATGCTCGTGGGCATGGTCGCGTTCACCGGGCAGTGGTGGCTCGATGCCCGCAAGCCCAAACTGGAAGATGTCGCCGCCAACCTGATCGACCTAGCCTGGAACGGCCTGTCCCAGCTGGACGCGAACGGGCGGGCGGGCCAGAAGAGCGGCTAGGGCACGCTCCTGAGGCGATCGGGAGACAGCGCCGGAGCGGCGCCAGGGGCCAGCGTGACCGCGCCCGCGTCGGCGGGTACGGACGGCAGGCCCGCGGCCGTCCAGGCCCGGAAGCCGCCTGCCACATCCGTCGCGCGCTGCAGCCCCAGGTCATGCAGGGCAGCGGCGGCCAGGCTGGAGGTATAGCCCTCCTGGCAGATCACGATGATGCGGTGGTCATACCCGGTGACCCAGGGCAGCCGGGCGGTGCTGGCCGGATCGAGGCGCCACTCCAGGTGGTTGCGCTCGATGACGACCGATCCCGGTATCTCCCCCTCGTCGGCCCGCATCGCGGCCGGCCGGATGTCGACGAGCACACCGTCACCGGCCACCTCGCGGTAGGCCTCGCGCGGGGTGACCCGCACGAGACGGTCGCGCGCCGCCGCCAGGATCTCCTCGATCGAGCGGGCTCCGGGCGGCCGTTCGGTCACCACGCGGCGGCGACCTCTGTGGCCTGCTTCACCAGGCCGGACGGGGTGAGCTCATAGCGCGTCATCTCGGGCAGCGGAGGCGAGTAGGCGTGCACGCTGACCGCCACCGCCGACCTCGAGGCGTTGCGCACGTCGTGGATGTAGCGCGGCCCGAACGCACGCGAACTACCTGCCCCGACCGGCTTGGCCAGCACCTGCCCCGTCGTCACGCCGCCGGCCAGCCGGTGCTCCGTCAGCGTCCCCCACACCACCGCGAACGCGCCGGCCGACCCGCCGTGATCATGAAATCCGGTGGCCTGGCCGGGCAGCCAGCTGATCACCCAGACCTCGTGGCTGTCACCGATGTGGATCCGCTCGTACCAGCGGCCGTCGGGGTTGAGCCTGACCCGGGGAAGCCATTGCGCCGGGCTCGCCGCCAGGCGTCGCACCACGTCGGCCAGCTGCCGCGCGCCGAGCAGCCCACCAGCCTGAACACGGCCAGGTGACATCGGCCTCATCATCGTACTCATCGTTGTTTCTCTCCCTCACATTGACATAACTGGCGGCGACGCCAGCGGAACCTGCGATCTAAAGGACCAGGCGAGCTGGCTGGGAAACGAGCTGTCCGGTCAGTGCGAGGTCAGACATCGCTGGTCGCAGAGCGCCGAACCTATGGCCCCTGCGGGATCGCGGTGACATATAGCCGCTGACGGGAGAGGTGAGCCACGGCGCATGCCGCGATTCTGCCAGAGTTTCCCTATTAAATCAATAGGAATAATAGACTTAGGGCCGGCGGTGCACGACGGCGAACACCCGACGGAAGGGAAAGACGGTGCCGAACGAGCTCGGCGGATACGCCGCACGGAGTCGCTCGCCGTATTCGGCGAGGAATCCCGCGGTCAGGTCCGCGTCGAGCACGGCCAAGACGGGACGAAGCCCGGTGCCCTTGTACCACTCGAGCACCGGATCGGATCCCGGCAAGATGTGCACGTACGTCGTCTCCCAGGCGTCGACCTCGCGCCCCGTCGCGGCCAGCAGCGCCGCGTAGTCCGCGGGGTCCGCCGTCTGCCGGTTGAGCTCCACGTCCCGCAGCAACGAGCGCCACCGAGGCGAGGCCGCCAGCTCACGCAGGATCGCGTGTGACGGCTGGTCGAAGTTCCCCGGGACCTGGAAGGCCAGCCAGCCGTGCTCGGCCAGCTGCCCCGCCCAGCGGGTCAGCAGCTCCCGGTGACCGGGCACCCACTGCAGCACCGCGTTGGAGATGATCACGTCCGGCAGGCTCTGCGGCTCCCAATGCCGGATGTCGTCCAGCATGAAGGACAGTCCGGGGGCGTGGCTGGTTATGGCCGAGCCAGGCGCCGCCGAGGATCGCGGTGCGGCCGCCGGCGTCGCGGACGCGAGCGGCCGGGCGGCTTCGATCATCTGCGGTGAGTTGTCCACGCCGCACACGATCGCGCCGGGCCAGCGTTCCGCGAGCATGGCGGTCAGGTGGCCCGGCCCGCAGCCCATATCGACCACGTATCCGGGCCGTTCGGCGCCGACCCGAGCGAGCAGGTCAAAGAACGGTCTGGCGCGCTCGCCTCCAAACCGCAGATATAGGGTGGCGTCCCACATCGTGGTCGATCCTTCTCTAATTACGAGAGACACATGTGGACCTGATCCCTTCTACAGGACGGATCTTCTTGACGTCAAGAGATACCCTCTAGTAATGGGCCAGCGCGCCGGACCCCGCACCGCAGCGGACTCTGCCGAGGCAGGCTCCGCGGCTGAGGCGGCCGGTCAGGTGAGGATCCGCCAGGATTCGCTGCTGCGCGATGAGGTCGACGACCTGGTCCAGGCGTGGCGGGCGCAGCGCCCGGACCTAGATGTCGAGCCGATGCAGGTGCTCAGCCGGATCTCCAGGCTGGCCCGGCACCTGGACATCGCCCGGCGCGGGGCGTTCGCCGATCACAGCCTGGAGTCATGGGAGTTCGACGTGCTCTCCGCGCTGCGCAGGCAGGGGCCGCCGTTCCAGCTCACCCCGGGGGCGCTGCTCCGGGCGACCCTGGTGACCTCCGGCACGATGACCAACCGGATCGACCGGCTGGCCGCAGCGGGCCTGGTCCGCCGGGAGCCCGATCCGAGTGACCGGCGCGGCGTGCTGGTCACCCTCACCGGCCAGGGCCAGGAGCGGGTGGATGCAGCGCTGGCCGACCTGCTGCGCCGCGAGCACGCCCTACTGGCCGGCCTGGCCGCCGCCGAGCGCCGGCACCTGGCCGACCTGATGCGTATCCTCCTCGCGCCCTTCGACGCCGAGTAACCCCCTGGGTCAACGATCGTCGTGGATCGGTACCTCCCCCATGGGGGAGGTACCGATCCACGATCAAGCCTCCAGCTGGGCCGCGACGGTCAGCCAGCGGTTTTCCAGGTCCGCTTTTTCTGACTGGGCGGCACGCAATTCCGCGCCGAGCGCGGTGAGCTTTTCGTAGTCGCTGGCGGTCGCGGCCAGCTGGGCGCCGAGCTCCGTCTCACGGGTCGACAGCCGCTCCAGCTGACGCTCCAGGCGCTGCAGTTCCTTGCGCGCGGTGCGCTCCCCGGCGGCGGACTGCTCCCCCGGCACACCCGCCGCCGGAGACTTCGCGGCGGGGCGCCCGCCCCCTGGGGGGGCGCGCACGGCCCGGACCCGGTCCAGGTACTCATCCACGCCGCCGCCGAGGAAAGCGAGCTTGCTGTCGCCGACCAGCGCGACGACGTGCTCGGTCACGCGCTCCAGGAAGTACCGGTCGTGGCTGACCACCACCAGCGTGCCCGGCCAGTCATCGAGCAGGTCCTCGAACTCGGTGAGCGTCTCGATGTCCAGGTCGTTGGTCGGTTCGTCCAGCAGCAGCACGTTCGGCTCGTCCATCAGCAGCCGGAGCATCTGGACCCGCCGCCGTTCACCGCCGGACAAGTCGCCGATCTTGGTCCACTGCCGTTCGGTGGCAAAGCCGAGCCGCTCCAGGAGCTGCCCGGCGGAAAGCTCACGGTCGCCGACCCGGATGCGCAGTCGTATCTCCTCCACCGCCTCGCGGACGCGCAGGTCCGGGTCGAGCTCGGCGAGTTCCTGAGACAGGTAGGCGAGCCGCACGGTCTTGCCCCGGATGACCGTCCCTTCCGTGTGCACCCCGGCGGGGCTGGCACCGGGGGCACCCGAGACGGGGCCGCCGGCACCGGGGTCGCCCGAGACGGGGCCGGCCAGCACGTTGAGCAGTGACGTCTTGCCGCTGCCGTTGACCCCGACGATCCCGATCCGGTCCCCCGGGCCGAGCCGCCAGGTCACCCGGTCAAGCAGGGTGCGCTGGTGCCCAGGGGCGCCAACCGATACCGATACGTCTTCGAGCTCGACCACGGTCTTGCCCAGCCGGGCGGTCGCCAGCCGGGTCAGCTCCACGCTGTCCCGGGGCAGCGGCTCCGACGCGATGAGCACGGTGGCCGCCTCCACCCGGAACTTGGCCTTGGTGGTCCGGGCCTTGGCCCCGCGCTGCAGCCAGGCGAGCTCCTTGCGGGGCCGGTTGCGGCGGCGGCGTTCGGCGGCTTCCTCGCCGCGTTCCCGTTCCGCCTGCGCGAGCACGTAGGCCGAGTAGCCGCCTTCGGCGGAGTGCACCTGGCCCCGGTCGACCTCCCAGGTCTGCTCGCAGACGGTGTCAAGCAGCCAGCGGTCGTGGCTGACCACGATGACCGCACGGTGCTCATTCCCGGCTCGGTCGCGCAGGTGGCGGCCGAGCCAGTCGATCGCCTCGATGTCCAGGTGGTTGGTCGGCTCGTCGAGCAGCAGCACGTCGCGCTCGGCCACGAGCAGGGAGGCGAGCGCGACCCGGCGCCGCTCGCCGCCGGACAGCCGCTGAACCTCGGCGTCCACGCCGAGGCCCGGGAGCAGCTCGGCCATGATCGTCCGCGCCCTGGGGTCCGCCTCCCACGGGGTGGGCAGCGAGCCGCCCGCGCGACCGAACACGACCTCGCCGACCGTTCCGGTCAGCTGCTCGCTTTGCGGCAGGTAGCCCAGCCGGAGCCCGGTCGCCATGGCCACCCGGCCGGTGTCGGGTTTGACCCGGCCGGCCAGCAGCCCGAGCAGCGTGGACTTGCCCGCGCCGTTGCGGCCCACCACACCGATCCGGTCTCCGGCCGACACCCCGAGCGAAACGCCGTCGAGCAGGCTACGGTGCGCGTACGCCTTGGCCGCCTTTTCCAGGCTGATCAGGTTCACCGGGCTCGGTTCACTTCGCCGCGGGGACGATGGCGGCACCCGGCACCGGTCCGGCAACCCGGGCCACCGAGCGGCACACCCCCGCGCCGGACAGGGACACGGCCAGGTCGAGCGCCCGGTTGGCGCTCGCCGCAAGAAACACGCAGGTGGGCCCCGAGCCTGCGACCAGCGCACCAAGCGCGCCCAGTTCGAGCCCGGCGGCCAGCGTCTTGCGCAGCGCCGGGAACAGCGCCAGCGCGGCCGGCTGCAGATCGTTGCTGAGCGCCCGGCCAAGCAACCGGGCCTCCCCCGAGCGCAACGCCGACATGAGCGCCGCGTCCAGGGCCGGCTCGGCCACCTCGGCGGCCCGCAGCCGGTCCATCGTCGCGTACACCTCAGGGGTGGAAAGCTGGCCGTCGGCGAAGGCCAGCACCCAGTGGTACGGGGTGGCCGGGGCCAGCGCCGGAGTCAGCCGCTCGCCCCGGCCACGGCCGACCGCCGTCCCACCGAGCAGCGCGAAGGCCACGTCACTGCCCACTCCCGCCGCGATCTCGACGAGCTGAGCCTGGCTCAGGCCCGCACCCCAGAGCTCATTGCAGGCGACCAGGGCCGCGGCCGCGTCGGCGCTGCCGCCCGCGAGCCCCGCCGCCACCGGAATCCGCTTGGTGATCGTGACGTGGATCCCGGCGTGGCCCACGGCGGAGCCGTCCACGGCCGGCTCCGCCGTGGCCGTCTGCGTCGCGGCCCGCAGCGCGGCCACCGCGCGCAGCGCCAGGTTGGTATGGTCGGCCGGGACCCGGTTCGCGCCCTCGCCGGTCACCGCGATCCCGTCCTGGTCGGCCGGCACCACCGTGACCTCGTCAAACAGCGAGACGGCATGGAACACCGTCACCAGGTCGTGGTAGCCATCGCCGCGCGGCGGGCCCACCGCGAGCTGCAAGTTGAGTTTGGCGGGTACCCGCACCGTCACACCGATCACGATGGCCAAATCGTACGCGGTTGTCCCAGGTGCGCCGCCGCGAGCCGGGCAAAGTCGCCCACGCCGAGCGCCTCCCCGCGCAGGCCCGGGTCGATGCCCGCGGCCCGGAGCCGCCGCTCGGCTTCGGACGCCGAGCCCGCCCACCCGGCCAGCGCCGCCCGCAGCGTCTTGCGCCGTTGCCTGAAGGCCGCGTCGATGACGGCAAACACTTCTTCGCGGCTCGCCGCCGTGGCGGGCGGGTCGTGCCGGGTGAACGCGACCAGCCTCGAGTCCACGTTCGGCACCGGCCAGAACACCGAACGCGGCACTGTCCCGGCCGACCGGACCGCTGCGTACCAGGCCAGCTTGACCGAGGGGGTGCCGTAGACCCGCGAACCAGGCCCCGCGCACATTCGCTGGGCCACCTCGGCCTGCACCATGACCAGCCCGCGGCCCACCGAGGGGAGCCCGGCCAGCAGGTGAAGCAGCACCGGCACCGCCACGTTGTAGGGCAGGTTCGCGACCAGGACGTCCGGGAGGCGACCGGTCGGCGCGGCCAGCTCCGCCTCGGTCACGCTCAGCGCGTCGGCGGTCAGCACCACGGCCCGGTCCGCGACCGCGGGCGCGCGGGCCGCGATCGTCCGCGGCAGCTCATCGGCCAGCGTACGGTCGATCTCGACCGCCGTGACCTGGGCCGGACCGGCCTCGAGCAGGGCCAGGGTGAGCGAGCCGAGCCCGGGTCCCACCTCGAGCACGGTGTCCTGGCTCCGCAGGGCGGCCAGCGACGCGATCTGGCGGACGGTGCCCGCCTCGATCACGAAGTTCTGGCCGAGCCGCTTGGACGGCCGCACGCCCAGCCGCGCGGCCAGCTGCCGGACATCGCCCGGCCCGAGCATCCGCACTCGCGGCTCCGCCGCCACCACGTCAGCCACTTCGCGGGCCGGGCGGCCGCACCGGCAGGCCGGTTACCACGGGCCGAAGGTGCGCTCGGCGGTGGCGGTGACGGCGTCGCACAGGGAGGGTACGTCGATGCCCTTCAGCGCGGCGAGGTAGCGCAGGGTGTAGGCCGCCATCGCCGGGGAGTTGGGCCTGCCGCGGTTCGGCACCGGGGTCAGGTACGGGGCATCGGTCTCGACCAGGATGAGGTCGGGCGGGGCGGCGGCCGCGGCGTCGCGCAGCGGCTGGGCGTTGGCGAAGGTTACGTTGCCCGCGAACGACATGACGTAGCCGGCTTCGGCGCAGCGCTTGGCCATGGCCGCGTCGCCGGAAAAGCAGTGGAACACCACCCGGGGCGGCGGCCCGTCGGCTTCCAGGATGCGAAGCACGTCCTCGTGCGCCTCCCGGTCGTGGATCATCAGCGCCCGGCCGGTCCGCTTGGCGATCTTGATGTGCTCACGGAACCACCAGCGCTGCACGTCCGGGGCGGCATAGTCCCGGTAGTAGTCCAGCCCGGTCTCCCCGACCGCGACCACCCGGGGGCGGCCGGCCAGCGCCTCGATGCCGGCCAGCACCTCGTCCGCGGTGCGGGCGGTCCCGGTGCCGGTGCCGGTGCGAGGCGGCTCGGAGGCGGCGAACACCTCGTTCGGGTGGATCGCGACCGCCGCGTACACCTCGTCGTGCTCCTCGGCGCACCGCGCGGCCCAGCCCGACGACTCCAGGTCACAGCCGACCGTCACCACCCGGGCCAGGCCCGCCGCCCGGGCCGCGGCAAGCACCCCGGCCACCGGCCAGCCGGTCATGCCGACGATCATGTCGAGGTGCGTGTGACTGTCGAGGGCCGGCCGGGGCAGCGGTGCAGGGGGCGACGGGAGGGTGGGCGCGGTCACCACGGCTCGTTCGGACAAAACATCAGGACTCCAGCCGGGCGAGTTCCTCGGCGACCACCGAGGGGTCGAGCTTGGTGAAAAGCGGCGTCGGCGGGGCCAGCGGGGCACCTGCTCGCAGCGGCATCGACGCCCACCGGGCCGCGCCGTCGTAGCTGCCGGTGATGACCGGGTAGGACGGGGCGCCGTCCTCGTCGACCTGCTCGACCCGTGGCATGTCCGACCAGGTCCCGGTGCCGCCGAGCATCTGGTGCACCAGTTCGGACGAGCGCGGCAGGAACGGGGTGAGCAGCGTCTTCGCGTCGTCGATGAGCTGCAGGGCCACGTGCAGCACGGTGCGCATCCGCTCCGGGTCGGACTCGCGCAGCTTCCACGGCGCCTGCTCGGAGAAGTACTTGTTCGCCTCGGCTATCGTCCGCATCGCCTCGGTGGTGGCGAACTTGAACCGCGACCGGTTCAGGTGGCCGCCCACGACCTCGAACGCCTGCCGGGACGCCGCCAGCAGCACACGGTCACCGGCGGTCAGCGTGCCCGCCTCGGGGATCGACCCGATGTTGCGGGCCGCGAACGAGACCGCCCGGTTCACCAGGTTGCCCCAGGTCGCGACCAGTTCGTCGTTGTTACGGCGGACGAACTCGCTCCAGGTGAAGTCGGTGTCCTGGTTCTCCGGGCCGGCGATGGCCACGTAGTAGCGCAGCGCGTCCACGTCGTACCGGGCCAGGAAGTCGCGGACGTAGATCACCACCGCGCGGGAGGAGGAGAACTTGCGGCCCTCCATGGTCAGGTACTCACTCGAGACCACCTCGGACGGCAGGTTCAGCGACCCGAGCGGACCCGGGGTCCCGCCGCGGGCGCCCTGCCCGTTGTAGCCGAGCAGCATGGCCGGCCAGATCTCGGCGTGGAAGACGATGTTGTCCTTGCCCATGAAGTAGTACGCCTCGGCGTCCGGGTCGGTCCACCAGGCGCGCCAGGCGTCCGGGTCGCCACTGCGCCTGGCCCACTCGATCGACGCGGACAGGTACCCGATGACCGCGTCGAACCAGACGTAGATCCGCTTGTCCGGCCGGTCCCGCCAGCCGTCGAGCGGGACGGGCACGCCCCAGTCCAGGTCCCTGGTGATCGCCCGGGGCTGCAGGTCGTCCAGGAGGTTGAGCGAGAACTTGAGCACGTTCGGCCGCCAGTGGCCCGCCTTGGCCTGCAGCCAGCCGCCGAGGACCTCGGCGAACGCGGGCAGGTCCAGGAAGTACTGCTCGCTCTCGGCGAAGACCGGCGTCTCGCCGTTGATCTTGGACCTGGGGTTGATCAGGTCGGCCGGGTCGAGCTGGTTGCCGCAGTTATCGCACTGGTCGCCGCGGGCGTGCGGGTAACCGCAGATCGGGCAGGTGCCCTCGATGTAGCGGTCGGGCAGGGTGCGGCCGGTGGACGGCGAGATCGCGCCGAGCGTGGTCCTGGGAAAGATGTAGCCGTTCTCAAGCAGCCGGCTGAAGATCTCCTGGGTCACCGCGTAGTGGTTGCGCGTGGTCGTCCGGGTGAACAGGTCATAGGTCATGCCCAGGCTGGCCAGGTCATCGACGATGACCCGGTTGTACCGGTCGGCCAGCGCCCGCGCCGACACGCCCTCCGCGTCGGCCTGCACCTGGATCGGCGTGCCGTGCTCGTCGGTGCCGCTCACCATCAGCACCCGGTGGCCCGCCATCCGCTGGTACCGGCTGAACATGTCGCAGGGCAGCGCGAAACCCGAGACGTGCCCGATGTGCCGTGGCCCGTTCGCGTACGGCCAGGCCGGAGCCGACAAGATAGTGCGCATGGGCTAAAGCCTAGGGCCAGCTGCCTGCTGCTCACGCTGCTGGAGATCACTAGGCGGAACGGACTGTGGTGATCCGATCGCGGGATGGCGCGTGTGCCTGATGCCGAGAATCGACAGGAAGAACGTGCCGAGGATCAGCTGGCAGCTCACGATCAGCGCGGTCACCGACGGGATCATCAGCCGCAGCGAGTGCTCGTAGTCGAGCTGGTGGAACTTCTGGGTGTTCCAGTACAGCAGCGAGAAGATCAGGCCGATCAGGCCGGCCAGGCCGATCACGAAGCCGAGGATCAGGCCGCGCTCCAGGGACAGCTTGCCGAGCAGCCGCTGCACCGCGGGCTCCTCCGGCAGGAAGCCCTCCGCGCCGGCGTAGACCTGCGTGAACAACCAGAAGAGCACGGCCTGGAAGCCGATCACCACCATCGCCGACGCGCCGACCAGGGTGTCCACGTCGAAGGTGACCCCGCCGACGCTGAACGGGTGCGGGGCCACGATCGCGCCGATGACCAGGCCCGCCACCAGCAGCACCAGGCCGGGCAGGAAGAACAGCCAGCGCGGGCTGAACAGCATCAGGAACCGCAGGTGCCGCCAGCCGTCCCGCCAGGTGTGCAGGTGCGGCGGCCGGCTCCGGCCGTCCTTGGCCAGCGTGGTCGGCACCTCGGTGATCCGCTGCCCGGCCAGCGTGGCCTTGACCACCATCTCGCTGGCGAACTCCATCCCGGTCGCCTGCAGGTTGAGCGCCATGATGGCATCCCGGCTGAACCCGCGCAGCCCGCAGTGGAAGTCGCCGATCTTGCTGCGGAAGAACAGCCGGCCGACGAAGCTGAGCACCGGGTTGCCGAGGTACCTGTGCAGCGGCGGCATGGCCCCGGGCGCGATGCCGCCGGCGAACCGGTTGCCCATCACCAGCTCCGCGCCCTGCCGCAGTTCGTTAACGAACGGCATCAGGTTGGTGAAATCGTAGCTGTCGTCGGCGTCGCCCATGATGATGTACGTGCCCCGGGCCGCGACGATCCCGCCCATCAGCGCGTTGCCGTAGCCCTTCTCGCTGATCGGGACGACGCGGGCGCCCGCCTCGGCGGCCAGCCGCTGGCTGCCGTCTGTGCTGCCGTTATCGGCGACGAGCACCTCGCCGCTGATGCCGCTCGCGGCCAGGAACCCCATAGCCTTGGCCACGCACGTCGCCACGGTCTCCGCCTCGTTGAGGCAGGGCATGACCACGGTCAGCTCCACGATCTCGACTCCTTCACCGTCTGCGGATCCAGCCGCTTGTGGCCGCCCTCGGTCACGCCTTCTATTACCGTAGGCGAGTGACGAAGCACCGAACCGGCCGCTTGTTCATTGTCAGGGTCATCAACGTCAGGGCCATCAACCCAGCACAGGAGGGTACGGCTTGAGGGTAATGCCTGCGGCTCCGTCACGTGAGCCATCGGCGCGACGAGCCTGGTCGTTCCGCCCGGTCCGGCCGGACTGGGCCAGCCGGGATGGCCTCCGCTCGCTGGCCGGCCGGACCTGGTCAGGCCACCGCCTGTTCATCCTCGTGCTCCTACCGGCGTTCCTGCTCCGCGTGGACGCGGAGCTCGGCTACCGGTGGCAGGCCTGGTTCAACGACTCGTTCCAGTACATCCAGAACACGGTGCACTTCAACCTCGACCCGGTCCGCGTGTCGGGCTACTCGGTCTGGCTGAAGATCCTGGAACCGTTTCACAGTTACGCCCTGGTAACGATTCTGCAACATTTGATGGGCCTCGCGGTGGCCGTCATGATCTACGCGCTGGCCCGGCATCGCTTCGGCGCCCGCCCCTGGCTCGCCACGCTGGCCACCGTGCCCGTGCTCTACGACGGGTTCGAGATTCAGCTCGAGCACCTGGTCTTGTCCGACATCCCGCTGCTGTTCCTGCTCGTGCTCGCGACCACCATGCTGCTGTGGAACCCGGCGGGCCCGTCGCTGCGCACCTGTGTGCTGGTCGGCCTGTTCCTCGGCCTCGCCGACTGCTTGCGGGCGGTCGGCCTGCCGCTGCTGGCGGTGTTCGCCGTCTACATGATCATCAGGCGGGTCAGCTGGCGGCGGGTCGCGGCCACCATCGTGGTGTGCCTGCTCCCCGTGCTTGCCTACGCGAGCGTGTTCGACACCGAGCACGGCCAGTTCGCGATGAGCGATGCCACCGGCGTGTTCCTGTACTCGCGGGTGATGACGTTCGCCGAGTGCTCCAAGATGCACATCCCCCTCACCCCGCCGGACAATGCCGAGCTTTCGCTGTGCTCCACCGTCCCGCCGGACCAGCGGCCGATCGCGCAGGCCTACATCTGGACCTCGCAGTCTCCGCTGGACTCCTACCCGCCGTCCAAGTTCTCCCCGGTGCCCAACCAGCTGGCGGAGAGCTTCGCCGTCCGGGCCATCGAGGCGCAGCCACTCGACTACGCCAGGGCCGTGTTCGACGACACCTGGCGGGCGTTCGGCTGGAAGCGGGTGGTGTTCCCCAACGCCCCGACCTACGACGAGTACCTGTTCGGCCAGCACTCGCTGCCGGTTCCGGTCTCGGATGGCGGCAAAATCGAGGGCTACCCCTCCTACGCCGCCGCGTACCTCCACGGCAATCCGCTCACCGACGTGGTCGCGCCCTTCTCCACCGTCATCCGGGTGTACCAGCGGCACGTCTACCTGCCGGGCACCGGATACGGGCTCATCCTGCTGATCGGCCTGCCCGGCCTGGCCGCGGCCTGGCGGCGGCTGGGCGGCGAGGCGCTGCTGCCGTGGACCATCTCGCTGGCGCTGATCGTGATCCCGGCAGCGACCGCCGAGTTCGACTACCGGTACGTGCTGCCCGCCGTCCCCTTCGCCTGCCTGGCGGCGGTCATGGCCTTCAGCCCGGACACCGAGGGTGGCCGCTGGCTGCGGCGGCTAGCCCGCCGGCGGCAGGAGCCCGAGCTCTCCGGGTCCGGCGGGGGCGCCGTGGCCGCCGGGGCCAGGTCCGCCGGGGGCGCCGACGTCGCGGGCCCGGCGCCGGCTCCTGCGGTCGGTACCGGCGACGACCAGCGTGACCTCGCCGCGGACGGTACCTGAGCCGGCGCCCGCCGCCGCCCCCCAGGCGGCGAGCTCGGCCAGCGTGCCGCGCACGATCTCCTCGTGCACCTTGGTGAGCTCGCGGCACACCACCGCCCGTCGGTCCGCGCCGTGCGACGCGGCCAGCTCGGCTAGGGTGCTGGCCAGCCTGCGGCCCGCCTCGAAATAGACCTGCGTCCGGCTATCGGCGGCCAGCTCCGCGAACCGGGTGTTCCGCTGGCCCTTGCCGCGGGGCGGGAACCCCTCGAAGCAGAACCTGTCGGTGGGCAGCCCGGAGACGGCCAGCGCGGTCGTCACCGCGGACGGACCGGGCAGTGCCGTCACCCGCAGGCCGGCCGCGGCGGCGGCGGCGACGAGCCGGTAGCCCGGATCGCTGATCGCCGGGGTGCCCGCGTCGGTGATGAGCAGGATGTCCTGGCCCGCCTTCAGCTCCTCGAGCAGGCCGGGGGTGCGGCGCGTCTCGACCGCGTCATAGTAGGAGACCACCCGCGCCTTGAGCTCGATGTTCAGTCCAGAGGCGAGCCAGCGGACCCGGCGGGTGTCCTCGGCCGCGATCAGGGTGGCCTCGGAGAGTTCGGTGACCAGCCGGGCTGACGCGTCTTCGGTCCGGCCGATGGGCGCCGCGGCCAGGATCAGCACGCCGGCCTGGCCCCGTTGGCCCGGCTCCCGCCGCACCCCGTCCGCCTCCCGCTGCACCCCGTCCGCCTCCCGCCGCTTCTTGCCGCTCTGGTGTCCCGCCATGTGTCTCGCGTCCTGTTCTGGTCCGTGCGCCGCGCACATCGTCATCCGGCTAGCCGGACCTTACCGCCCACCAGTAACATGTGGCCGGTGACGGCTACCGAGGCGGACACGCCCGCCGACGAGACCAGCCGGCTTTCAACCCTCCGAGCCCGGCTGATCTCACCGATGCCTGCCGACCGGCCGTGGGGATGGCTTGGCCCGCTGCTCGTCACCGCGTTCGGCGCGTTCCTTCGCTTCGATCGGCTGCAGGTGCCGCGGGCCCTGGTGTTCGACGAGACTTACTACGCCAAGGACGCCTGGAGCATCCTGCACCACGGGGTCGAGCTTAACCTGGTCAGCAACGCCAACTCGATCATCCAGGCCGGCCACACCAATATCTTCGCCGCCTGCAACGGCACGTCAGCCTGCGGTGAGTACGTGGTGCAGCCAGAGGTGGGCAAGCTGCTGATCGCGGTGGGTGAGTGGCTGTTCGGCCTGAACTCCTTCGGCTGGCGGTTCGCCAGCGCCGTGTTCGGCTCGCTGGCCATCTTGCTGATGTGCCGGATCGCCCGCCGGATGACCAGGTCAACCCTGCTGGGCTGCATCGCGGGTCTGCTGATGTCGCTGGACGGCCTGGAGTTCGTGGCTTCCCGGACCGGGATCCTGGACATCTTCCTGATGTTCTTCGTGCTGGCCGCGTTCGGCAGCATGGTCATCGACAGGGATGTATCCCGCGCCCACCTGGCCGAAAAGGTCACGGGCTCGGGGGCTACCGGGGGCACCGGCCCCAGGCTCGGGATCCGCCGGTGGCGGGTCGCGGCCGGGATCTTCCTGGGTCTGGCCGTAGCCACCAAGTGGAACGCGGCCTGGTACATCCTCGCGTTCGCCGCGCTGGGCATCTTGTGGGACATCGGCGCCCGCCGGACGGCCGGGGTGCAATCGTCCGTGCGAGGCGCGCTGCGCGACGCGCTGTGGCTGCCGGTCACCTTCGTGGTGATCCCGCTGGGCGTCTACCTCGCCAGCTGGAGCGGCTGGTTCGCCACCAGCACCGGGTACGACCGGAACTACGCGCAACTGCACGGCGTGCACACCCCGGTGATCTCGGCCTTGTACTCGCTGTACGAGTACCACCTGGAGGCAATCCAGTTCGGGGTGGGCCTGCGCACCCCGCATCCGTACCAGTCGCAGCCATGGGACTGGTTGCTGATGACCAGGCCGGTCGCCTTCTTCTACGAGTGCTACACCGGCCCGCTGCCCGGCCCGTCGCACTACTGCCCGCAGGGCTATAAGGGCGCGCAGTGGTCGCAGGAGGTGCTGGCGATCGGGACCCCGGCCATCTGGTGGGGGTCCATGCTGGCCCTGGTGTTCTGCCTGGGCTGGTGGCTGCTGCACAGGGACTGGCGGGCCGGCGGGATCCTGCTCGGCGTCATCGCCGGCTGGGCGCCCTGGTTCCCGCTGGTGACCCGGACGAAGTTCTACTACTACGCGCTGGAGTTCGAGCCGTTCCTGATCTTGTCCATCGTGCTGTGCCTGGGACTGATTCTGGGGCCCGCCACGTCGAGCGTGCTGCGCCGCGCGATCGGCGCCGGTCTGGTGGGCTCCTACGTGCTGTGCGTCCTGTTCATGTTCGGGTATTTTTATTCGATCCTGGCGGGTAAGGTCATCCCGTATCACGACTGGTACAGCCACATGTGGTACAAGATCGGCAGAGGCTGGATCTGACCGGCGTGGCCGGATAACGGGTCGGCGAGTCGCGCGGGTCTGCTTCTGCTCATCCTTTCGGCCGGCTTCCAGGTTTCTTTCAGCTCACCTGGGCATCGTTAGGGTTGACGGGGGTAGCAAGGCAGGACGATCCCATTCGCCGCCAACGTGATTTCCGCAACAGGGGGACGTTTCCGGGCCTGTTGTGCGTCTATATACAGTGAGATGACAAAACACCGGAGCGAACATGAGCCGAGCCGAACACACTAGCGACGATCGCGCGCGATTTGAGCGCGACGTCATTCCGCAGCTTGGCCAGCTGTACCCGGCGGCGCTCCGGATGACGAGGAATCCGACCGACGCCGAGGACCTGGTGCAGGAAACGTCCGTCAAGGCGTACGCGGCGTTCCAGCAGTTCACCCCGGGCACGAATCTGCGGGCCTGGCTGAACCGGATCCTGACCACCACCTTCATCAACGTCTACCGCAAGCGGCGCCGGGAGCCTCAGCAGGCGCTCGGCGGGGACCTGCAGGAATGGCAGATGTCCGCGGACCGGCTCGCGCCGCCCGTGCCGTCGGCCGAGACCGAGGCGCTGAACCGGACCACCGATTCCGACCTGCTGCGGGCCCTGCGCGAGCTGCCCGGCGAGTTCCGGACGGCGGTGTACCTGGCGGACATCGAGGGTTATCCCTACCGCGAGATCGCCGAGATCATGGGAACGCCGGTCGGGACCGTGATGTCGCGGCTGCACCGAGGCCGCAGGAAGATCCGGGAGCAGCTGCTGGCCGGCGGGTTCGGCGTCCCGCGGGCCGAGTCTTCGGGCGCCTGAGGGCTCCCCTGCTTAGTGCCCGTAGAGGGTCAGCATCACTTCGCCGGCCATCCAGCGGTGGATGATGTGCATCCCGGCCCCCGCGATCAGCGCCATCTTTTCCCTGTCCACCGGAGTGGACGGCACGGGGAACTTGTAGTTGCTTGCGCCGGTCACCACCCACACCCGGCTGACGTCGGTGAACCGGCCTTTCAGCTCGGCCGGGCTGGTGATCTCGTTACCGGTCAAGGTGGCCGAGGCGGTCGGGGACGTGGCCAGCGCGATATCCCGCAGTTTGGCAAAGGGCGCCGGGTACCCGGTGCCGATCACGTGCATGTCGACCGGGAGATAGAACACCACGTCACCGGGTTGCTCGTTGGCGGCGACGATAGCCGAGGCCAGCCTCAGGTTGTCCGGCCGGGCCGCGCTCTGCCGGATGGCCTGCTGCGGGCCGATCAGCAGGGCCACCAGCACCAGGCCGACCAGGGCGGACGGCGCCCAGGTCAGCCGGTGCCTGCCCAGCGCCGTACCCGCCATGGTCCGGGCCAGGCCGACCAGCCCCGCCGCGACCAGGATCGCCAGCGCGGGCAGGCAAAACTCGACGTACCGCTCGATGTAGACCGGCTTGACGAACGACCCGGCGATCAGCAGGAAAGGCGGCACGGTCAGCCAGGGCAGCGCGATCGCCACCGGATTGAGCGGCCGCCAGTTGTCCGTGAGGCAGGCGACCGCGATGCCCGCCAGTACCAGCAGGGCGACCGGAAGGATCAGTCCCTTCGAGCCCGCGAAGTTCTCGAAGAGCCGCTCGATCGTACTGGCGTCGGGTCGCGAGACCCAGGCGATCTGCGCTCGCTCGCGGAACGAGACGGCCACCAGCGGACCGAGCACGATCAGCGGCGCAGCGCCAGCGGCCAGCCACCGTAGCGGGATCCGGCCTATCCGGCGGCCGGCCCCGCTCCCGCCGCGGGGGCCGTCGGGTTTGGTGAGCAGCAGCGTGACGCCGTGGGCGACCAGGATGAGCAGCCCGAACAGATTGAAAAGACCGGTGAGGGCCACGGCGGCGGCGTACGCCGCCCACCAGCGCCACCGGCCATCGGGGTAGGCCCGGAGCAGCAGGTAGCTGGAGATCGTGGCGAACATCGTCACGATCGCGTAGGACCTGGCCATCTGAGCGTAATAGGTCATGAACGGGGCGGTCGCGAACACCAGGCCCGACAGCAGCCCGGTCAGCGCCGGGACATGGCGGCCGGCCCGCCCGACCGGATCCGGCCCTTGGGCAAGCAGGGCCGCGCGGCGGCCGATCGCCGCGGTGAACGCGGTGGCGACGACCATCGCGACCAGCGACGGGAACCGCAGGGCCGTGGGCGAGGTCCCGGCCGCGGACGCGATGACGTGCATGAGGAGGTAGTAGGCGCCGTGCACGGCGTCGGTGTGCCCGAGCAAGGCGAACATCTGGCCGACCGATCGCCCGATCGCATCCCTGGTGTAGGCCTCGTCCCGCCACAGCGACGGCCCGCCGATCTCGTACCCGCCGACCAGGAGTGCGATGACCGCGGGAACGGCGACGACCAGCCGGTCACTGATCCGCCCGGTCCGCGAAGGGCTGGCCGGCCCAGCTGGCGAAGAGTCGGCCGGCCCGGCCGGGGCGAACGCGCCCGTCGCCCCGAGACGACGGTCGCCGCGGACCGGAGCAGCCGGCGTCGCGGGCAGCGTGGCCTGCCGGGAGACCTGGCCGCCAGCCGAGCCCACGACATTGGCCGTGGCCGGGTTCTGAGCCCCAGCGTCCCGCTCCGACACGATCGGTCCTTTCCGCGCTCCCAGGTCTGGCGGCGTTCCGGACCTCAGGCTATCCGAGATCTGCCGGCGAACCGGGCCGTCCGTTCGGCCGTAATAGGTGGACAGCTCGTCGCCTCGCCGGATCCTCCGGACGTCCCGCCATCGACGCGGCCCACCTCCCCGCATGCGGTACGCGCAGGTGAGCGTTTGACCGGTCGGCCCGGGGGATCGAGGATAGCCGGATGAAACGACGAGTCGGCCGGATCATCGCCGCCGGGGGCTTCGCGGCGGTGGTGATAGCGGCGGTGGGTTGCACGTCTGGGACCACCGCCTCGAGCACCACCGGCGCCGGGCACTCGCCGTCCTCGCCCGCCGCCACCTCCGCCGCCTCCGCCCCGGCCAACTCCTCCCCGGCCAGCCAGCAGGCAGACTGGCCGACCTACGACCGCACCGCGGATCGCAGCGGGGTATCGGTCAGCTCTCCGGCGATGGGTACCGTCCGCCCTTCGTGGACGGCCACCGTGGATGGCACGGTGTACGCCCAGCCCCTGGTGGTCGGGTCCCAGGTGATCGTCGCGACCGAGAACGACAGCGTCTATGCCCTGGACGCCTCCACCGGCGCGGTGCGCTGGAGCAGGCACCTCGCCACCCCGGTGCCCAGCGGCCTGCCGTGCGGCAACGTCGATCCGGCCGGCATCACGGGCACCCCGGTAGCCGACGTGGCCGCCGGGCGGCTCTGGTTCGTCACCTTCACCGCTCAGCCGACCTACCGGCACATCCTGTGGGAACTCAACCTGGCCACCGGGCAGACGGTGGCGCAGCGCCCGATCGACGTCAGCGGCAGCGACCCGCGGGCCCAGCAGGAGCGAGGCGCCTTGACCTTGCTTGGCTCGCGGGTGTACGTGCCGTTCGGCGGCCTGGACGGCGATTGCTCGGACTATAAGGGACGGGTCGTCGGCGCGCCCGTCTCGGGCTCGGGGCCGCTGGTCAGCTTCAGCACAGACAACCAGCGCCAGGCGGGAATCTGGGCTCCGCCCGGCGAGTCGGTGCGCGATGACAGCCTCTACGTCGCCACCGGCAACGGCATGCCGTATGACCAGGTCGACGACTCCGACAGCGTGCTGCGCCTCAGCCCCGACCTGACCGTCGAGAGCCTCTTCACCCCGACGAATTTCGTGTCGCTGTCGTCCGGCGACCTCGACCTCGGGTCGACCGCACCGGCGCTGCTGCCTGATGGCCTGGTCTTTCAGGTGGGTAAGGAGGGTATCGGCTACGTGCTCGACGGCACCAAGCTCGGCGGAACCGGCGGCGAACTCACCTCCTCGAAGGTATGCGAGGGAGGTTTCGGCGGTGACGCGGTCGACGGCAGCACCGTCGTGTTCTCCTGCTACGACAGCCTGCACGCCATCCAGGTCACCCCCGGTCAAGGCGGTGCCAACCCCACGCTCAGCGTCCGCTGGTCGGTGGCCGGCCTCAGCCCGGGACCCCCGATCATCGCCGGTGGCGTGGTCTGGGACGTCAACCGCAAGGGCACGATGAATGGGTACCGCCTCTCCGACGGCCGGCCAGTGTTCACCGCCCCCACTGCCCCCGTGGGTACCGACTTCCCCAGCCTGTCCGCCTCCGGCGCCCGGCTCATTGTGCCCGAAGGCGACACGATCGTGTCCTACCTAGGGATCTGACCTCTGGCTCCTAGGACGCGGCCAGGTTTTTCGCCACGTTCCATCAGGGATGCCGTTTCGGGTCATCCGTTCCGGCCGGGCGACTAGCATCAGATGCCGTAGACGTATCGTCATGCTCCGTCAGATGGAGGACGAGTGGATCCCGAGACCATAGACCAAAATTACGCCCAGCTGCAGCAGCAGGGGCAGCAAACGGCAGCGCTGATCCAGACGCTGGCCGGCAAGCTGCAGGCTGCCGCCGCCGCGGGCGACTCCAACGCCCGCGAATGGATGCTTGACCTGAAGGAGATAACACTGGGGGTGCAGCAAGAGGAGGGGCAGGTGTCGCTGCTGCTGCAGTCCATCCACTCGATGGTCGACAACCACGTTCAGGCCGC
>JBEKKH010000014.1:0-31791 GCA_050010815.1 Streptosporangiaceae bacterium | reverse complement strand
CTCCTGGTCACTGGGGACGCCATGCACGTCCTGGACGTCCTCGCCAAGGTGCCTGAGTATGCCGAGAGCTACCTCGACAAGGTAAGGCTGGTGTACATAGACCCGCCGTTCAACACGGGCCAGGCGTTTACTCATTACGACGACAACATCGAGCACTCGGTCTGGCTGGCGATGCTTCGCGACCGGCTGAGGCAGATCAAGCCACTTCTCTCTGACGATGGCTCAGTGTGGGTACATCTCGATGATGCCGAGGTGCATCGCTGCCGCTCGGTGCTGGACGAAGAACTCGGCCCCGCGAATTTCGTCGCGGAGGTCGCGTGGCAGAAGACCACCTCGCCACGGAACGACACCGGTGGCTTCTCAGTTTCGCATGACACCTGCTGGTGTACCGCAAGACCGAGCGCTGGGCCCCGAACCGGATGAGACGGCTCGCGTCCTCGAACACGTCCCGCTATCGTTCCCGGGACGGTGACCCAGTGCCGTGGCGCGACGGCGACGCAACGGCCGGGAAGGCTGCTACCAACCATCCGATGGTCTATGCGATCCAGCACCCGGTCACCGGCGGGCTGATGTACCCGACACCCGGACGGAGCTGGGGGAAGGCGCAGTCCTGGTTCCTGGACCAGATGAACGAGTACGCCAAGTACGAACTGCGCGATATCGGAGACGAGGAACGCCGGGCCATCATCTGCGGCACCACTCCCGATCTGGTGAAGCCGGGCGTACCGGCCATCATGCTCGCGGAGCCACTGGAGGATGCGGCCAGGGCGGCGCGCGCCAGGCACGAGGCGGGGCACTGGCCGGAGTTGGTCTACCTCGACCTCGACAAGGAAAGCATCCAGCGCAAGAAGCACCTGGCCGACGAGGGTCGCGTCCCGGAGACATTGTGGTTCGCCTCGGGCGTCGGTGGCTCGCTGCGCGGCAAGAACCAGGTGCGTGACCTCTTCCCCGATCTCCACGCCTTCGCCACCCCGAAGCCCGAGGAACTACTCCAGCGGGTCATCCACATTGGCTCGGACCCTGGCGACATCGTGCTTGACTGCTACGGCGGCTCTGGGACAACCGCGGCGGTCGCGCACAAGATGGGACGCCGCTGGGTGACCTGCGAACTGAATCCTGGCACGGTGGCCACCTACGCCAAGCCGCGGCTAACGCGAGTGGTGAACGGCGAGGATCCGGGCGGGGTCACGACATCGACGGAACGTGTCGCGGCCGTAGACCTTCCAGAAGGCCTGACTCCTGACGAGGCGCAGGAGTTCAACCACCTCCTGAGCAAGGTCGAGAAGGGGGCTGATGTCGACAAGATTGCGATGAAGGCGCTTCGGGATGCCACAAAAACCAGGAACGAGACTGCGACCCTTTGGCATGGCGGTGGCGGCTTCTCGCACCTCGAAGTCGGGCCGTCGATGTTCGAGACGGTCGCTGGCATCGTTGTGCTGGCTGAGTGGGCGACCCGAGGTGATATCGCGAAGGCGATGTGCGCCCAGCTGGGTGTTCGCTATCAGCCGGACGGGATCTTCGCGGCTATGCGGGGGCAGGTGCGCTACGTGATCCTCGATGGCCTCGTCGGCCACGGTACCGTGGCAGCGATCCTCGACCAGCTCCCGGAGAGTCAGATCGTCGAAGTCTGGGCGACCCAGATCGACACCGAGGCCGAGGAGGCGCTGCGTAAGGCCCGCGCGGGCTCGCGGCTGACGAAGATCCCTGAGGCTGTGCTCGACACCTACCGGCGGCGAGCGGCCAAGAACTCCGCGCTTAGAACTTCGTCTGCGCGGCCGCTCCGACAGCTGCTTTGATCGCGTTCTTCTCCTGGCTGGAGAGGTTAGTCGCATTAAGCGCCGAATCGAGCGCCGATTCGGCGCCCTTCTCGATCGCGGCGTGTGCACCGTCCTTGATGAGCCCGCGATACTGCCTGGGGACGCCGATTTTCGACATCGCGGCGTCGAGCTTGTCGTCAACAGCATGCCAGAATTGCTCGCCGAAGGACTTGCTCCCCGGCCCCGCCGGCGGGATCTTCGCCGGGAGCTTGAGCATCTCCTTAAGGCGGCGGTTGGCCTCTTCTTCAGGGGTCTCCGGCTGGCGCGGAGGCAGCTTGAGTACCTCTGGCGTCTTGAGCGGGTCCGGGCCGGCCGTCGGGGTCGAGGGCGAACTGGTGGGTGTCATGTCCGTGATCACGATGGTGACTCGACGATTCTTCGCGCGTTGCGCTTCGAGCCCGCCAGCCTCGGTGGCGATTTCGGGAACGGCGGACTGCGACGCGCCGTGGCCGCTGCCGGCGAAGGTCGCGCCGGGGGCCTTCGATGAGAGCGCCGCGACGACGGCCTCGCGTCGCAGCCGGGCGAGATCCTCATTGTGCTTTTGCGGTCCCTCGCCTGACGCATGGCCATCCACCGAGACGAACGGCTTGGCCAGGTAGGAGAACTGCCCGGCGAGCTTGCGGACGGCGGCAAGCCCGTCGGGCTCCAGCAGCCATGTGTCGCGGGCGAAGTAGATCGTGGCGATCGTGCTTGCGCCGATGGTCGAGACGCGGGGCGCCGGCACGCCGGACAGGAGGCTGGGGCGCTCGCCGGTCCCCTCCTTCGGAGCGCGCAGGATCGGCGCAGGCCCGCTGCCGGAGCGCGGGCCGGACAGAACGTGGCCGAGCTCGTGAGCCAGCAGAACTCGCCCCGCCTCCGTGCCGGGCGCGTAACGGCCGGGGCCGAAGACGATGTCGTGGCCGGCGCTGTAGGCGCGCGCATTCGCTGCTTCGGCGGAGGCCGCGGCCGGCGCGTCGTCGTGTATCCGCACGTGGCTCAGGTCCCGCCCGGCCAGCGGCTCGAATTCGTTGCGCACGCCGGGCTCCAGCGGCCGGCCGCGACGCGCGCCGAGGACGGCGACAACCTCGGGCGGAGCCGGCCAGAGCGCATGCGCCGTCCGCTGGTCGGCGGATTCGAGCAGTCCGTGGGCCGTGCGCATAAGCACCATGTTAACGTCGCTTCCCCCGTCTCGGCGCGCCTGGAGCTGCGAGCTTGGTGCCGCGAGGCACAGCCGGGAGAGCCCAGGGGTCCTGGCCTAGGGAAAAACCCAGGGAAAACCCGGACGCCGGCCGGCCGGGGTTATCCGTAGCCTCCATGACCAGGAGCATGCCGGGGGAGCAGCCCGTCGGGTGTCACGCATCCCCGGCATCACCGAACAGGGCCGGCCTGAGGGGCGTGTGAAGTGGCCAATACCTATACCTACCCAGGCGTCTACGTCCAGGAGCTGCCCAGCCCGGTACACACGATCACCGGGGTAGCCACCGCGATAGCCGCATTTGTCGGATATACGCCGTCCGGCATCGACAACCGGGCCCAGGCGATTTTCAGCTTCGGCGACTTCGAGCGCCTGTTTGGCGGGCTCGCGTCCGACAGTGCGCTCAGCTACGCCGTCGCCCAGTTCTACCAGAATGCGCCCGGCCAGCAGGCCTACGTCGTCCGCGTGCCGAAGGCACCGGCGGCCACCACCGATGCGGCGGCCGCCTCGGTGAAATTCGGCGGCCTGACCTTCACCTCGCTGTCCAGCGGGGCGTGGGCCAACGGGAACCTGCTCATCGACGTGGACCAGGGACCGCCGGTTGACCTCACGGTGGACCAGCAGGCGTTCAACCTGACCGTCACGAACCTGGTCAACGCGGCGACTGAGTACTTCCCGAACGTCACGCTCAACACCGCAAGCATGAACTACGTCGCGACGGTCATCAACGACGTGGACAACGGCTCGCAGCTGGTCAACGTCGCCGGGACGGCGACATCGCCGCCGCTGCCCGCGTCCGGCGTCGTGGGCTCCCCGATCACCGTGGCCGGCGTCAACCAGGCCCTTGGCGGCAGCGCGACCGCGACGACCACCAACGCCAGCTGGGGCTTCCAGCTCACCACGAGCAACCCCACGGCGTCATCGGTATCCGCCCGGCTGCCCGTGACGGTCCCGGTGTTCGCCAGCGGCGTGCCGATCCCGCAGAGCCTGAGCGGCCTGGCGAACCAGCTGCAGCAGGCGATCAACACGGCGCTCGCCGCGGCCGCCGTGACCGGCGCATCCGTCCAGTGCTCGGTCGCCTCGATGGTGACCAGCGGCTCCGCCACCCCGACGACGCTCGGCACGGCCCTGCGGATCAACGCCTCGCTGCCGAACCAGCCCGACGCCGTGCTCGAGTTCGACGCCCCGACCGGGGCGGATGCCCCGCAGAACGTGCTGCCGGGACTCGGCCTGGCCGGGGCCGGAACGCCCGCGCCCGTGTTCAACGTCGCGCACTACGCCCTCGGCACCGGCCACGGGGGTGCCACCGGCTGGGGCAGCGAGGTCGCGTCCACCGTGGCCGGCCCCGACGGCGCGCTGCCCGGGGCCGGCGCACTCATCGGCGCCCAGGCGACATTCACCGGCATGTACGCGCTGGAGAAGGTCGACCTGTTCAACCTGCTGTGCTTCCCTGACGCCACCCGCGCGCTGCCCAGCGCCCCCGCGACGCCCGGCATCGACGGCGGCGACGCCGCGATCACGTCCATCTACAGCCAGGCAATTCCCTACTGCGACCAGCGCCGCGCCTTCCTGCTGGTGGACCCGCCGCCGGATGTCACCAGCGTCAGCGGTGCCATCGACTGGATAACGACCGCGCTGGGCATCACCGACCCGAACGGCGCCGCGTTCTGGCCGCGACTCCGCCTTCCCGACCCGCTGAACAACTACAACCTGCGGTCCTTCGCCCCCTGCGGCGTGGTGGCGGGCGTATACGCCGCGACCGACGGCAGCCGCGGCGTCTGGAAGGCCCCGGCCGGGATCAACGCCACGCTGAACGGCGCGCAGAGCCTGACCTACACGATGACCGACCAGGAGAACGGGCAGCTCAACCCGCTCGGCCTCAACTGCTTCCGCTCCTTCCCCGTCTACGGCCGGGTGCTGTGGGGGGCCCGGACGCTGCAGGGGGCGGACGCCCTGGCCAGCCAGTGGAAATACGTGCCCGTCCGGCGGCTGGCGCTGTACCTGGAGGAGAGCCTGTACCGGGGCCTGAAGTGGGTCGTCTTCGAGCCGAACGACGCGCCGCTGTGGGCCGCGATCAGGCTCAACGTCGAGTCGTTCCTGCAGACGCTGTTCCTCAAGGGCGCCTTCCAGGGCTCGACGCCGGACCAGGCGTACTTCGTCAAGTGCGACAGCGAGACGACCACCCAGACCGACATCGACAACGGGATCGTCAACATCCTCGTCGGCTTCGCGCCGCTCGAGCCCGCCGAGTTCGTCGTCATCCAGATCGAGCAGTTGACCGGCCAGGCCTCGTCCTAGGGGGATCGATGGCAGAGTTCAGCGCGAACCCGACGCGGTTCGACCCGTACAAGAACTTCAAGTTCCGGGTGAAGTGGGACGGCCGGTACGTCGCCGGCGTCAGCAAGGTCAGCGCGCTCAAGCGGACCACCGAGGTCGTCGAGTTCCGCGAGGGCGGCGACCCGAGCACCAGCCGCAAGTCGCCCGGCCGCAACAAGTTCGACGCCGTCACCATCGAGCGCGGCGTCACCCACGACCCCGAGTTCGAGGCGTGGGCGGCCAAGGTCTGGCAGCTCGGCGCGGCCCCCGGATCCGAGGTCTCGCTCGCGGACTTCCGCAAGGACATCATCCTCGACTTCTTCAACGAGGCCGGCCAGCTCGCGATCAGCTACAAGCTCTACCGGTGCTGGGTCAGCGAATATCAGGCCCTGCCCGACCTGGACGCGAACGCGAACGCGGTCGCCATCCAGCACATCAAGATCGAGAACGAGGGCTGGGACCGCGACACCTCGACGACCGAGCCGACCGAGCCGACCTTCACCTCGACGCACGCCTGACGACCATGCGCGCACTGAGGGGGGAGCTCCTGCTGGCGGCCTGGGAGGCGGGCGCGCGAGGCCACGAGCTCCGGCGGCCGCTCGCACTGCTGGCGGCCGCCCTGCCCGCCACGCCCCCCGAGGCCCTGTCCGCGATGCCCGTTGTCGCCCGCGACCTGGAGTTGCTCCGCCTGCGCGCGCTGACCTTCGGCCCCGAGCTCGCGGTGCTCGGCACCTGCCCGGCGTGCGGCGAGCGACTGGAGTTCACCCTGGACGCCGGCGAGCTGGCCACCCGGCTGGAGCCCGCCGCTTGTGCGGGCCCGGCCGAGTGGACCGAGGACGGCCAGCGCTACCGACTGCGCCCCGTCACCACCGACGACATGCTGGCCACGCTCGCCGTCCCTGACCCGGACGCGGAGGCCCTGCTGCTGGCCCGATCCCTCGAGCACATTCCCAACCATGATGCCGAACGGACCGACCTATCACCCCTGCGGTCTGGGTTCTCGCCCAGCGTGGTCAAGCGCTTCGAGGAGTTGCACGCGGACGCGGAACTGCGCTGCGCGCTTGACTGCCCCGCGTGCTCCGCACGCCACGTGCACGACTTCGACATCGCCCGGTTCCTCTGGCGGGAGGTCACGGTCGCGGCGCGGCTGCTGCTGGCCGAGGTGCACGCGCTCGCCGCCGCTTACGGCTGGGCCGAGCGGGACATCGTGCGGCTGAGCCCGCCGCGCCGTGCGGCCTACCTGGAGCTGGCGGGCACATGAACAGCGGGCACGAGGCCAGCGGACCGGGGCCGGGCGGGACCGGGAACGGCGTGCTGGCCCGGATCATCCAGCGCCGCCGGGAACCGCAATCCTCGCTGGCACCGGTGATCCAGCCGCGCTTCGCCCCGCGCGCCGACGGCATCGTCTCCGACGGCTTCGCCCCCGGAGACGATGCCGCCTCCAATGCCCTGCCGTCTGCTGCGTTCCCCGCCGAAGCGCTGCCCTCTGCTGCGTTCCGCCCCGAAGCGCTGCCGTCTGGTGCGTTCCCCGCCGAAGCCCGGTCGCCTGGTGCGTTCCGCCCCGAAGCCCGGTCGCCTGGTGCGTTCCCCGCCGAAGCGCTATCGCCTGATGCGCCGGCCCCCGAAGCCCAATCGCCCGATGTGCTCCTCCCAGCAGCCCCCGGTGTGGTCAGATCCGGTCCTCCAGAAGCCTCCCGCACCACCGCGAGCGGTAGTCGCTTTCCGCAACTCATTCCTTGGCTGGTAACAGCTACGGTCGGCTCCGCCGCCGAGGACGGTTCCGCGTCCGGCGGCGAGCTTGTGCCACTGGACCCCGGTCCGCCGTCCCGTCGAGCTCCGGCCGCATCCGACTGGACCGGAACGTCCCGTGCTGCGAGCCGCGAATACCGCTCCGAGCAGCGCAGTTACCGATCAACGGCGGTGGCGGCGGCGGAACCAGGCCACGAGGCGGGCGCCAGGGAATCTTCGGTCACGATCACGATCGGGCACATCGAGGTTCGTGCCGCCCCGGCGCCGCCCCGGCCGCCGCGGCCGGAGGCGCCGCCGCGGCCCAAGCCGGCGTTCCGGCCGCGGACGACGCTCGCGGACTTCCTTGACGGCGGGGGCCGGCCGGGCGGGAGCGGCCGGCGATGAGCGACTACCTGGCCGTCGGCGGCGTGACCGCCGTCCTGAAGTGGCTGCTGACCAACGACCTCACGGCCGCGGGCCCGAACACGGTCCTCACGTCCGCGTCGGCGATCACGGCGCTCTCCCCGGACCTGATCGAGGCCGGCCAGAACGAGGAGCCGCAGCTCAATCTCTTCATGTACTACGTCAGCCTCAACCCGGCGCTGCGCAACCTGGACCTGCCGTCCTACGATGCGGCGGGCCACCGGGTCGGCAACCCGCCGCTCGCGCTGAACCTGCACTACCTGGTCTCGGCCTACGGCAGCACCCAGACTGAGCAACTCGCGTCGGAGATTCTGCTTGGCTGGGCGATGAAGGTGTTCCACGATAACCCCGTCGTCCCGCCTCAGATGATCCAGGACGCGCTGTCGGCCCTGTCATCCCAGTCCTCCGGCGAGGCGAAGCTCGTCTACGCCAGCACCCTGGCCGAGCAGATGGAACACCTCCGCATCACTCCCGAGGCGCTGACCATCGAGGAGATCTACCGGCTGTGGCCCGCCTTCCAGGCGCCCTACCGGCCAAGCAGCGCGTTCCAGGTGTCCGTCGTGGTCATCCAGGACACCAGCATGGTCACCTCGGGACCGCCGGTCCGGCACCGCAGGCTTATCGCGCTGCCGCTCCAGTCGCCGGTCATCACCGCCATCTCTCCCGCGATGGCCACCGCCGGCCAGGTGCTCACGATCACCGGCGCGAACTTCCTCGGGCAGACCGTGACCGACACCGTCGTCTCCTTCGACAACGCCGCTACGGCCTCTCCCAGCGTGCTGCGGGGAGAGGCGCTGAAAGTGACGCTGCCCGGGGGCCTCCAGGCGGGCACCCGGATGGCCCGCGTGCAGCGGCTGGTCACCTTCCCGGGCGAGGCGACGCCCCGCCGGGGGTTCACCTCCAGCCCCGTGCCGTTCCAGCTCCTGCCGGTGATCCAGGACGCCTCGCCGATCCAGGCCAGGCACGGCAGCCCGCTGACCCTGGCCGTCAGCCCGCCGGTCGGCCGCACCCAGCAGGTCACCGTGTACGTCGGTGACCAGGGGATCCCGGTGCCGGTGCCGGCGCCGCGGCCCGGTACCCCGGCGACCAGCCCCACCGTCACGGTCACCATTCCCGCGGACATCCCGGTGACGGGCACCGCCGCCGGGGCCGGGGTGCCGATCCGGGTGGAGGTCGACGGCGCGAGCAGCCTGCTGACGCAACAGGCCGGCGGCTCGTGGACTCCGCTGGTGCAGGTGACGTGATGGAGTCGCTGCCGCAGGCCCTCGACCGCGTGTACAAGGCACTGTGCGCCGCGGCCCGCCTGGACGAAGCCCTGACCGGGCCCGAGACCGAACCCGAGGCGCCGCCCGGCTCCCCGGCGGCGGCCACCGAGCCGTGGACGGCGCTTGAGCAGCTCACGGCGCTCTTCGGCATCACCACGTTCGAGCGGGACCTGCTGGTCCTGCTGACCGGGCACGCCCTGGAGGCCAGGTTCGCCCGCGCCTGCGGCGCGGCAGCGGGGGGGCCGGCCGGGACCGCGGTGACGTTCGGGCTGGCGCTGGCGGTGCTGGATGACCCGCATTGGAGCGCGCTGAGCTCGGCCCGCCCGCTGCGATACTGGCGGCTGGTCAGCGTCGATCCCGGCGACCTGCTGCACGCGCCGGCCCGCCTGGACGAGCCCATCTTGGCCCACCTGATCGGCATGCCGGCCATCGACGAGCGCCTGAACCCGCTCATCCTCCCGCTGCGGGGTACCGAGGGCGACGCGGCGGGGGGCGGGCCAGCCAACGCGGCAGCCGACGCGGACGCCGTCCGGGCCGGCGTCAGGCACTGGGCCGGCCGGTCCGGGACCGGCGATCCCCTGCTGCTTGTCGCGCCGGCGCGGCCGACCCGGGAGCGCGCGTTCGCCGCGATCTGCGCGGCCCTCGGCTTGCGGCCGTGCGCCATGGAGGCGGCCGACATCCCGGGCGCCCCCGCCGACCGCGAGCAACTGGCCCGGCTGTGGTCCCGCGAGGCCGCCCTGCACGGTACGGCCCTGTTGATCAGGACGCAGAACGGCGAAGACCTGCCCCCGCACGTCCTCTCCTTTCTGTCCATCCTGCAGGCGCCCGCGGCGATCGAGGTGAGCCCGGGCAGCGCCGCCGAACGCCTGGACGGAGTGCGGCTGCGGCTGGCCAGCATGACGCGGCAGGAGCGGCGCGAGCACGCCCGCCGCGGGCTGCACGGGCTGGCCACGCGGGTTGAGCCCGGGGCGCGGTGGGACGACCTGGTGCTGCCGGAAACCCAGGTGGACACGCTCCGGCAGGTCGCCGCGCACGTGCGGTACAAGGCCCTGGTGAACGAGGAGTGGGGCTTCGCGGCCAGGCATCCGCGTGGCCTCGGCCTGACCGTCCTGTTCGCGGGGGCCAGCGGCACCGGCAAGACGCTGGCGGCCGAGGTCATCGCGGCCGAACTCGGCCTGGACCTGTACCGGATCGACCTGGCCACGGTGGTGAGCAAGTACATCGGCGAGACCGAGAAGAACCTCAGGGAGATCTTCTCGGCCGCCGCCGACACCGACGCGATCCTGCTGTTCGACGAGGCAGACGCGCTGTTCGGCAAGCGGAGCGAGGTGCGGGACAGCCACGACCGCTACGCCAACCTGGAGGTCAGCTACCTGCTCCAGCAGATGGAGGCCTACCGGGGCGCGGCCATCTTGACCACCAACATGCAGCACGCCCTGGACCCGGCGTTCATGCGCAGGCTGCGGTTCGTCGTGCAGTTCCCGTTCCCCGACGCCGCCGCCCGGACGCGAATCTGGCGCGGCATCTTTCCGGCGGCAACCCCGGTCGGTGACCTGGACTCGGGTCAGCTCGGCCAGCTGAGCGTGGCGGGCGGCGTGATCCGCAACATCGCCACGCTGGCCGCGTTCCGCGCCGCCGCCGACGGCGGGCGCGTCGAGGCCAGGCACGTCCTGGCCGCCGTCCGCACCGAGTACGCGAAACTCGACAAGCCGCTGACAGCGACGGAAACGCGGGGCCTGACGTGACGCCCGTCAACCTCGACATCCGGCAGCTCACGCTGGACGGGTACTCCCCGGGCCAGCGGGAGCACTTCACCGCGTCGATCCAGGCCCAGCTGGCCGGGCGCGGCACGCCACCGGCCGCCGCCCGGCAGGCGGCCGAGGCGATTGTGGGCGCGGTCGACGCCCACCTCGCGGGAACGGGGCAGGCCGATGCCTAGCGTCTCACCCAGGCTCCGCAAGGGGGCGATCCTCACGTTCGACCCGACGATCGGGGCGCCGCTGGGCACGATCATGCTCCAGTACAACCCGGACACGCTGACCCGGTCGCTGAAGCCGCAGTCCGTCGGCGAGGAGCCGGATCGGACCGAGATCTACCGGCTCAAGGGGCCGCCGGTCGAGACGCTCAAGGCGGAGGTCGAGATCGACGCGACCGACCAGCTCGCGACCAATCCGCCGAGCCCGGTCGCGGTGAGCCTCGGCATCCAGCCGCAGCTCTCCCAGCTCGAGCTGCTGGTCTACCCGGCCAGCACGACGCTGATCCTGAACGAGGCGCTGTCCCTGGCCGGCACGGTCGAGATCCTGCCGATGGAGTCCGCGCTGACGGTGTTCGCGTGGGGTACCCAGCGGATCACGCCGGTGCGGATCACCGACCTGGAGATCACCGAGGAGGCGTTCGACCCGAACCTGAACCCCATCCGGGCCAAGGTGTCGCTCGGCATGCGGGTGCTGAACGTCGACGACGTCGGCTTCCTCACCCCGGCGGGCGCACTGTACATGTCCTACCAGCTGGCCAAGGAAGCCATGGCTGCGCAGGCACCGGGACAGGGGGCGTAGCACATGGACCAGGTGCTCGCCGCGCTGATCGCCAGCGCCGCCGGGACCGGCGGCCCCGCCAACCCGAACTCCCGCTACTACGGCGGGGCGATCGAGCAGCTAACGCTGCCCAGCGGCACGCCCGTCAACTACCTGGCCCGCCGGATCATCCCGCCGCCCTCGATCTACACCGCCACCGCCACGTACGTCATCACCGACGGGGACCGGCTGGACAACCTCGCGCAGCAGTTCCTCGGCGACCCGGCGCTGTACTGGATGATCTGCGACGCCAACGGCGCGACCGACCCCGACGAGCTGACCGCGCAGACCGGCCAGACGATCCTCATCCCGGCCGCGGCCTCGGTGCCGCCCGGAGCGCGCAATGGCTAGCCCGCTCTACCTCACGCTGCTGGCGGGCCCGGTGGAGGCCGTGCCGGTGCCGAAGCCGGTCATGGACGCGTTCGTCTCGGCCCAGGTGACCGAGGCGGCGACCGGGCGCAGCGGCTTCCAGCTCACCTTCACGCTGGCGAACGGCTCGCCGCTGCAGACGCTGCTCATCCTGGCCGGTGACGCCCCGGTGCCGGTGCTGCGGGTGATCCTCGTCGTCACCTACGGGGGACTGCCGCAGGTGCTGGTGGACGGCGTGATCGAGCACCAGGAGGTCCAGCCCGACGCGACGAGCGGGTCGTCCAAGCTGGTCATCACCGGCCATGACCTGTCCGTCTTGATGGACATGACGGACCTGACCGGGCTGCCGTACCCGGGGCTCACCCCGGATCTGCGGGTGGCGTCCATCCTGGCGCGGTACGCCGCGTTCGGGATCGTGCCCGAGGTGATCCCGGTCCCGGCCCCGGACGTGCCGGTGCCCGTGCAGCAGACGCCGGTCCAGCAGGGCACCGACTTCGCGTACATCAGCAGCCTGGCCGCGGACGCGGGCTACGTGTTCTACCTCGTGCCCGGCCCGGTGCCGGGAACCAGCCAGGGGTACTTCGGGCCGCAGGTACGGATCGGGGTCCCGCAGCCCGCGTTGTCGGTGAACATGGACGCCTGGACGAATGTCGAGAGCCTGACGTTCAGCTACCAGCCGCAGGGGTCGGTCATGCCGACCGTATGGATCGCCAATCCCGTCACCGGGACGCCGGTACCGGTCACGATCCCGCCGACCACCCCCTTCAACCCGCCGCTCGGCGCGGTCGTGCCCACCCCGCAGAACTTCCCCATGCTGACCGACACCGCCAAGCTGTCGCCCGCCCAGGCCCTGATGCGCGGGATGGCCGAGGTCGTCAAGCACGCCGACGTGGTGTCGGGGAACGGCACCCTGAACGTGGACAGGTACGGCGCCATCCTGCGGGCGCGCAGCCTCGCCGGGGTGCGTGGCGCCGGGCTCGCCTTCGACGGCATGCACTACGTGGACAGCGTCACGCACAACATCAAGCCCGGCGAGTACAAGCAGACCTTCACGCTCAAGCGCAACGCCCTGATCGCCAGCCTGCCGATCGTCCCGACCCTCCCTTACTAGAAACCCGAGCGAGAGCGCCCATGCCCGACGACAAGAAGTTCTACGGCAAGTACCGGGGCACGGTCCTGGACAACATCGACCCGCTGCAGACCGGGCGCCTGCTCGTGCAGGTGCCCGACGTGGCCGGGGTGCTGCCGTCCACCTGGGCGCTGCCCTGCCTGCCGTTCGCCGGCCCGAGCTCGGGCTTCTACGCGGTCGCGCCGGTCGGCTCGATCGTCTGGGTCGAGTTCGAGCAGGGCAACCCGGACTACCCGGTCTGGACCGGCTGCTTCTGGGGATCCTCCGCCGACGTGCCCGAATACGCGCTGGCCGGGACGCCGGGCCTGCAGCAGGTTGTCGTCCAGACCTTCGCCGGGAACACGCTGCTGATCAGCGACACCCCCGGCCCGGAAGGCGGCTTCCTGCTGCAGACCCTGTCCGGCGCGCTGATCTCGGTGTCCGACACCGGGATCATCATCGACAACGGGCAGGGCGCGACGATCGAGCTGACCGGCCCCACCGTCACCGTCAACGACGGCGCGCTCGAGGTGACCTGACCGATGCCCGGCCTTCTCATCCAGCAGGGCGCGACCGTGATGTGCGCGCACGGCGGCCAGGCGATGCCGACCGTGCCCAACCCCGCCGTCACCGTGAACGGCGCGCCCACCGCGCTCCTCGCCGACCCGTGGACGGTGGCCGGCTGCCCGGGAGTCCCGCCATCCGTGCCGCCGTGCGTCACCGCCCAGTGGGTCACCGGGACGACCCGGGTGACCTCCAACGGCCAGCCACTGGTCATCGACGCCGGCCAGGCCGTCTGCACCCCGGCGGGAACCCCGCTGCTGCCGGTCGCGACCCAGACCCTCGTGGCCGCCGAGTAAGGGGGCCACATGACGGACCTCGCCTTCCCCTACGGCTTCGACGGGACCGGGCACACGGCGCAGGCCGCCGGCCCGGCGGCGCACATCGCCGACATGATCGAGCAGATCCTGTTCACCGCGCCGGGCGAGCGGGTCAACCGGCCGACGTTCGGCAGCGGCACCGCCCAGCTCGTCTTCGAGCCGAACTCCGACGTGCTCGCCGCCATCCAGCAGCAGGCCATCCAGGCGGGCCTGCAGCAGTGGCTGTCGGACCTGATCCGGGTCCAGTCGGTCACGGTCACCGCCGAGGAGGCCACGCTCGCGGTCACGGTGACGTACACGGTCATCGCGTCCCAGCAGCAGCTCACGCAGCAGTTCGTCTACGGCACCGCGGCGGGGGCGGGCGGCTCATGATGTACCTGTGCAGCCAGTCGAACCGGCGCGAGCTCGTGCTCGCCACCGCGGGCCTGAACGGCATCGACTACCTGGAGGTCCTCGGGGCGCCTGGCTGCGGCACCGAGCTGGCCATCACCTTCCTCAAGGACGCGACGGGGCTCGCGCTTATCCCGGCCAACGTCGTGATCACCGGCGATACCGCGGTGTCGGTCACGTCGGTTGCCCCGGCCACCGCCCAGGACCGGTTCCTGGTCACCGTCCAGCTCGGCCAGACGGGCGACTTCGCCCCGTACACGCTGAGGCTCGCCGCCGTGCAGGTGGCGGCCGATGACACCGTGACCGTCACGCCGGATCCGCCGGACGGCCTGGACCCCGTGCTGTCCACGGTCACGTTCTCCTTCAAGGCCGGCTGCCCGTCCCCCGCCGACTGCCTCCCGGCGAGCACCGCCCCGCCGCCGCTGCCCGCACCCGACATCAACTACCTGGCCCGCGACTACGACAGCTTCCGCCAGGTCATGCTCGACCGGCTGGCCGTGCTCACCCCCGCCTGGACCGAACGGCACGCGGCCGATCTCGGCATCGCCCTGGTCGAGGCCCTGGCCTACGCGGCCGATCATCTCAGCTACCAGCAGGACGCGGTCGGGACCGAGGCTTACCTCGGCACCGCCCGCAGCCGCATCTCGCTGCGCCGGCACGCCCGCCTGGTGGACTACCTCGTCGGCGAGGGCTGCAACGCCCGCGCCCTCATCACCGTCGACACCACCGCCGACGACCTGACCCTGCCCGCGGGAACCCTGTTCTTTCCCGCCGTGCCCGGTGCGCCTGCCATCGGCGTCGCCGGCGGCGCGCTGGCCGCCCAGCTATCCGGGACGGCACCGGTCTTTGCCGCCATCCAGTCCGTGCCTTTGGCCACCGAGCAGGACGAGATCACCTTTTACACCTGGGGCGACGAGAACTGCTGCCTGCCCGCCGGGGCCACCGCGGCCACCCTGACCGCCCCGAACGGCACCACGCACCCGGACGGAATCCTGCCCAGCCTGGCCCCGGGGACCATCCTGGTCTTCGAGGAGAAGCTCGGGCCGGGTACCGGGGCAGCAGCGGACGCCGACCCGGCGCACCGCTGCGCGGTCATGCTCACCGCCGTCCGGCGGACCAACTACCAGGGCGCGCCGCTCACGGATCCGGCCACCGGTACGGCGATCGCGCAGGTCAGCTGGGCAGACGCGGACGCGCTGCCGTTCGCGCTGTGCGTGAGCGCCACGATCGACGGTTCCCCCGTCCCCGGCATCAGCGTGGCGTACGGCAACGTCGTGCTCGCCGACCAGGGCCCGGAGGTCACGGCGGAGGCCCTGCCGGCGGTGCCGGCCGCCGGACGGTACTTCCCGCAGCTCATGCAGTCACCGGTGACGTTCGCGGTGCCGTTCAGCCCCCCCGCGTCGGCGACGGACTTCCTCACCCAGGATCCCGGCCAGGCCGTCCCGGTCATCGTCCTGACCGACAGCGAGGACAACGGCTGGACGGCGCAGCCGGACCTGCTGACGAGCGGGCCCGCCGACCGGCACTTCGTGGTCGAGGTGGAGCAGGACGGGACGGCCTTCCTGCGGTTCGGCGACGGCACGAACGGCGCGCGGCCCGACCCCGGCCTGACCTTCCTGGCCACGTACCGGGTGGGCAACGGCACCCCAGGCAACGTGGGACGCGACGCGCTCGGAATCGCGCTGGTCCCCGTCACGCCGCCCTTCCCGACCGAGAGCATCGCCGGGGTCGGCAACCCGCTGCCGGTCACCAGCGGGGTGGACATGGAGGCGGTGGATCACATCAGGCAGTTCGCGCCGTTCGCGTTCCAGACCCAGCAGCGCTGCGTCACCGAGGACGACTACGGCCAGCAGGCCGCCCTGCTGCCGGGTGTCCAGGCGGCGCGCGGCACGCTGCGCTGGACGGGAAGCTGGTACACGGCCTTGGTGTCGGTGGAGCCGGTCACGCCGGCGCTGACGGGCCAGCTCACGTCGACCATCACCCAGGAGATGAGCCTGCTGCCGATGATGGGCACCGACGTCGCCGTCGAGGCGGCGATCATCGTGGGCCTGCAGATCTCGCTCGCCGTGTGCGTCGATCCCGAGCACTTCCGCGGCGACGTGTACACGGCGCTGATGACGGTGTTCACCGGGCCGGACGGACTGCTGAGCGCGGCGAACTTCACGTTCGGCCAGACCGTGTACGCCAGCCCGCTGATCGCGGCCGCCCAGGCCGTCGAGGGCGTCTCCTCGGTCACGCTGGCGGTGTTCTCCCGGATGGACGCGCCGTGGGTGGACGGGACGGCGGACGGGTTCCTCACCCTGGGGCCGCTGGACATCCCCCGCTGCGACAACGACCCGGACCACCTCGATCACGGAGTCTTCACGCTGGCCCTGGACGGGGGGAAATGATGGGCGGTGGGAAATGACGTGCGCCTGCGACGGCACCTCGTGCGCCTGTGACGCCTGTGCGGGGACCGAACCCGAGACCCCGGAAACGATCGCCAACCGGCCCGCTCTCGGCCAGATCAGCTACCGGACCGGACGGTACGCGACGTTTCTGGCCAGCATGCTCGCGGGGCTGTCCTCCTCCGATCCGACGCTCGCGCCGCTGGGGGCGCTGCGGACGCGGGACCCCAGCGACTTCTCGATCGCGCTGCTGGACTCCTGGGCCACCGTGCTCGACATCCTGACGTTCTACAGCGAGCGGCTGGCGAACGAGGCGTTCCTGCGGACGGCCGTCGACCAGCGGTCGGTCACCGACCTGGCCGCCCTCGTCGGGTACGTGCCGTCGCCCGGCGTGGCCGCGTCCGCGGCGCTCGCGTTCACGCTGGCGACCGCGCCTGGTTCCCCGGCCTCGGTACTCATCCCGGCCGGGACCCGGGTGCAGAGCGTGCCGGGACCGGGACAGACGGCGCAGGTGTTCGAGACCTCGGCCGACCTGACCGCGCTGGCCGCATGGAACGCGCTGCCCGCCCAGACGACGGTGCCGTGGTCGCTGTGCGGCACCGAGCAGAGCACGCTGATCGCCGGGACGTCGAACAACATCAGCGTCGGGGACGCGCTGCTGTTCGTCTACGCTCCGGGCGGGGTGCCGTCGACGGCGACCGGTCCCCTGGAGTTCCACTACGTCACGGCGGTGCGGACCGACCCGGTCGCGAAGACGACCCAGCTCACCTGGGAGGCGCAGCTGTCCACGCCGGACTTCGCGGGCGGCGCCGCCCTCTTCGTGTTCCGCAAGAAGGCGGCGCTGTACGGGGCCAACGCCCCGAGCCCGCAGACGCTGTCCGGGCCGTACATATCGGAGGTGCCCGGCTGGCCAGGAGGGCAGCCGGGGCCCCACGGACACCCGCCCGCGGACCCGACCCAGCAATACTGGAAGTACCAGTACACCGACGGCAGCTCACAGGTCACCCTCGACTCCGTCGTCCCCGGCCTGGCGCCCGCCGCCGGCGGCCCGCCGCAGTGGCTGGCGCTGACCCTGTCAGTAGACGTGGGAGCGGTGACGGTCATCTGCACGATCACCGCGGCCACCGACATGATCCCCGGGCTTTACACCCTCACGTCACGGGCGACCGCGCTGACGGTCGCCAACCCGCTGTGGCTGGTCGAAGCGGACGGCACGCTCTACTACCTGGGCGCACTCTCGAGCGTGGACGACACGCTGGGGGCGTACATCTCGAACACGCCCATCGTCACCGCCTACGTGAGCAGTACCCAGCTCACCGGGGCGCCGCTGCCGTTGAGCGACTGGAGGAGTGTGGAGCGGCTGTACCCGGCGACGGTGGTCAACTTCGGCGGAATCCCGATTCCCATACCGCTGGTGCCCGGCCGCGCGCCGGGAACGCTCGCTCCGGTGGCTGGCTCGGCGGTCACGATCGTCGGGGGCCAGCAGATCCCGGCTGGGCAGGCGGCCGGGCTATCCGGCAAGCGCATACGGCTGCAGGTCGCGGCACCGCCTGCCGGGACTCCGGGCGCTACGTTCACTCCGGCCGGGTCGTCGGGCGGGTCGGACGCCGCCAACGGGCAGGTGTTCCTGATTGACGCATACCCGCCGGTCATCGACGCCGCCGGGGACGCCATCTGGTCCGTGATCACGCAGAGCGGGGTCAGCGGGACACTGCTGATCCCGGCGGCCAGCTCGCTCGCGTCGTCGTTCCTCCCGGCCGGCAACGGCGACCCGATGGCCAGCGAGGCCGTCATCGTGCAGGGCGCCGCACCCGCCGGGGACGTGACCACGCTGTCCCTGGCCGCGCCGCTGGCGCGGATCTACGACCGGTCCACGGTCACCGTCAACGCCAACGCCGTGCTGGCCACCAACGGGGAGACCGTGCAGGAGATCCTCGGCTCCGGCGACGCGACCAATCCCGGCCTGTCGTTCACGCTCAAGCAGGCACCGCTCACCTACCTGACCGCCCCGGTCTCCTCGGGCGCGCAGTCGACCCTTCAGGTGTGGGTCAACAACCTGCGCTGGCAGCAGGCACCGAACCTGCTGACCGCGGGGACCGCCGACCGGGCGTACACGACCAGCGTGAACGCGGCGGGGAACACCGTGGTGCAGTTCGGCGACGGGACGAACGGCGAGCGGACGCCCACCGGGCAGGCGAACATCCGGGCGGTGTACCGCAAGGGCATCGGCTCGGCGGGCATGGTCGCCGCGGGCCAGCTCAGCCAGCCGCTCGACCGGCCCCAGGGCCTGTCCGGGGTGACCAACCCGAGCGCGGCGACCGGCGCCGCCGACCCGGCCACCGCGGACGAGATCCGGCAGGTCGCGCCGCTGCCGACGCTGACGATCAGCCGGGTCGTCTCGCTGGAGGACTACCAGAACTACGCGCTCGCCTTCGCCGGGATCGCCATGGCCCTGGCCACCTGGACGTGGTCCGGGGACCTGCGCGGGGTGCTCCTGACCCTGGCCGGCGTGAACGGGACGGCGGTGGCCAGCGACGACCCCATCGTCTCCTCGCTCGCGACCGCCCTGCGCCAGTACGGCGACCCGAACGTGCCGCTGACCATCGTGCCCGACCGGCCGGTGCTGTTCACGTTCGCGGCCTCGGTCGCCGTGGACACCACGACCTACGACCCGTCCGCCGTCCTCGCGCAAGCCTGGCCGAGCGTGTCGGCCGCGTTCGCGTTCGGCCAGCGGTCCCTGGGGCAAGGGGTGGCGGCCAGCGAGGTCATCGAGGTCATCCAGGGCGTTCCCGGCGTGCTTGGCGTCCGGCTGACGGGCTTGCAGCGCAGCGGCCAGCCCGCGACCGCCGGATCGGTGCTGCAGGCCAGCGGGCCGCAGCCGCCCACCGCGACGCAGCCAGCGCTCGGGGCTGAGCTGCTGCTCCTCGACCCGGCCACCCAGGGCCAGATCGGGGGCTGGTCATGAGCCTGGACGCGGACCAGCTGTACGCGCTGCTGCCCGCCGTCTACCGGACCCGCGACGCGGCCAACGGGGGGCAGCTGCGGGCGCTGTTCGGCGTGCTGGCGGCCCAGTCGGACCTGGTCGAGCAGAACCTCAGGCAGCTCTACGACGACCAGTTCATCGAGACCTGCACCCCGTGGGTGATCCCGTACCTCGGCGACCTGATCGGCTACAACTCGGTGCATGAGATCGCGGCGGTCACCGACAGCCGCGCCGAGGTGGCCAACACGATCGGGTACCGGCGGCGCAAGGGCACCAAGATCGCGCTGCAGCAGGTCGCCATCGACGTCTCCGGGCGCGCGGCGGCCGTCGTCGAGGAGTTCAAGCGCCTGATCACGACCGAAAGCATGCGGCACGTCCTGCCCCGCCACCCGGCCACGGTCGACCTGCGGCACGAGCCCACGGTGCGGCTGCTGGGCCGGGCGTCGAGCAACGGGATCGCCGACAGCCCCTTCGACCAGGCGAACCGGACGATCGACGTGCGCCGGATAGCCCCGCCGGCCCAGGACAGCTCCTGCGCCGGCCAGGCGGGACCCGACCCCACGCCGCTCGACATCGCGCTGCACGGCCCGGGCCGGGCCAACCTCCCCGACGTGGCGATCCACCTGTGGCGCTGGCAGGCGTTCCAGGTGAGCGGGGCCCCGGCCTTCGTGGTGGGCGGCGGGCGGTACAAGTTCAGCCCGCTGGGCAACGACATCCCGCTGTTCTCGCCGCTGAACCTGCCCGAGTCGTTCACGGCGCTGCTGACCCGGGACAACGTTCCCCAGCCGATCGCGCGGGCGGAACTCTCCGGCTTCTACGACGCCGGGGTCATCTCGCTGGTGGCCGACGGCACGGCCGTCGCCGCCCGCCAGGTGTACCCGGCCAACCTGGCCGACCGGACGGGCGGCGCGTGGTGCGTGGTGCCATCCGGCATGATCGCCGTCGACCCGGAGCTGGGCCGGATCCAGTTCGCGGCCGACGTGCCGGTGCCGAAATCACTCCAGGTCAGCTACCGGTACGGGTTTCCCGCGCCGGTCGGCGGCGGCCCTTACGACCGCACGCAGGCGCTGGCCAGCGTGCCGCCCGCCAGCCTCGGCTTCCACGCGATCGTCGGGATCGTCGGCCCGGCGGGCTATCCCAGCCTGGAGAGCGCGGTGACGGCCTGGAACACGACCGTGTCTGGCTCGCCGCAAACCGAGGGCCTCATCGTCCTGCCCGGCATCGCCTCGCTGGCCGTGAACGTGACCGGGAGCTCCGCCATTCAGCTGCCACCCGGATCCAGCCTGGCCATCGTCGCGGGCCAGCAGAACACGGTCACCTCGGCCGCCATCTGGAACAACTCCCTCACCACCCTGACCGGCGACGTGGCGGTAGCCGGGCTCGCGCCGGCCGGCCCCGGCACGCCACCCCCGCCCGGGCAGCTGCTCATCAGCGGGATCTGGCTCGCCGGGCAGCTCCAGGTATCCGGCGCGCCATGTTCGGTCCAGGTCAGTGACTCCACCCTGGTGCCAGGCACGGGCCTGCTCTCCGACGGCTCGCCGCTGCACCCCGGCACGCCGAGCGTCGTCGTCGCCGCGACCGGGACATCCCTCACGCTGAACCGGGTGATCAGCGGCCCCGTCGCGGCCGACGAGAGCGGCAGCACGCTGATCTGCGGCAGCGTCCTGGACGCGACCGCCGCGGACGCCGCGGCGTACGCCGGATCCGACCTGGCTACCGCGACGCCCGGCCCGCCGTCCGCCGGTCCCGACCTGACCGTCGAGGGCAGCACGATCATCGGCAAGGTCCGGGCCCGGACGATCACCCTGGCCTCGGATTCGATCTTCTGCGCGCGCCTGGCCGTCGACGACACCTGGACCGCTCCGGTATGGGCGAGCCGCCGGCAGGCGGGGTGCGTGCGGTTCTGCTCACTTCCCGCCAGCTCGATCACGCCGGCCCAGTACGAGTGCATCCCGCCCGATCAGGCTTCCGAGCAGGCGCTGATGCCTCAGTTCGTCACGGTCCGTTATGGCGACCCGGCCTACCTGCTGCTGTCGGGGGAGTGCCCGATGGCGGTCTGGACGGGGGCGGACAACGGCTCGCAGCTCGGTGTCTACCTGCAGGTCCAGGAGACCGAGGCGGTGCGCAACGTCCAGATCCGGGCCCCGGAGTACCTGCCGGCCCGGCTGGAAAGCGGGATCTTCCTACACCCGGCCAGAAAGAGGGGGCCATGAGAGGCGACTTCAGCCGGATACGGCGCAGCCAGGGCACGGGCTACACCGCGGTCCTCGAGCAGCAGGGACGCGTCGGCCTCGACGCCGACGCGAACGAGCAGCAGTTCATCGACGCGCGGCTGCGGCGGACGGAGACGGTCGACGTCATCGGGGAGTTCGGCGGCCCCGTCGGGGACGAGGGCTTCGCGATCACGGTCTCGGGCAGCCAGATCCTCATCGGCCCCGGCCGGTACTACGTCGACGGGCTGCTGGCCGAGAACCCGGCCCAGGTGTCCTACGACGCCCAGCGCGTCCCGGTCCCGTCATCGGATACCAGCGCCGCGGCGCTGCTGGCCATGCTGCCGGCCCAGCAGACGCTCGGCGCGGTGTACCTCCAGGTGTGGCAGCGGCTCGTCACCGCGCTCGATGACCCGTGCCTGCGCGAGCCGGCGCTGGGCCAGGCGGATACGACGGTGCGGGAACAGACGGTGTGGCGAGTCGTCGCGCGGCCCGTTAACTTTGACTTCGGCAGTCAGCCAGGTCCGTTCTGCCCAAATCTCTACGGAAACCAGCCCGCGGCCAGCACCGGCACGCTGAACGTCAGCACCGGCAACGCGGCGGGCGACTGCGGGTGCGGGCCGGTGGCGGCGGCCGGGTACCAGGGTGTCGAGAACCAGCTCTACCGGGTCGAGATCCAGGCCGGCACCGACCCGGGCCCGGCCACGTTCAAGTGGTCGCGGGAGAACGGCTCGGTCGTCTCGGCGGTGACGGGTATCACGGCGGCGGCGGGCGGCTCGGGCTCGGTCCTGCAGGTCTCCTCGCTCGGGCCGGACGCGAACCTCGGCTTCGGGGTCGGGCAGTGGGTGGAACTGACCGACGACACCTGCCTGTACGCGGATCCGCCGAACGCGCCAGGCACCCTGTACCAGGTCACCGCCATCGACAAGGACGCGCTGACGCTGACGGTGGCGGCCACGGTGAGCGGGATCAATACCGGGCTCAACGCGCGGGTGCGGCGGTGGGACCAGTCGGGGCCGCTGGCCTCGGCGGCCGGCCTCGCGGTCTCACCCGGGACGGCGATCGCACTGGAGAACGGGATCTCGGTGACGTTCGGGTCCGGGACCTACCAGGCGGGGGACTACTGGACGTTTCCCGCGCGGGCGGCCACCGGCACCGTGGAGTGGCCGCCGTGCGGCAGCGCGGGAGGTCCCGATCAGCCACCGACGTCGCTGCTGGTGCACGAGGCGCCGCTGGCCTGCCTGTACTGGGTCGAGCTCGCGGTGCTGAACGGGCCGGCGCCGGAGTCCAGAGCGGTCACGGCCCCGGCAGGGCACGCGGCCGATACCCTCTCGTTGCCCATCCTGCGTGAGCCCGCCCCGATCGGGGAGGTAGCGGTCGAGGACTGCCGGCGGCCCTTCCGCCCGCTGACGGCGGCGCCCGCGATCCACGTCCGGTCGATCGGCTGGGCCAACGACGACGTGCTGCCGCTCGACGTGCTGGCGGCGGAAGGCCTCGTGGTGACCCTGGACCAGACGGTACCTGGCCCGGTCGACGGCAGGAACTTCATCGTCACCCTGGAATCGGTCTCGCCGCAGTACCTGAAGCGGACAGCCGGCGGCGTGACGCTGTTGACCGGTTACATCCTTGAGTCCACCATCGGCCTGGCCGGACAGCAGCTCACCTGGGAATTGGCCACCACGCAGCCCTCCATCGGGTACCTTCAGGACCTGCTGGCGCAGGACAAAGAGGCAGCCACATTCCCCCGCGTCCGGGTCAGGCTGCTGGGCCAGGCGATCTTCACCGCCGCCGCGTCCGGGCTGATCTACCTGGACGGCCGGGCCTTCGGGCAGCCCGGCACCCGGGCGGACGGCACGACCCCGCGGGTCGACCTGCGCGTCCCGTCCGGGGACGGCTCGCTCGCCAGCGACCTCGAGTCGTGGTTCTACCTGGCCCCCCCGCTGGGAGTCAGCCTGAGTCTGCCGGACGGAACCACCCAGTTCACCGGGACCGCGGAGGCCGAGGTGGGGGACATCTTCCCCGGAGTCATTCCGACGGACACGACCACCCCCGTCACCCAGGTGACCGTGACGGCGGCGTTCAGCTATCCGCCCGCGCTCGCCACCACGCTCGGCATCTCCCTGACCGGCAATCCGGACGCCGGGCCGATCGCGAGCGTGCCCGCATCGGTGCCGATCACGCCCGGGCAGCCGTCCCTGACCTTCCCCATCACCTTCCTGGCGCCGCCCACGGGAAGCACGCCGGTGGCGCTCAGCGTCACCGCCACCGTCACCTCCCCGGCCACTTTCTGGCAGGCGCAGCAGACCGCGGCGCCGCTGACCCTCACGATCAGCCCCCCGTCTCCGTCGCACCCGATCGTGGCGGCCCGGCCCCCGGTCACCTGACATGGCCGGACCCGCACGAGCTCTTCCAGCCGCTCAGCAACTGCCGCCGCACGCGATGCCGCGCGCCGCGGCGCCGACGGCACGGGTGCCGCAGATTGTCGGCGAGGTCCTGCGGTCCGGCGGCGCTCCGCTCGAGCCGGGCCCCCGGTCCCTCATGGAGTCCGCCTTCGGTCACGACTTCAGCCGCGTCCGGATCCACACCGATCAGCGGGCCTCAGTCTCGGACTCAGAATGTCCGGCCGTCCCGGCGGTGCTCCAGCGCTGCGGCGCAGTGCCGTGTGCTCCCGGCGGCTGCGGCCACGACGATGAGCCCGAGCTTCAGCGGCAGACGGCCGGGCCGGCGCCCGGGCCTGCCCCGATCCGCGTTCCCGCGACCGTACACGAGGTCGTGCGCTCGCCCGGCCGGGAACTTCCTCTGGCGGTGCGCCAGCTCATGGAGCCCCGGTTCGGGCACGATTTCGGTGACGTGCGGGTGCACACCGACGCGGCGGCGGCGCGGACGGCGGGCGCCGTCGGCGCCCGCGCTTATACGCTCGGCCATCACGTGGTGTTCGGCGACGGGCAGTTCGTGCCGGACCGCGCCGTCGGCCAGCGGCTCATCGCGCACGAGCTGGCTCACGTCATCCAGCAGCGGGCCGGGGGCGGGCGGCTCGCCGCGCAGCCGCTCACGGTATCTGATCCGTCCGACCCGGCGGAGCGGGAAGCCGACCGCGCCGCCGGGGAAGTCCTGGGCCCCGTGGCGTCGGGCGGCCCCGGCCCGGCCGGCCCCGGCCCGGCCGGTACGGCCGCCGGGACGCAGGCCCCGCAGGCGGTTCCGGCTCCGGCCTGCCAGACCGTACCGGATGGCGGCGCCCCACCCGGACTGACGCTGTCCGGCTTCGGGCAGGGGTCGCCGGTCCTCCCGGGGTCCGGTTACCCGCCGCTGCAGGCCCTCGCGCGCCGGCTGAAAGCCGGCGGTGTGGGCGGCGAGCTGCAGGTACACGGATTCGCGAGCAAGGAGGGCGATCCGGGCTTCAACACCCGGCTCTCGTGCGGGCGCGCCTACGGTGTCAAGGCCGTGTGCCAGGCCAACGGCATACGCAATCCGATCTCCCTGTTCGCGCACGGCGCGACCGAAGCGCTCGGCCCGGGTCCCGGGGACAACCGCGCCGTGGTGGTGACCGAACCGGCGCCGCCCGCGAAGGAGCCAGGGAAGCAGTCCGAGCCGCCGCCGCCGCAGCAGGCGCAGCAGGCGGAGCCGCCGGTCTCGTGCGACACCCCCGGCTGCCCGCCCGAGTACTGCAAGCCGTTCGGCACGCAGCAGGAAGCCGAGCAGGACCGGGCCGCGAATGCGGAGGGCATCTTGACGCTGCTCCCGAACAGCCGGGCCAGGCCGCTGTTCCGCGAATTCATCTTCGGCGGCGGTCCGCTTCGCGACATCAGCGGTGAGTTCGCCGCCGACTTCACCAACTCAGTGGATACCATCGCCACCACCCGGCGCCTCATCCAGGCGCTGGAAGATGCGGTGAAATCGAACCCGCCGCGCTTCGCTCCTGGTTCCGACACGGTCACTGTCGAGCTCACCGATGTGCTGAACGACAGCGATCTGAAGCAGATTCTGGCCACGATGGTGTTCACCAACGTGTTCGAGGTGCCGGGGCTGATCGCGGGCGGAGTCGGCACCAATCAGAGCGCGTGCCCGGTCGGCGCGCAGCCGTCCAGCCAGAATGACGCTCGGCTGGCACAAGGAAAGGTCACGATCAGCAAGAACCCGGACGGCAGCCTGGCTATCCAGCCCTCGATCACCTACACCGTGATAGACACGCTGGACTTCTGCCCGGGAAACTGCGGCGGCAGGTTGGCGCAGATTCTGACCGTTCCGCTGTCGCGCTGGGAGGCGTCCTTTATATCGGGCGACGTGCCCTTCACGGTCAGGTTCCCGGCGCCCGTGCTCACCGGCGCCTTCGATGACGCGGACGTGGAGTAGCACCCGGACCGGCCTCAGGTGTATCTGGACGCCGCTTTTGGCCTCCTTACCAGTGGGTGGGCACTTCGTCGGAGGGGCTGGTGATGCTTCCCACGGCTGCGGCTCGGCGCGTTGGCGGCGGGGATACTAGTGGGCCGGACGCACGTCCGGCGCGGGTGTTCGTCGGCCGCGGGCCGGACCTGGCCGCGCTCACGGCGGCGCTGGCCGCGGCGCGCGCGCGAGAGCCGCAGGTGGTGATGGTCCAGGGCGAGGCCGGGATCGGCAAGTCCTCGCTCATCCTGGAGTTCCTCAGCAGCCAGCCAGACCTGAGGGTCATAGCCGCCAGCGGCGAGATCGCCGAGGCGGTGCTGCCGTACGGGGTCGTTCAGCAGCTGTCGGACGCGGCGGCGGCAGCATCGCCGGGCGCCCTGGCCGGCCTGGAACTGCTATCGCACGGCCCTGGGCCCCGCGCGAATCCGCTGGCGGTCGGCGTGGAGCTGCGCACCCTGATCTCCTGCCTGCCGGGCAAACAGGCGGCCGCGGTGGTGGTCGAGGACCTGCAGTGGGCCGATCTGCCGTCGGCGAGGGCGCTGCTGTTCGCCTGCAGGCGGCTGGGCGCGGACCGGGTGCTGGTGCTCCTCACCGTCCGGCCCGAGGCGACGTCGCAGCTGGGCGAGGGATGGGCCCGCTTCCTCAGCGGCGACCGCCGCTCGTCTGTGCTCACGCTCGGTGGACTCGACGCCGAGGAGCTTGGCCTGCTGGGCCGGCGGCTCGGCCGGGCGGATCTTTCCGAACGGACGGTGGGGCGGCTGGCCGACCATACCGGCGGCAACCCGTTGCTGGCCCGCGCGCTGCTCGACGAGCTGACCGATGGCGAGCTGAAGGCCACGGGCGGGTCTTTCCGCGCACCCAGGTCCCTGGCCGGCCTGATCTTGCCGCGGCTCGCCGCGCTGCCCCGGCCGGCCCGCGAGCTGGTGGTGGCCGCGTCGGTGCTCGGTGAGCATTCGGCCCTGGCCGACGCGGCCGCGGTGGCCGGTACGGGCGATCCGGCCGCGGCGCTGGAGAAGGCCGAACGGGCAGGCCTGCTCGTTGAGCGGGAGACGCCGTCGGGCCGGGCGGTCTCGTTCCCGCACCTGCTGACCCGCCAGGCGGTCTATAACGACCTGGGCGCGGACCGGCGCAGGCGGCTGCACCTGCGGGCGGCGGCGATCGTGGGCGGCCGGGATGCGCTCGCCCACCGGGCCGCCGCCGCTGACGGCCCGGACGAAGAGCTGGCCGCCGAGCTTTGCGCCGCGGCCGCCGCCGCCGCGGATGCGGGTCAGCTGCTCCTGGCGGCCAGGTACCTGCAGCAGGCCGCGGCGGTGACCGGGCGCGGGCCGGAGCGGGACGAGCGCGCGCTGTCGGCCTTCGAGTTGCTGGTGCGAGCCGCCGACGTAAGCGCCGCCGATGCCGTCCGGCCGATAATCGAGCAGCTGCCCGCCTGCGCCCGCCGGGACACGGCGCTGGGCCAGCTCGCGCTGCTAGCGGCGCGCCCCGGGGACGCGGAAGCACTGCTGCGGGCGGCATGGCACACGCACGACCCGGTCCGCGAGGCCGGCGTGGGCGGGGAGGCGGCTCTCGGGCTCGGCATGCTGTTCAAGATGTCCGGAGCGCATGCCGAGGCGGCGCTCTGGCTGGACCGGGCGCTTAGCCGCGGTACCGGCAGCGAGCCATGGTACGACGCCGCGCGTTGCGCCCGGTCGTTTGCCTTCGTGCTGAGCGGCGACGTCGGCCGCGCGCTCGGCCTGTTCGGTGACCTGCCCGCGCGGCCGGCGATGGTGCCCGCCGCCCGGACCGACGCGCTGGCCTTCCGCGGCGTGGCCCGGCTATGGGCCGGTGACCTGCCCGCCGCGGCCGAGGACCTCGCGTTGGCGGTGAACCGGATCAGCGCCGGGGTGCAGGTCAGGTTCTCCTGCCGGGCGCTGGCCTTCCTGGCCGAGACCGAGTTCAGGCTGGGCCGCTGGGATGACTCTCGCGGTCACGCCGAGCTGGCCGTGGCCCTGGCCTGCGATGCGGACCGCGCCTACGACCTGGCCCTGGTGCACAGCGCGGCGGTCCCGGTCGCCGCCTGCCGTGGCGACTGGGCAGCCGCGGACGGCCATGCCCGGGCCGCCGAGCGGGCGGCGCGCACCTTCGGCGGCTTCGCCGCCGTCCTGGCTGCCTCGGCCCGCGGCATCTTGGGGCTGGCCAGGGACGACCCGGACGAGGCACTGCACGGCGCGGCCCTGGCGCTGGCCGTTCCGCAGATCGAACGCTACGACCCGGCTGGGTTCTGGTGGCGTCCGGCGCAGGTCTGGGCGTTGATCCGTACCGGTCGCCTGGGCCAGGCGGAGGCGATCCTGGCTGCCTTCGAGGCCCGGGCCGCCCGCCATGGCCAGAGCGCGGCACTGACCCAGGCCGCGTGGCTGCGCGGCTCGCTGGCCATGGCCCGCGACGACCTCGACCAGGCCGGTGAGGTGCTGGGGAACGCATACGGTGCGGCCCGCGGCCAGCCCTTGCCGTTCCACGGCGGGCTGCTCGAGCTTCAGCGCGGCCGGTGCCTGGCCCGGCTGCAGCGGCACGGAGCCGTCGATGCGGTGCGTGCCGCTCGTGAGGTCTTCAGCGATCTGGAAGCGCGCCCGTTCCTGCGGGCCAGCGAAGCCGAACTCGCTGGTACCGCCCTGCGCCCCCGCTCTGGTGGCGCCTGCGGCCTGCCGGGGCTCACCTCCCAGGAACTGCGGGTGGCGCGGCTGGTGGCGTCCGGGCTGTCGAACCGCGAGGCCGCCGCCCAGCTGTACGTGAGCCCCAAAACGGTCGAATACCACCTCGCTCACGCGTTTACCAAGCTCGGCGTCCACAGCCGTCATCAGCTCACCACCTGGATTCGCGACCGCGAAAACCCAGGGGATCCCGCTTAGGGAACAACCCAGGGATATCCCGGACGCCGACGGGCAGCTGAAACCCTAATCTGTGCTGGAATAGCTACGCTCGGCAAGCGTCAATCCTCGGATGGAGGCCGATAGTGCGGCTGGATCTTGACATCACCAAGACGCGTGATGGCCGTTACGAGGGCCGCCTGACCGTGGTGGGAACTCGTGTTCAGTACGACTTTGCGGGCATTCTCGAGCTACTTGCGATCCTCGAGGAGCAGCTCGGGCCGGAAGAAGCCTCGCAAGCCGGGCCAGGGAGCGGCGCCGACCTGGACCAGATCACCGATGAAGGACTCGTCGTGACGGCGAAACGGCTGGCCAGCTGTCGCCTGCTGGGCCGCGGAAGGTCGCGGCCGCCCAGGAATCGCCGCGAACCTCCACCTGTTCAGGTACCTCTAGCTGGCGGTGTCCAAGCCATCGTGAACGGGCTATAACGATCGGGCGTGGCAGCGCCAACCGCCGCCCTGACCTAGCCCGCAGGCGGCGGGCCGGGGGTGCGCGCGAGGACAAGCCGGTACCACGGGCTGCCGTCCTCGCGCCGGCCCAGAGCCGCCAAGGGGACCGTCGTCACGGTGAATCCTGATGCGGTCAGATCGCCGCGGACCGCGGGCAGCGGGCAGGTGCGGTAGTACATGACGAACGGGGGACGCCACACCGCATTGCGGACCCGCATGGCCAGATCGAACCCGAGCAGCGCCCAGTACCCGCGTGAGGCGACCGGCGGCGGCGCCGCGACAGGGAAAGCGAAAAGGCCGCCCGGGCGCAGCGCCCGGTACACGCCGGCGAACAGCGCGGGCCGTTCGGCAGGCAAAAAGTGCCCGAACGCCCCGAAACTGACCGCCAGGTCGAAGGGCCCGGCGAAGGGCCCGGCGAAGGGCCCGGCGAAGGGCAGGGCCCGGACGTCAGCCCGTACCCATCTGGCGTCCGGGTGCGCCCGGCGCGCCTGCGCGAGCATGCCGGCGCTGAAGTCGACGCCCAGGATCGGTCCCTGGCACACGGAGCTGAGGACCCGCATGCCCGCGCCGGTGCCGCAGCACACGTCCAGTCCCCCGCCGAACGGGCCGAACGGGCGCAACGCGCCGGCGGTCGCGTCAAGCACGTCGTCGGGGGTACGGAAAGGCGTGTGGTCGAACTTCGGGGCCAGCAGGTCGTAGCCGCGCTCGACCGAGGACAGTGCCTGCCTCGTCAGTTCGCGCACGGACGGCCCTCGAGGCGAGAACATCGCCCCAGGGTACTTCCTAGGCGCCGCCGAGGCGCTGGAGAAGCAGGGCCTCGGCGAGGACGGCGCGCTCGAACTCCGGCAGGTGCAGCCCCTCGTTCGGGCCATGGGCGCGGGTGTCGGGGTCCTCGACGCCAGTGACCAGGATGCTCGCCCCGGGGAACGTCTCCTGGAACTCCGCGATGAACGGGATCGAGCCGCCGGAGCCCATGTCGACCGGCGCCGTGCCGCCCCAGGCCTCGGCGAGGGCGGAACGCGCGGCGGCATAGGCCGCCCCGGTCGTCGGCAGCATGGTCGGCTCGCCCGCGTCGACGACCGTGGTCGTGAGCTGGGCACCCCACGGGACGTGCTTTTCCAGGTGTTCGCGGAGCCGGGCCAGGGCGTTGGCGGAGGTGTCTCCCGGGGCGAGGCGGACGGTGACCCGGGCGCGGGCGACGGGGACGAGGGTGTTGGAGGCGCCGGCCGCCTTCGGCGCGTCGAGCCCGGTGACCGTGATGGCGGGCCGGGTCCACAGCCGCTCGACGGCGGAGCCGGTGCCGATCCAGCTGGTCCCGGGCGCGGCGCCGGACTCGGCGCGCAGCCGTTCCTCGGGGTAGTCCACGTCGGCGGCGGGAGCGGAGACGAGGCCTTCGACGGCCGGACTGCCGTCCTCGGTCCACAGCGTCGCCAGCAGCCTGGTGAGCGCCATGATGGCGTCCGGAACGAGACCGCCCCACATGCCGGAGTGAACGGCGTGCGTGAGCGTGCGTACCTCGACGTCCACGCGGATCAGGCCGCGCAGGCTTGTCGTGAGCGCCGGGACGCCGATGTCCCAGTTTCCGGAGTCGGCGATGACGATGACGTCCGCGGCCAGCCGGTCGCGATACTCGCGCAGCAGGTCGGGCAGGGTCTCGGAGGAGACTTCCTCCTCGCCCTCGATGAAAAACCGCACGGTGACCGGGCGGGCTGTCCCAGTCGGCCGGGTCGTTCTCCGGCTGGACGTCGTGGTGCGCGTACAGCAGGACGACCGGAGCCCCGGGGGGTCCCTGCCGCTCCCCGATCACGGCCGGCGGGGCACCGTCGTAGGCCCGGACGACCTCGGCCGCGACACCCTCGGCGGCCAGCAGCTCGGCCGTTTTCCGCGCCGACTTCTCCACCTCGCCCAGGCGCTCGGGGTCGGCGCTGACGGACTGGATCCGGACCAGAGCCTGAAGGTCGCCTATCAGGGCGGGCAGGAGATCGCGGACACGGTTCTTCAAATCGCTCACGCAGGCAACTCTACGATCCCGCGCGGCCAGGCCCGGGCGGGGGCCCGGGCGGGGGCCTGATACAGCCGCCGCAAGCTAACTTAAGCCGGTAATCCCGAAGACACCCGAATTGGATAATCCGGGCGCTATAGCCCTGCTTCCACTCAAGGTGAATCCGCGAATATTGAGCGTTATGTGCCACAGTAGCCGACGGCACCTTTCTTGTCCTATCTCTAAGCTGCACGCGTCGCGGTGGAACCCTTAGCCGAACCCTTAGCCTGACCGCCGCGATGGACCATTGATGTCGCTGGGGGGCAACCACAATGGACCATCGGTGTGGCTCGGGTCCGCCCGGGAGCCCGGATCCACCACGGTCCTTGCGGGGCAGGCTGCACCACCGGCACGGGCGCCGCATAGCCACCACGGGTGTCACCGGGATCCGTCC
>JBEKKH010000013.1:0-32302 GCA_050010815.1 Streptosporangiaceae bacterium | reverse complement strand
CGGACTGGCGGACCGCGAGGCTGCGCATGAACATGTTCAGCGCCGCTTTGCTGCCGCGGTAGACCTCCCGCAGGGCAGTCGTGTTGTTGCTGATGCTGCCCTGACCGGACGACATGGCTCCGATCAGCCCTGTCAGCGACGTCCGGTCGTCGAAGGCCTCGATCAACCGCATGGGACTGAGCGCGTTGGTGACCATCACAGCCACGAAGTCCTCGGTTGACACCTCGCCAATGGGCGTGTGCTCATTATTGGTCGTTCCGGCGTTTACGAACAACATCTCGAACACCCGACCCGACAGGCGCTCGTGCAACGACGCGATCTGCGCCGGCTCATTGATGTCGAGAACCTCGATCTCCAGCCGGCCGCGATACGTGTCCGCCAATTCGTGCAGCGGGGTCCGTGCCGCTCCGGCCCGAACCGTACCGACTACGTTCCAACCCCGTTTCAGGAACTCGGCCGCCATCGCATGACCCAGGCCCCGCGAGGCTCCGATGAGCAGAATCGTGGATGGCGATTCACGCGCGGTGCTCGGTGACACAGGCCACCACGTCCTTTCCGTGTTCTGTTCGAGCGCGACGCGCTGTCGAGGTGATGAACCGCGGCCACTCACGGCGTCCTCCCCCGCCGACCTGCCCATCGCCCCGCGGCACGCCACGGCCTGACCGCGGATCGGGTATCGCCGCAGGTTGCCGCGCAGGGCCCAACGCTACAAGGCAGAGCGCGCGGTAAAAACAAGCCGGCTGCAGCGGCGCTTTGAGGATCAGCTGTCATCCAGGCGGCGGAACGCGATCTCCTGCAGCAGTAGCCGAGCCGCGGCGGCCACCGGGATGGCCACCAGCGCGCCGATGATGCCCAGCAGGGTGCCGCCGATCAGCACGGCCACCAGGGTGACCGTGGCCGGCACCTGCACCGTGCGGCCCATAACCCTGGGCACGATGAAGTAATCCTCGGCCAGCTTGTACAGGACCATGAAGGCGAGTGTGGCGATGGCCACCGGCAGCGATACGGTCAGCGCGGTCAGCACCACCGCCAGCCCGCCGATGTAGGAGCCGATGACCGGGATGAGGTCGATCAGCGCCACGAACATGGCCAGCAGGAACGGGTACGGGATGCCCCAGGCCAGCATCCACACCGCCGTGCCGACTCCGATGATGAGCGAGGTCAGCACGTTGCCCAGGACGTATCCGCCGACCCGGCTGAAGATCTCATCTGTCAGCAGGATGGTCCGGGGCCGCCGGGAGGCAGGCACCAGCCGGTAGGCGAAGAGCTTGATCCGGGGCAACCCGCCCAGGAAGTACACGGTCAGCACGAACACGAGCAGGAAGGAGGAGACCGCGCTCACGACTACCCCGGCGACGCTGAGCACTCCCCCGGCCAGCGAACTGCCGTGACTGGAGATCAGCTTGGACAGCCTGGATTCGATGTCGTACTTGGCGTTCAGCTTGCCGAGCTCGGAGTTGTGGTTCTGCAATTCCTTCGTATAGTGCGGCAGCTGGTTGACCAGCGTGGTCGTCTCCGCCGTTACTCGCGGGATGGCCAGCGCCAGGAACAACGCGAGGATGCCGACCAGGCCAAGCAGCGTGATAACCACGCCTAGCCAGCGTGGCACCCGGTGCCGGGTCAGCCAGCTCACGATGGGGTCCAGGCCCGCCGCGATGAACAGGGCCATGCCGACCAGGATGAGGATCGAGCCCGCCTTGATCAGCAGTTCGATAATCCCGATGGTGACGGCCACACCCGCCGCGGCGGTCATCCCGATGAAGAACGGTGACCGCCGGTTCATCGGCCGCCCCGGACGCCCGAGGCCGCCCGTCTCCTCGGCCATCTGCTCGGCCTGCCGCACCGCTTCCCGGATCGGTGGGTCAGTCCCCGCATCCGCCTCTGCCTCGACGGCTTCCACGCGGTTCTCGACGACAGTCCCGGCCTCGCCGCTGCGGCTCGCCGGTTTCCGGTCGGCCGGCCCATCAGGTGAGTTATATTCCATAACGATTTCATGCTCTCCAGCCCCGCGTCGTCCTGTCCCGGACAGTACGATCACGCGGATGCGTGCCTGGTAATTGCGGGCCCCCAGCCGAGGGCGGCTACCCGGTAAATCGGCTGTTAACCTTCTCGGGCTAGGCACTGTCGCCGACAGTGCATGAAGCCTCAGGCAAGATAAGGCCATGCCCGTTCTCGTGGCACCGGTAGTCCCGGCAGGCCAGGTCCGCAACCAGGCCCAGCCAACGCTGCGGGCCGACGATCTCACCATCCGGCAGTGGCACGCCCGGTCGATGACGGACGACGAGGTTTGCCTCGGCGAGGGCATGGCCGAGATCGCGTACCGGACCGTGCCTGCGGCCCGCGGGCGCAACATAGCGGCCCGGGCGGTACGGGTCGCGTCCATCGTCCTCTCGCGGGCTGGTCTGGTAGCTGAGCAGCTCGCGAGGCTGACATCCCTCGAACTTCGGCACAAGGTGGAGATCCACCAGATGACCGGCCGCGTCGTCGAGTGCCCGATCGACGAGGTGAACCGGCTCCGCGGACGCCAGCAGGCCCGGCTGCGGATCCCGCCGTCGGCCGAGCAGGTCGGCCGGCTGTTCAACGGGTGGCGGGATGAGCTCGCGACCTGCCGGAAGTTCGCGCCCGTCGCTCGGAACTACACCGCCTGCAAGCTGATAGCCGACGTCGGGCTGCGGGTCAACGAAGCCTGCAAGCTGGACCTCGCTGACGTCAAGTGGGACCTGGGCCTGTTCGGCAAGCTCCACGTCCGGCTCGGGAAGGGCGCCCGCGGCTCCGGCCCGCGCGAGCGGATGGTCCCGCTGATCAACAACGCAGGCGCGACGCTGCGGTGGTTCGTCGAGGACGTGTGGGCGCAGTTCGGCGACGACCACACCCGCCCTGGCGTCCCGCTGCTGCCGTCTGAGCGCAAGAACGCCGACGGGTCGGCCGCCCGCGTCGGGGACGAGGCGCTGCGCACCGCCCTGAAGACGCGGCCAGGATGCACCTGCCGGACTGGCCCGATGTCGTCACCCCGCACGTGCTGCGGCACTTTCTCTCTGCTTTATTTTCGTGTGGCGATAGCCGCCGTCGGCGACCAAGCGGACCTGCGGCCTGCGCTGTTCGACTACCTCCTCCTCGCTGCCGCTTGTTGCGGAACTCTGTGAGATGGGTCAGCCTCCAGCAGGGCAGGCCGACTGCGACACGAGTACCACCGAACACGGCGACTGCGGAAAGAAAGCACTTCTGTGCCTCCGAGCTCTACCTGGCCGACATGGACCTGATCGCGATCCAGGCCACATTGGGTCACGCCTGGATCGCTACCACGATGAACTCCGCCAGAGCACGTCCCCGGCACCCACGTCGAGGATGCATGGATCGCGGGCCAGAAGCGGGCCGCCGAGCGGCTGAGGGGGACTGAGGAAATGAAGTGGAACCTGCGTCTGGCGGCCGCCAACCGAGGCATCTGGAAGGCCAGCGAGCTGCAGCGGATGCTCGCCGACCGCGACCTGGTGATCAGTGCCGGGAAGATGTCCGGGCTGTGGTCCGGTGAGCCGGCCAGCATCAAGCTGTCTGACCTCGACGTGATCTGCGCTGTCCTGGGCTGCGGCGTCGAGGAGCTGCTGATCCCCGAGCCGGAGAAGGTCAGCAGCGGCAAGCAGGAGGAGAACCAGGCCGCCGTGGCGTCAGCGTCTGGTGGCTCGCTGAAGGTGACCCCGCGTCGGCGTGACGGGCGATCGCTTCCTCCCGCCTGATGCGGGCACGAAAGGCCTCCAGTTGTATCGACTGCCTGGCCTGGGGGCCTCTGGGCTCCAGGCGCTGCATGTCGTGCTGGGTCTGGCGGAACAAGCATCCGGGCGAGTCCGCCTGCACCGGCTGCGGGAGGATCCTGGCCGTCAAGGACGGCTGTGCTGGCAGCAGGCCCGCTACCAGTCCAGGCTCGCGGGAGGCCTGCCCAGGGGTGCGGTGTCGGTCCTGGAGGACGGCGGGCGCCTGCCCTGGCACCAGCTGTTCTTCGACCGGATGCAGCTCCGCCGCCCCGAGGGCCCAGTCCACCAGCACGGGCGCCGCGGTGCCCCGGTCAAGCCACCGCCTGCCCCGGCGGGCCGCCCGGCCCTCCGCTGGGTTCAGCCCTGGCTGTTCGAGGCGTGGCGGGACTTCACCCGGTTCGACGAGGACGCGGACGCCGACCTGGGCAACCCGTGGGTGGCCTGGGCCTCTACCTGGCCTGGCAGCGCGGCGAGGCCCGCGGCTGGCGGCGGGGCCTGCGGCTCGCCGTCCGCCGGGCCCTGATCATCGTGCTGCCCAGCCACCAGCCCGGCGACGCCGTCCGCTACTCCGAGATCATCCCGCTGCAGCAGGCCCTGGACATCAGCGCCCGGCGGACCGCCGAGGTGCTCCAGGAAATGGGCTTGCTCGACGACGACCGCCGGCCGCCCCTGGAGGACTGGCTGGAGCGCAAGCTCGACGGACTGGCCCCCGGTATCCGCACCGACGCCGGGGCATGGCTGCGGAACCTGCGTGACGGCAGCCCCCGCAGCAGGCCCCGCGAGCCCGCCACCGTCTTCAACCACATGAACTACGCCCGCCCGGCACTGCTGGCCTGGTCGTCCCGGTACGGCCACCTGCGGGAGGTCACCCGCGACGACGTGCTCGCCGGCCTCAGGGAGCTGCACGGCTACCGCCGCTCCAACGTCCTGGTGGCGCTGCGGTCCCTGTTCGCGTTCTGCAAGAGGCGGAAGACGATCTTCCGCAGCCCGGTCCAGGGCATCCGGGTCGGCGAGCGGACCCGGGGAACCATCCAGCCGCTGAGCCAGGACGAGGTCGACCAGGCGGAGGAGGCCGCCAACACGCCCGCGGCCCGGCTGGTCCTGGTCCTCCGTTCCGCCACTGGGTACCCAGGATCGTGGGCTGTCGGAAATGTGGTTTGTATTGCTTCAGTTTCATGCCCTGACTAGTCGCGGTTCTTGGGGTTGGATGGGGGTGTTGCCGGAGAGGGGTGGGGGCGGTGCGCGGATGGCGGTTCGCGCTGGCGGGCGTGGCCGGGCTTGTCGCGGCGGCCGCGGCGACGGTGCTGGCTGTCGCACTGAACGCCGCGACTGGGGGTACTGCCCGGTGGTTCCCGACGATGGATCGGTATCCGCTGTGGTGGACCGCCGGGGCGACCGTGGCGGTGGCGGGCGCAGGGCTGCTGGTCTGGAGGGTCCAGGGGTGGTACGACCGGGGCCTGGGAGAGCTGGTGCCGGCGGTGCAGCGGCCCGAGCCGTGGGTGGTGGACCGGCCTGACAAGGTGAACCAGATCGTCGCCGCGCTCGGCCGCGGGGGGACGGTGGGGGTTACGACGGCGGTGCAGGGGGTGGGCGGGTTCGGCAAGACCACGATCGCGAAGATAGTGGGCGCCGACCGGCGGGTGCTGCGGCGCTTCAAGGGCCGCGTGCACTGGGTGACACTGGGCCGGGATACAGGCAAGGAAGCGCTTGCCGGGCTGGTCAACGGCCTGATCGCGCGGCTGGAGCCGGATCGCCCAGTGACCTTCACCGATGCGCGGCAGGCCGGGGAGCACCTGGCCGCGGTGCTGGCTAAGGGGCCGCGGCGGCTGCTGGTGCTTGATGATGTCTGGACGCCGGATCAGCTGGCGGTGTTCCCCGTGGCCGGGCGGTGCGCCCGGCTAGTGACCACCAGGAACCCGTCCCTTGTCCCCGGTGACGACATGCCCGTCACGGTGGACCAGATGTCCGAAAAACAGGCGAGGGCGCTGCTGCTGGCCGGCCTCCCGCCGCTGCCGCCAGGGGTCGCGGCGGGACTGATGAAGGAGACCGGGCGCTGGCCGCTGCTGCTCCGGCTGGTCAACGGAATCCTCACTGCCCAGGCCAGGATGACCCCCGATCTCCCTGCGGTAGCGGAGGACCTGCTGGGCCAGTTGCGCGTGAGCGGGGTCCTCCTGGTCGACGAGCTGACTAAAGACGCGGGAAAGCGGCTCGATGTCGCCGACCCGGACCAGCGGGCCAGGGCGGTCCGGGCCACGATCGAAGCCAGTACCGGGCTGCTTGGCCCTGATGAGCATGACCGGCTGGCTGAGCTGGCGGTCTTCGCCGAGGACGAGACGATCCCGGTCCCGCTGATCACGGCGCTGTGGCGGGCCACCAGCGGCCTTGATCCCATCGCAGCTCGTGCGCTGTGCGCGCGCATGGCCGACCTGGCCTTGCTCACCACGGTACCGGGCGGCACGGTCACCATGCACGACGTCATCCGCGACTACCTCCGCGAGAAAACTGGCGCCGCGCGGCTGGCGCAGCTAAACGGGATGCTGCTGGACGCAGCCGCCAAGGAGATACCAGCCGCCGGCACCCTGGACGCGGGCGCCCCGGAAGTGGTGGTGACGGCTTGGTGGGAGCTGGGCACCGGCGATCGTTACCTTTGGGACCACCTAGTCGAGCACCTGCTTCAGGCCGGCCGCCTCTCTGGTGCCGAGACCGTGGCAACTGACCTGCGGTGGGCGGGAGCACGGCTGGAGCAGTCCGGACCCGCAGCCCTGGCCGCTGATCTTTCGCTGGTTGGCACACCGCGGACAGTTCGCCTGCGAGGGGCGCTTGAGCATGCGGCGCATCTGCTGGCACCTGCCGACCCGCCCGGGGCGGTGGTGGATGTCCTGCACAGCCGGGTAGCCAGCGACCCGGACTGGGGGCCGCAAGTCGCCGCCTTGCGGAATCTTGGCCGCCAGCCCAGGCTCGTCAACCGCTGGCCCCTGCCCGATCTGCCCGACCCCGCGCTCCGCCGCAGCCTGACCGGCCACGACAGCATGGTCAGCAAGGTAGTGATCGCGCCGGATGGCAGCTGGCTCGCCACCAGCGGCTACGACGGGAAGGTGCGGATCTGTGACCCTGACACCGGCCAGGAACGAGCGGTCCTCAGCGGCCCAGAGGGCAGCGTGACGGCGCTGGCGATCGCGCCGGATGGCAACTGGCTCGCCGCCGGCGACGTACTCGGGACGGTGCGGATCTGGGATACGGCTACCTTTCAGCAACGAGCTCCCCTCGTCGGCCATAGCAGCTGGGTGACCGCGCTGGCCGTCGCGCCGGATGGCAGCTGGCTGGCCGTCGGCAGCAGCGACGGGAAGGTGCGGATTTGTGATGTCGCAACGGGGAAACAGCGAGTCACCCTCGCCGACAGCCACCACGGGGATACCGACAAGATCGAGGTGGCGGTCGCGCCGGATGGCAGCTGGCTGGCCGTCAGCGGCGAAGACGGGAAGGTGCGGATCCGTGATGTCGCCACCGGGAAGCTGCGGGCTGCCCTCGCCGGCCCCCCCGGCTGGGCGACTGCGGTGGCCGTCGCGCCGGATGGCAGCTGGCTGGTCACCGGCGGCGGCGACGGCACCGTGCGGATCTGGGATCCGGCCACAGGTCGGGAACGGGGCGCCCTGGCCGGTCACGACGGCGCGGTGAACGCGGTGGCGGTCGCTCCGGATGGCAGCTGGGTGGCCAGCGGCGGCGGCGACGGGACCGTGCGGATCTGGGATCCGGCCAAAGGCCAGCGGGCCACCCTAGCCAGCGGCAAAGCGGTGACCACGGTGGCGATCGCGCCGGATGGCAGCTGGGTGGCCAGCGGCGGCGAGGACGGGACGGTCCGGATCTGGGATCCGGCCATCGATCGGGAACAGGCAGCCCTGACCGCGCGCAGCCGTGAGGTGAGGGCGGTGGCAGCAGCACCGGACGCCAGCTGGCTGGCCACCGGCGGCAAGGACGGGACGATACGGATCTGCGATGCAGCCACCGGCCAGGAACAGGCCGTCCTCACCGGTCACGACGGCGCGGTGAACGCAGTGGCGGTCGCGCCGGATGGCAGCTGGCTGGCCACCGGCGGCGAGGACGGGACGATACGGATCTGGGACCGGGCAGCCGGCCACGAACAGGCGGTGATCCCTCGCTATAAATACGCCACAGTGCACGCGGTGGCTGCCGCACCGGATGGCAGCTGGCTAGCTGCCGGCGTCACTGGTGAGGTGTGGATCTGGGATACGGCCACCAGGAAGCAACAGGCGACCTTCACTAGTCGCAAATCCGCCGCGATCCGCGCGGTGGCGGTCGCGCCTGACGGCGGCTGGCTGGCCGCCGGCAGGCGCGATGGGCGGGCGCTGATCTGGGATACGGCCACCAAGAAGCAGCTGGGTGTCCTCACCCGCGGCAAGGTGGTGAACGCGGTGGCGATCGCGCCTGACGGCAGCTCGCCACCTGCTGGCACTAGGCATTTCCTGGTAGACGGGGCGGCGAGTATCTGGAATTGGATTACCAGGGACCCTGCTGCCAGGATGCAGCGGAACGCCCCCAGATTCGAGGCAGTGAACGCGCTGGCGATCGCGGCCGACGGCAGCTGGCTGGCCACTGGCAGCAGAGTTCTTATGGAAGACAATGCAGTGCGGATCTGGGATGCGGCCACGTTGCGGCAGCGGGCCGTCCTCGTCGGCCACAAAAGCACGGTGAACGCTATGGCCGTCGCGCCTGACGGCAACTGGCTGGCCGTAGGCAGCCAGGACGGGACGGTCCGGATCTGGCATGTCGCAACGTGGAAGCAGCAGACTCTGATGCGCGTGGGAAGCACGATATCTTCCTGCGCCTGGCTGGGCAGCGGAGGACTTGCCGTCGGCGGCACGGCTGGCCTGTACGTGTTCGACTTCCTCACCGGCACCGCGCCTACTCCGGACATTGAACATGGCTGACCGCGGCGATGGCCGCGCTGTCCAGCGCGACTGAACAGCGCCTTACTGAAAATGGCTAACACTCGCCCTCCTTGGCAGGGCGCTCAAGCGTGCCGACCGGCGTCCAAGAGCGGGTCGGAGTCGGCGACCCGGGCTTCAGGCGAACCCAAGGGTCTATCCCGCCCACACAAGGTGAAGATCCTTCAGTTCGCTACCAAGATCCTTCAGTTCAGCTGAACTCCTGGAAATCTGGGGGTGTCGGTAAGACTGCTGTCACCAGGTACAAGCGATTGCGTTGTCCCAGGTCAGGAGCAATCCCTGCGGGCTGGCTGAGGATCTTTGGCGGATCCCCGGGACGCGGTTGATCGTGCGCGGCCAGTATTGATCCGGATTCGTCGGGTTTGCGGTGGCTGGTGGCCGCCGTGCTTGCGAGAGAGCCGGACGCCTCGTAGCGCGTGTGCTAGATGATGATGAGCTGATCGGGAACTGGACGCTGGTCAGTGATGAGCTGGAGCGGTTGTCCGGGCGGCGTGGCGCGACGAAGCTCGGGTTCGCTCTCCTGCTCCGGTTCTACGCGGTGCACGGCCGGTGTCCGGCAGGCCGCGGCGAGATTCTGGACCGGGCTGTCGCCCATATCGCGCGGCTGGTGAACGTTCCTGCGGATGAGCTGGGGCTGTATGAGTGGGACGGCCGGACGATCAAGGCTCACCGGGCCGATATCCGGAGGTATTTCGGGTTCCGGGAGTGCTCGGTCGCGGACGCTGACAAGGCGGCGGAGTGGCTGGCCGCGAACGTATGCGAGAAGGAGCGCCAGGCCGGCCAGGTCCGTGAGGAGCTGCTGGCGCACCTGAAGGGCGAGCAGATCGAGCCCCCCGGCTCGGGACCGGGTCCGGCGGATCATCGGCACGGCGAGGCGGCAGGCTGAGCAGGCGCTGACCGCGCGGATCGCCAGCCGGATCTCCGCTGACGCTGTCGCCCGGATGCTCGCGCTGATCGCGCGGGCGGCCGACCCTGGCGACGAGGAGGAGGCCGCCCCCGGGGAAGCCGGCACGCTGTTCGGCGCTGCCGAGGTGACCGGGGTGGACGTGTTCGCGGCGATCCGGGACGAGCCGCGCAACGTCAGCGTGAAGACCAGCAGTCCGGGGAGTATCTGCAGGCCACGTGCGGGCACTGGCGCGACACGTTCACCTTGCTCCCCGTAACCACCGGGCTACCTGCGCGGTCTTAGGTAGTGCATAGGTCCTTGACTGTCTACTTAAAGGAGGACGCCATGCCATTTCCTGCTCTCTCCCCTCGGCTCCTGACCGGAGCGGCTGCTCTCGCCTGCGCCGCGGCGCTGATGCCGATGACCTCCCTGGTCGCCACAGCCTCCCCGGCGGCAGCTGCCGCTGCAACGGGGCCGCCTGCTGTCCCGGCCAGCTTTCAGCCGGCCTCGGCGAGCTTTGTGTCGCCCGCTTCGGGCTATGTCCTTGGCGCCGCGGGATGCACGCTCGGCCATGTGTGCATCCCGCGCCTGGTGAGTACCGCAGATGGCGGCGCGCGCTGGCACTTCGCGAATGCGCCCGACGTCGCTCCGTTCAATAGTGCAGTGATCGCGTACGTGGTCAACCAGGCCTCGGGAACGGTGACACCGATCCGGACCGCCACCGGCACGGCGGGCCAGGCGATCAACGTCAAGCAATACCCCTATGCGATCGCGATCACGCCCAACGGGAAGACCGCCTACGTCACCAACACCTTGCTGGATACGGTGACGCCGATCCGCACCGCCACCGGCACCGTCGGCAAGCCGGTCAAGGTCGGGCAGGGCCCGCAGGTCATCGCGATCACGCCGAACGGGAGGACCGCCTACGCGGTCAATGCAGGCCCGGGCACGGTGACGCCGATCTCCACCGCCACCAACACGGCCGGCAAGCCGATCACGGTGGGGAGCTTTCCCTGGGCCATCGCGATCACCCCTAACGGGAAGACCGCCTACGTGGTCAACGCCGGCTCTGGAACGGTAACGCCGATCTCCACCGCCACCAACACGGCCGGCAAGGAGATCAAGGTCGGCCCCACCGCTAGCGCCATCGCGATCACGCCGAACGGGAGAACCGCCTACGTGGTGAGCGAGGGCTCGGACACGGTGACGCCGATCTCCACCGCCACCAACACGGCCGGCAAGCCGATCAAGATCCCGCACTCGTCTAGCTACTCACCCAGCGGGTATCCGGGCCAGACGCTCATCTTGAGCACGCCGAACGGGAAGACCGTCTACGTCGCCAGCCAGAGCGCGGGCACGGTGACGCCGATCTCCACCGCCACCAACATGGCCGGCAAGCCGATCAGGGTCGGGAAGGATCCTTTCGCCCTTGCGATCACGCCGAACGGAAAGGTCGTTGAGGTCGTCAACCAAGCCTCGGACACGGTGACGCCGATCCGGACCGCCACCGGCACGGCCGGCAAGCCGATCCCGGTGGGAAGCACACCCTGGGCGATCGCGATCACGCCGAACGGGAAAAACGCTTACGTCGTCAACAATGGCTCGGGCACGGTGACGCCGATCTCCATCGTCACCGGAAGGGCCGGCGAAGCGATCAGCGTAGGCAACTCTCCCGTCTCTATAGCGATCACGCGTTAAGGGGATAGTCGCCGACGCCGAGATCCGCGCCGCGCGCCGCCGACAAGGCCGGTCAGCGAGCTGACCGGCCTTGCGCTGAGCAGGCTCAACGCAATCGCGTGTACCTGTCCGACGACGCCGGACTTGCCCGCAGCTCGGCCCGGCTCGGCATCAACCCGGCCCGCTCCTGATCCGCGCCACGCTTACTTTTCGTCCCAGGGGTACATGCACGGACGAACGGCCCGGTAACACGGCAAGATCAGGAGGATGCCTCCCATGGTCCGTCGCAGTGTCCTGTCTCCCGCTGTCGTCCTGGCCGGTCTCGCGGCGGTGACGCTCGTGCTGACCGGGTGCAAGGTCCAGGTCCCGACGGCGGCGGGCAGCAGCTCGACCGCGGTCCAGGCGGCGTCCGCGCCCTCAGGGGTGTCCCGGGCCGGGTCGCTGATCGTGGAGCCGGGCGCGGGGTTCTCCCCCGTCTACCAGCTCATCGACGCCGCCAGGCACAGCGTCGACGTGACGATGTACGAGTTCGCCGACACCACGGCGGAGCGGGATCTAGCGGCGGCCGCCAAGCGCGGCCTGAGCGTCCACGTCATCCTGGACCAGCGCGAGCGCAGTGAGAACTCAGGGGCGTACTCCTACCTCAGCTCGCACGGCGTCAAGGTGGCCTGGTCATCGGCGAGTTTCGAGTACACCCACCAGAAGACCGTGATCGTCGACGGATCCGAAACCGTCATCATGACCGCCAACCTGACCAGCACGTACTACGCCACCTCACGGGATTTCCTGGTCACCGACTCTAACCACGCTGACGTCGCGGCGATCACCGCCGTCTTCAACGCCGATTTCGCTCACCGCAGCATTCACCCCAGCGACGGGAATGACCTGGTCTGGTCGCCCACCGACTCGCAGGACAGACTGCTCGGCCTCATCAACGGGGCCACCAGCAGCCTGCGCATCTACAGCGAGGAAATGGGCGACACCACGATAGAAAGCGCGCTGGTCAAGGCGGCCAGGCGTGGCGTGGATGTGCAGGTCTGCGGGGAGAACGCGGACGGCGAATACGATAGCGCCTATGACAAGCTGGCCCGCGCCGGCATCCACATCAGCTACTACAGCTCCTCGGCCGGCTTTTACATTCACGGGAAGGTCATCGAGGCGGACTACGGCACCTCGCACGCGAAGATCTTCATCGGCTCGGAGAACTTCTCGAGCACCTCGCTTAACCGCAACCGTGAGCTCGGCCTGATCACGTCCAGCCCCGCTGTCCTGTCCGCGATCGCCAGCACCTTCACCACCGATTTTCGGAACGGCAAGGGCTGGTCCTAACCTGCTAGGTCAGACGTCAGCGGGACGCACCCGTATCGGAAGGCACTGACGATGGCGATCAACCTGGTTCGCTCCGACAGCCTGTACAAGGGCGCCCCTTACGCATACGCGGCCATTGCCCCGCGGGGTTCGCTCATCTTTACCGCCGGGGCGTGCCCGGTGGACGACCGGGGCGAGGTCGTCGGGGTGGGCGACGTCCGGGCGCAGGCCAGCCTGGCCGTGGCCAATCTCGCCACCGCCCTGGCGGAATCCGGCGCCACGCTGGCCGACGTCCTCAAGACCACCGTGTTCGTCGCCTCGGCCGACCGTGCGGACCTCGACGCCGCCTGGGATGTCGTCCACGAGGCCTTCGGTGACTACGACCCGCCCAGCACGCTCCTCGGCGTCACCGTCCTCGGCTACCCCGGCCAGCTGGTCGAGATCGAGGCTGTCGCCGTCGCCGCGGGATGACGCAGAGCATGCTCGGAACCGTGGCCGCCCTGCGCCGGTACCCGGTCAAGTCGATGCTCGGCGAGGCCGTGGACGCGACCGAGGTGAGCTGGACCGGCCTGGCCAGGGACCGCCGGCTGGCGGTGATCAGCCGCACCACGGGCAAGGTCGCGAGCGCCAAGTACCCGCGGCTCTGGCGTGACCTGCTCACCGCCTCCGCCGCGGCTACGGGCGGCCCTCCCGACGCCGCTCCCCGCCGGGCACCTTCGTCGACTTCGCCCCGCTGCACCTGCTGACCACCTCGACCCTGGACCGCATCGCCGAGCTCAGCCCGTACCGGACATCCCGGCTCGGGCGGTACCGCCCGAACATCGTCATCCGGACCCCCGCCCACGGCTTTACCGAGAACGACTGGCTCGAACGCCAGCTGCGCATCGGCGACGAGCTCACCCTGCGCGTGATCGCCCGGACGCCCCGGTGCGCCGTGCCGACCCTGGCGCACGGCGACCTGCCGCGCGATGCCGGGGCCCTGCGGGTGCTCGCCCAGCACAACCGGGTGCAACCGCTGGACGCCATGACCCCTGAACCCTGCGCCGGCGTCTACGCCGAGGTGCTGAACCCGGGGCCTATCCGTACCGGCGACCCGGTCCGCCTGGCCTGAATCGTGGTTTACGCGATGTCCTCCGCGTGGACCTCTGCCCCGGTTTCATCCCGGTACCGGACGTGCATCCGGTCGGCCGACAGGTCAAGCACGGTGAAACCGAAACGGGCCCAGTGCTGGCCGCCCTGGTCCAGGAAGCTGCTCGGCTCCCACGACCCCGGCGCGGGGACCTGCTCGCCTGCCGTATAGACCTGCGCCACCGGCACTCCGCCGTGCCCCACGCACCGCGGGAACGAAACTCCCCCGGCGGCTTTGAAGGTCATGCAGCGGTGCTCATGTCCCCACCACCATGCGGTCACCCGCCCGCTGTCCAGCACCGGACCGAGCTTGCCGGGCAGCACCGTGCCGATATCGGCGTGGTCATAGGCGGTGACCAGCTGATGATGGCTGAGCAGCACCAGCTTGCGGCTGAAGTCCCTGGCCACCGACGCAACGAAGTCCCCCTGCGGATCCTGCAGAACCGCGCTTGCCCCCTGCGACAAGACGTCGGTATCCCACGAGGTGTCCAGGCCCACGAAATCCCACGAGGGCGAGGTGAGCCGGAAGAAGCTCGTCGCCGCGCCATCGGCGGAGTGCTGAGCCGCGAATCTCGAGTCGCCGAGCAGCGTGTCAAAGTAGCCGAAACCGCCGCTGTACATGTCGTGGTTGCCATTCAGCGACCACGAGGTCACGCCCGAGCCAGCCTGAGCCTGGGTCACCGGCCAGTAGGCCAGGACATGCCGTTGCACTTCGCTGGCCAGCCCCGAGTAATAGACATCTCCCAGGTGGATGACGTGGGCCTGGCGTCCCTGCGCGAGAGCCTCGGCGACCTCCTCGGCCATGTACTTGGCCACCGCCTGCGCCCGGGGCAGCCCGGTCCCCCAGTCGCCGACCACGACCAGCCGGGCTGTGTCGCTGATCTCGTGCTCGGCCGGGCGCGGGTTGAACGGATGGTTGCCCTTGGCCAGATGCTCGAGCATGGATCCAGCGATCTTGATGACCCAGTCCGGGTCCGACGGCGAGAAATTCCCTGGGTGCAGCAGCCCCTGGACGAGGCGGACGATCCTCTCCCACCAGCCGCCGCCTTCCGGCGCATCGGCGGGCACGCCCCGGTCGTGCAGGGCGCCCTCGACGGCGCTCTGCACCAGGCTGACCATCGGGTCACGGGATAGATAAGGCACCGCGCCGCCCTGATCTCCGCCCGACGAGGACGGCGCCGCCCCCACTGGAGCCCGGGCACCAGCCACCGCTGACGTGACCGGCGGTCCCGCTGCTCCTACCCTGGGCAACGCGGCACTCAGCCTGGCGGCCGGGTCTCCTTCGCCCGGGACCTGGACCGCCGCCTGTGCCGTCGCATCGCTCAGCGCGGCGGATCCGAGCTGCTGGCGGACGGCTTCCACGTACTGGTCGACCGAGCCCCGCTCGAACGCTTGCTTATGCATAGGCCCTCCGCATTGAGGAAGCCAGGCTTAATGGCCAAAGTCTGGCATATCGAGGTGAGAAGGTGCAGCCCTTCTTGAGGTGGCTTGATTCCGGCCTGGAATTCAGAAAGGGAGCTCGCCGCGCAACGCGGACGATCAGCGGCCCGTCACCGCCGCGCGGACCAGGGTCGCGATCATCTCGGTCAGCGCCCTCGTTTTCGACACGGCGGTCATGGCCTCCATCGGCGTGCTCTGGCCCATGCACACCGACCAGGCGCGGAGGATGAGAGGGCGGGTCCGGGCGACCGCCTAGGCGGTCGAGTTCCTCCCGTTCCAGCGTCACGTGCTCGCGGTAGCCAAGCAGCACCGCACCCGCCCGGCGTCGCGACGACGTTCGCCAGGACGAAATCCGGGTGGATGAGCGCTTCGGGCAGTCCCTCCGCCGCGTCCAGCGCGGCAACCTCTGCCCGGAGCGCATCGAACGCCGCACGCTCGGTGTCGGGAATGAGGGGCGTGGCCTCGGCGAGCATCTGGCTAGCGGCCGCGATCTCCGCCGACGGCAGCCCGTCGGCGAGGTGATGCCAGGCGCCCCCTGGCCGCGCGACCGCCCCATCGCCCATGCCCATACCTCCAGTGCCCGCGGCCGGCGTACCTCCAGTGCCCGCGGCCGGCACAGCGTCCAGCGTGTGCAGGCGGCCGAGCAGCGCGCCGAGGTGGCTGAGGCCGCCCGCCGCGCGGATCGCGTCCCGCCGCTGCTGGCGGGGAACCGGGTCGGCCCACCCGGTGACCAGGACGGAGCGGCCGTCGAGGTCAGAGACCGGCTCGTCCGCCGCGCACCGCTCGGCCGGGAACTCGTGCGCCGCCAGGTAGCGCAGTATCGCGGCGTCACCCGCCACCGCTTCGGCGCCCTGCTAGCGGGGAACCAGCGGGCCACCCAGTCCGGGCCTTCCGGGCGCCCTACCCGCCATACGCCCAGGTCAAGCTCCGACACCGCGTCGATCGTGATCCCGTACCTCGTCTCCAGGTGCGCGCGCAGGCGCTCAGCCGGCCGCCCGGGCATCGGCGAGCCGAAGCGGATCAGGTTGCCGTCCGGGTCGACGTGGGAGCCCTCGCGCAGCTTGTAGGGCGTATCGCCGACGCGGAGGGTCAGCCCGCCGCCGCCAGGCCGCGCCCACTCGTCGTACAGCGCGTCGGCGTCCGCGACATACGGATAGGCGGTGCCGACGTGCTGATGGTCGGCCTCAGCCCCGTGCCCTTCGTCGAGCGACAGGTGCAGGCTCACCCGTCCAGGCCGGCGAACCCGTACCCGTCCCCGTCGGCGTACGGTTCCACCTCGAAGCCGAGCGACGCGTAGTGCGCTAGCGCGCGCCGCAGGTCGCGCACCGGGAAGACCGGGCTGAAGTTGCTGAACCTGTTGCGCGGCGCGACATCGTCCTCCATGACGAAAGCATCTCGCACGCGTCTGACAATCTGAGCCCACCCACGTGCGCAGGAGTGCACACATAGGGCTAGCGAGGTTGCGCTGGCCATGGCCTTCTGCTGGTTGCGCATCCGCCAACCAGACCGGAACCCTGCTTGTCCAGACATTCGAATTATCGTGGATACTTAACTGCCCTATGAGGGTAGTAGCGATCCACAATCCCAGCAGAGCCCGGGCGAACGAGACAGCCGGTGCACGCGGGACGGGCGGGTCAGGCAGCGGTCTGCTTTAGCCTTCACTCCGCTTGCTGAATGCCCGGGACAAGCGATTTGACCTGCTGCGTGGTGCACAACCAGGCAAACGCCTATCTGGCTGTGCGGGTCGCCCTGGCTGGCACGAGTCAGGGCTGACTGCCCGCGCCAGGCGGGTTAGCATGCTGGCGTGGCATCGCGCGAGCCGGATCCGGAGCCGTACCTGGCCGCCATCCGTCGCGGCTTTCAGTTCGCCCGGGAACTGGGCTGTCGCTGCGGGACCGTCCACCTGCTTGTCGGCATCTCGGAAGGCCACGACCAGGCCGCCGCCCTCGGCCTCCGCCAGGGACGGTCCCTCCGCGACGCTGTGACGGAGGCGGGCGATGCCTTCGGCGACGGGGCCGGGTACCTGCACATGCAGGCCCAGGGAGCAGCCAGGTCGCTGGCCCGGCAGCTCGGCCAGCCTCTGCACCCCGGCCACCTGCTGACTGCCCTGCTCGATCAGGGCACCCCCGACGTCCTGCGCGCGCTGACCCTGGCCGGCCTCGACCCCGCTGCGGTCCGCCGCGCGGCCCTGGCCGCCGTCGGAGCGCCCGCCGGCCTGCCGCCGGCCGCAATGCCCCCGCTGGCGCCCGCGGGCTCCCTGGGCCGTCCGGCCCTGCCGGTCGCGGAACTCGACGAGCGGGCCTGGGCCGCGCTGCGCTGGCGGCAGGACCACCTCCCGCTGAGCAAGCTCCGCCACCACCAGGACTGGGCCGCCCTCGGTAACCTCGAACGCGCGGCGGCCAGGCGAATCGCCGATGAGCTGGAACTCGATGACGACCAGCGCTTCTCCCTGATATCGCACCACGACACGGAAGTCGCGCGGCGCGCAGCGCAGGCCCGTCCCGACCTCGCCCCGCGCCCGCGCAAGCAGCCGGCCTGGCACCGCCACCCCTGGCTGCACGGCCTACCCGCCGGCTGGGCCGCGTGGCTGGGCAACCGCTGGGTGAGCGTCCGCGACCGCTGGTTCCGGCTGCGCACGCTCAGGTCCTATCGCCAAGCGCCGCAGCCCTAGCGCCCGGCGAACGTGGCGGCCGCATCGACGTCCGGCCGGTAGCCCGGGGCGTGGTGTCGGCCTCGGTCGAGGGGACATCGAGGGAGACCGGTTCAGTGCGCGAGACCGCCCCCGTCGCCTGCCGCCCGCGGGTGCTGGCGACGGCTGCGATCAGCGCTATCCGCCTCTGGTTACCGGGTGCACAGCCTGCCGGGCTACCGGCTGCGGAAGCGGCGGTGGAGCTCGCGGACCTGGTCATCCAGGCCGGGGACCGGGCCCTGGACCAGCAGGCCGGGAGCGACCTCGGTGATCGGCAGCGGGCGCACGGGTGAGGAACCGATCCCGAGCTCGGCGAGCCAGCCGACCATTTGCTCGGTCGAGCTCACGTACACGATCCGGCCCAGTCCGACCCAGGCGTGTGCGGCGGAGCACATCGGGCAGTGCTCACCCGAGGTGAACACGGACGCCCCGGCCCGCTCCCCCGCGGTCAGGTTGGCCGCGGCCCAGCGGGCCAGCTCGAACTCCGGGTGCCGGGTCGCGTCACCCATGCTTACCTCGCGGTTGCGGTCCTCGGCCAGAACCTGACCGCCGGCCGCGACGAGCACCGAGCCGAACGGGAAATCTCCCGCATCGACGGCCTCGGCCGCCAGTTCCACGCAGCGGCGCAGGTGCGGCAGGTCCTCCGGGGCCAAACCGGGAACCTCCGGATCGCGACCCGGCGGACGGGCTGTCACTTGATCCTCATGTGTTACCACGGCTCCGTTCGGGATGAATGAATGTCTGGTCAGGGAGTCCAGCAATCGGCGACCGCCGCGAGAGCACGCCAGGCCGCCTGCGGGTGAGCCGTCTCGCTCGGATCGCCGTTGAACGGGTCGAGCACCACGGTGCCGGCCCCGAGCAGGCGCAACTGCTCCAGGTCGGCGGTGATCTGCCCGATCGTGCCGTGGCCGGCCAGCCGATCCTCGCCGGTGACCGGCGCGGCGGTCAGCTGCAGCGCCATCCGCGGCATCAGCGCGGGCAGCGGCCGCTGCTGGCCGGCGGCCACGGCCTTCAGCCGGCCCGCCGCCTCGGCCAGCCAGCCAGGGGTGAACCGCAGCGGGTGCCAGGCGTCACCCAGACGCACCGCCCGGCGCAGCGCGGCGTCGCTGTTGCCGCCGATCCAGACCGGGATGGACCCGCTCCGGTAGTCCTGCTCGTCCTGCCAGGCGGCCCGGATCGCGAGCAGGTGCTCGTCGGTCAGCCTGCCCCGCTCACCGAACGCCACGCCGAGCGCGTCGAACTCCTGGCGGGCCCAGCCGACGCCGGCGCCGAGTACCAGCCGGCCGCCGCTGAGGTCGTTGAGGTTGGCAGCCATCCTCGCGGTCAGCAGTGGATGCCGGTAGGGCACGATGAGCACGGTGGTGCCGAGACGGACCGTGCGGGTGAGGCCGGCCAGCCAGGACAGCGTGGTGAACGGCTCGTAGAACGGCGCCGGGTACTGCCCGGCGACGTCAGCGGTCACGGCGATGTGATCAGAGAGCATGAGCAGGTCGAAGCCGAGGCCCTCCACGGTCAGGGCCCAGCGCCTGAGCATGTCCGGACTGGTTCCCGGCCCGAAGTTCGGCACGTTGACGCCTAGTCGCACCGGCTCAACTTATCGGGTGCGCCCTCCCGGGAGCGATATAATTAAGGCGTGAACAGTTACGGACTGCCGGTCATGATGCCCCGCTCGCGGGGCCGCTGACGCGTCCGGACTCTTCCGATCCGAGGCCCTGCTACGGGGCCTCGATGTGTGTCTGCGCTCGGAGCCCCCCGAAGGAGGCTGCGATGACCGCGCCGCACACCTACATCACGACCACCATTCCCTACGTCAACGCGCGTCCGCACATCGGTTTCGCGCTCGAGCTGGTGCAGGCCGATGTGCTGGCCCGGGCCGGCCGCGGGCGGGGCGAGAGCGTCAGGTTCCAGACCGGGACCGACGACAACTCGCTGAAGAACGTGCTCGCCGCCCAGGCGGCCGGGGTACCCGTGCGGGATTTCGTCGACCGTAACGCGGACGCGTTCGTGGCCCTGGCCCAGTCGCTGTCGCTGACCGTCGACGACGTCATCCGCACCAGCCGCGACCCGCGGCACCGGCCGGGCGTCGAGCGGTTCTGGCGGGCCTGCGCGCAGGCCGGCGATCTGTACCGCCAGCGGTACGAGGGCCTGTACTGCACCGGCTGCGAGCAGTTCTACCAGCCCGCTGAGCTGCGCGGCGGCCGGTGTCCCGAGCACGACACCGTACCGGCGCCGGTCAGCGAGGAGAACTGGTTCTTCCGGCTGTCCCGGTACGCCGCGCCGTTGCGCGAGGCCATCACCACCGGGCAACTGCGCATCGAGCCCGCCGGGCGCCGGCACGAGGTGCTCGCGTTCCTCGACAGCGGCCTGGCGGACTTCTCGGTGTCCCGGCCCGCGGCCCGGGCCGGCGGCTGGGGTCTGCCGGTGCCCGGCGACGACAGCCAGGTGATCTACGTCTGGTTCGACGCCTTGTGCAACTACGTCACGGCGCTCGGCTACGGCGCCGGCAGCAGTGCGGAGTACCGTCGCTTCTGGGCAGGTGAAGGGCGTCGCCTGCACCTGCTGGGCAAGGGCGTGCTGCGGTTCCACGCCGTCTACTGGCCGGCCATGCTGCTGTCGTCGGGACAGCCGCTGCCGACCGACATCTACGTGCACGACTACCTGACCACGGACGGACGGAAGATCAGCAAGTCCTCGGGTCCGGCCGAGTCCGATCCCGCTGCCCTGGCCGCGGCGTACGGCACCGATGCTGTCCGCTGGTGGCTGCTGCGTGAGGTGCCCCGGGTGGGCGACGCGGACTTCACCGTCGAGCGGCTCATCGCGCGGGCCGACGACGAACTGGCCAACGGCCTGGGCAACCTGGTCAACCGGGTGGTGGCGATGATTCACCGCTACCGTGACGGGTTCGCCGGGCCGGGCGGGGCCGGGCCGGGCGGCGCCGGGCCGGACGGGGCCGGGCCCGGGCTGGCCGGTGGCGAGGACCTGGACACGGCCTGCCGTCAGGTCGGCGCCCGCGTTCGCGCCGCGCTTGAGGACTTCGACTTCCGGCGGGCCACGGCGGCGGTCACCTCGATCGCGGACGAGGCGAACCGGCTGGTCAACCGGGTCCGGCCCTGGGAGCTGGCCCAGGCCGAACGCGATGGCGGCAGCCTCGCCGTGGCGTCAGGAGAACGACTCGACGCCGCGCTCCGGGTCCTGCTTGAGGCGTGCCAGGTGTTGGGCCGGGAACTGAGCCCGTTCCTGCCAGACGCCGCGGCCCGCATCACGGCCCAGTGCGCACCCGGCGGGGACGGCCGCCTGCCGCGGCCGTCCCCGGTGTTCAGGCGGCTGGCTACCGGCGGCGCCCGCGGCCGCGCTCCATGCCGGTGACCCGCAGCAGGAGCAGCAGGACGAACGCGCCGATGATCGACCCGATGATGCCGACGGTGTGGAAGCTGTGGATGTTCACGTGGTGGTATTCGATGAGGTTCTGCAGGAATCCGCCGATGAAGGAGCCGACGATGCCGAGCACGATGGTGCCGAGGATCCCGATGGAGTCACGGCCAGGAAGGAGGAGGCGGGCGATCAGCCCGGCGACCAGGCCGATGATAATCAGCACGATGATGAAGGTAACCATGCTGATAACCTTTCCAGCCTGAGCGTTTTATGCGTGATCGGCCGAAACACCGGCGAATCGTGATAATCGCGGCTAGCGCTCGGTGAGTTCGCGTTCCAGCGGGGTGCGGAACCGCGGGATGACCCGGTCCGGGCCGAGCCAGGCGCGGAGCCGCTGCGCCTCCGCGCTGATCGCCGCCTCGGCCTCGGCTCCGGTGTCCTGGAGCAGCCGCACCTCGATCTCGCCGTCCTTGCGCTGCGCCCAGCCGCCCACGATCCGGCCGTCCCACCAGACCGTGGGACCGATGTTCCCGGACCGGTCGAACAAGGCCGGCGTGTGCTCGCCGACGTACCAGGCCCGGTCGCGCCAGCCCATCGCGGTGGGGTCCAGGGCGGGCAGCAGAGCCGGCCATGGTTCGGCGGCTGCGGGCTGGTCCTCGTCGGCGGACAGCATGATGCCCGGCGCGCCGTCGAGATCGACCTCGGTGATCTCCAGCTGGGTCAGCGCCTGCCTGACCTGCCCGGCCGTCCAGCCGGTCCACCACTGCAGGTCAGAAACGGGAGCCGGACCGAACGCGAACAGCCACCGGCGAGCCAGTTCGGACCGCGCGGCGGCGGCGGGCCATGGCGTCCGCTCCGCGGCGGCGGACCAGGTGAACTGCATCGAGGTCCAGCCGCCGCGCGGCCGGCCGCGCACCATCAGCCCTTCGGCGGACAGCAGCGTGAGCAGCCGGTTCGTCAGGTTCACCGTCCCGCCGTAGGGGTTGTCCTCGGCCTGCACGATCGGGGTGCGCAGCCGCGGCTCGTCCCGGCCGAGCTCCGCGCCGGTCACCGGTCCCCGCGCGGACAAGACCCGCAAGGTTGCCTCGCCCACCTCCTTGAGCCAGGTCGCCGCGTCCGGGGCGATGCCCGCGGTCTGCACCACTTCGGTGAGCTGGCGCCGCAGGCGCTCGGCGATCTGATCGGTGCAGGCGGCCTGGATCACCGGCACTAGGTCGGCGGGCACCACGAACACGGTCCGCCGCATGCCGAGCATCCGCACCAGGCCACGTTCGGCGTACAGCGCGTCCTCGATCGCCGCCTTGTCGGCGGACCCGGTGCGGGCCCGGGCCGCCAGGTAGACCGACGCGGGGTCGGTGCCGTGCAAGGCGAGGACGCCCGCGGCCGCGGCGGCGACCGTGCCGGCCCTGGCGGCTGGCGCCAGGTGGTGGCGGATCGCCAGCCGGGCCCGGCGTTCGGCCGCGCTGACCGCCCGGATACCGCTGCCCATGACGATGACCTTACTCAACCACGGTCCGGGGCAGCACGGTAACGTCGGACCGTGAGCAGCTTCCGCCAGCCAGGCACCGTCGTGACCGACCATGTTTTCGGCGTCCCCCTGGATCACGGCCAGCCGGAGGGCGAGCAGATCGAGGTGTTCGCCCGTGAGGTCGTCGCGGCGGACAAGGCCGACCTGGACCTGCCCTGGCTGCTGTTCCTGCAGGGCGGCCCCGGGTCCGCCGCACCGCGGCCGGTGGGCCGGGAGTCCTGGCTTGACCGAGCGCTGACCGACTACCGGGTCCTGCTGCTCGACCAGCGCGGGACCGGCCGGTCCTCCCCCGCGAACCGGCAGACGCTGGCCCGGCTCGGTTCGGCCCAGGCTCAGGCCGACTACCTGACCCACTTCCGCGCGGACAGCATCGTGCTGGACGCCGAGCTGATCAGGCGCGAGCTGACCGGCGACGTGCCGTGGAGCGTGCTCGGGCAGAGCTTCGGCGGCTTCTGCACCGTTACCTATCTGTCCTTCGCCCCGCATGGCATCCGCGAGGCGTTCATCACCGGCGGACTGCCCGGGCTCACCGCGACCGCCGACGACGTCTACCGGCGCACCTATCGCACCGTTCTTGAGAAGAACGCCGCGCACTACGAGCGGTATCCCGGCGACATGTCCCAGGCGCAGCGAGTGGCCTCCTACCTGGCGGACCACGACGTCCGGCTTCCCGACGGCGCGCCGCTGCCGGTGCAGGCATTCCAGACGGCCGGGCACGTGCTCGGCCAGAGCAACGGCTCTCACACGCTGCATTACCTGCTGGAGAACCCGTTCGCGGACGACGACCTGTCCGATGCTTTCCTTTATGCGGTGATGAACCAGCAGTCGAACTTCGCGACCGCGCCGCTGTACGCCCTGCTGCACGAGGCGTGCTACGCGCAAGGTTCGGCGACCCGGTGGGCGGCGCAGCGGGTCAGGGCCGAATTCGCCGAGTTCGATCCCGGGCCGGCCGCCGATGGGACCGCTCCCCTGCTGTTCACCGGCGAGATGATCTACCCGTGGATGATCGACGCCCACCCGGTGCTCCGCCCGCTTCGCGAGAGCGCCGGGATCCTGGCCGAACGCGACGACTGGCCGCCGCTGTACGACCCCGCCCGGCTGGCCGGCAACCAGGTACCTGTGGCCGCCGCCGTGTACTACCACGACATGTACGTGGACCGCGAGTTCTCCATGCAGACCGCGCGGGTCATCCGCGGATTGCAGACCTGGGTGACCAGCGAGTACTCCCATGACGGGCTCAGGGTCAGCGGCGGAGCCGTGCTGGGTCGCCTGATCGATATGGTCCGCGGCAATATCTGACGTGTTCCTATCGCCCCGGCCATCGCCGCCCGGCACCGCATGGGAATCCCTATGATGGGCACGTGCACCGTATGTCCACGATGTGGTCCAGGAGGCCAGTCATCATCGCGGCCGCCGCAGCAGCGCTAGCCCTGATGGCGACCGGAACGGCCGTGGCTCTCACGACGCCAGCCTCGGCTCATGTGGCGTCCGTGGCCTTGCCCGGGCGCAGCCAGGCCGCGCTGAAGATCGTCACGGGCACGACCGTCCTTGACGTCAGCGTGGCCCGCCTGCCCGGCACCCTGCTGCGGGTCTCGACGCCGGGTAATGCTCCGGTCAGGCCGGTGCTGTCGGGCTCGGCGCCGATCGTGCTGTCACTCGTCGGCAGTGCGCCCTCCGGCGGGAGTGCGCCCCCCGGCGGCAGTGGGGGCTACGCGGTCAGCGTGGTGCTCAGCTCGTCCGTGGTGTGGAGCCTGGACTTCGCGGGCGGCACCCAGCGGATCCAGGCGGATCTGCGCAACGGGCGGGTGGGCGGCATCGCGGTGACGGCGGGCTCGGACATCTTGCAGATGAGCCTGCCCCGGCCCGCCGGGACGCTGCCCTTCCTGCTCGCGGGCGGCGTCACCCAGTTCCAGCTCAGCTTGCCCGGCGGCGTGCCGGCCCGGGTGACGGTGGGCGGCGGGGCGTCCTACGTGTCGGTCGATGACCAGGATCTGACCGGAGTCGCGGGCGGTACGGTGCTGACCCCGCCCGGCTGGGCCGGCGCCACGTCCCGGTTCGACATCGACGCTACCGCCGGGTTCTCGCGCCTGATCATCAGCCGGTGGACGACCTGAGCGAGCGTGATCGCCACACCGCGCAACCGGGCCTGACGTTTGCTTGGTCTCGCGGACGACGACCGCCGCCGATGGGATGCCCGCAGGGCTCGCTGAGGATCCGTGCTGAGCGGTAACGATTCCGGAACGGTCCGGGCGTAGCGTTGCCTCCGTGGGAAGACACAACTGGCGGACGGGCAGGCACCAGTGATGACGGAGGTCTCGGCCCCGCGCTTGCGGCTGGCCTCACCCACCACCGTGGCCGACTACCGGCTGCGGCACGCACGTGGCCTCTGGGGCTTTACGTCTTAGCCCGCATCAGAATGTGTTATTGCCCAGGTGGGGGTGCCAGGTCCCCGCGGCTGGTGAGGACGAACCAGATGATCAGCCCGGTGATCACGGCGGGTTCGGCGGGCCGGCCCGGGATCAGGTTCAGGACGGCCAGCGACAGCAGCGCGGCGACCAGGGCGCGGGCGGCGAGGTGCAGGCGGCGGCCGTGCCAGATCCGGGCCGGGAGATGCCAGAGATCCCCGAGCTGAGACGGGGGCGGCACCGGGCCCGGGACCGGGACGGGCCCCACGTCGGTGATGACGGGGAGCGGAGCGGTGTCACCCCTGGCGTCACGCAGGTCGGCGTAGGCCTCGCTGCGCCCCCACGGGGTCCGCAGCTCCGCGTATGCGGCGGTCGCGGCGGTGTACCTGGCTAGATCGCCGCCGTCCGCGCGGTCGGGGTGGGTGGCTGCGGCGATGGCCCGCCAGGCGGCGCGGACGGTCTCGTCGTCCAGGTCGGGGCGTTCGGGCACCCCCAGGATCTCGAACGGGTTGGCGGTCATCGGGTGGCTCCGGGTCCGAAGAGGTCATCGAAGTCCAGGTCGGCCGGGATCGGCTCGGCGGGAGCGGGCTCGCGGCGGGGTTCGGGTACGGGGATCCGGGCGGCCGGTGTGGGTAGTGGGGAGGCGGGCAGCAGGGTGAGGGGGGAGGCTTTGGGCCGGGCGACCTGGACGAAGGTGGCGGCGCCGCGGTGGATGTAGCAGGCTTGCCCGACGGCCAGGCGGCGGATGATGTCGGGGTCGGCGGTGGAGGCCCGCTGTTCCCGGGTGGTTCCCTCATCGCCCCAGGTGGCGCCGATGAGCTTGTGCGCGGTTTCCAGCACCCGCCGGGTCCCGGCCAGCTCGGTCAGCGGTTCGGGGTAGGGGGTGCGCATTACCCAGATCCCGCCGTCGGCGGTGGCCGCGATCCGGTACCGCTCGTCCTCGGTGGCGCCGAGGCCGTGCCAGGACTGGGCGGAGACCTGGATCCCGATGCCGAGGGACCGGCCCCGTTCGTACAGGTTGGACACCGGGACCTTGCCCGAGACCGCGGAGTAGTCATCGGCGGCGAGCAGCATCGCCCGGGGTTCGCCGTCCAGGGCGGTGGCGGCGTGCGCGGCGAGCTCGGTCAGGGCCATGGCCTGGGCTTCGGCGACCGAGGGTTCGCGGGTGCCTTCCAGGATGCAGTACCAGGCGTCGGCGTCGGCCAGGGTGCCGGGTCCGTCCAGGGCCGGGCCGAGCCGGTCCAGCAGGGTGGCGTACCGCAGCTGGATGTCGGGCAGGTGCCGGGCCGCCGCGCGGACCCGCGCCAGCTCGGTGGGATGCCCGCCGTCATCCCAGGCATGGGTGAGCCACCGGGCGTCGAGCCGGTCCAGGAACCCGGCCGCGTTCAGCGGCGGCCCGGCCGGGGCCATCACGGCCAGCCGGACCGCGGCCTGCATGATGTCGGCGTAATACGCGGCGGACCCGTCCCCGGACTCGATCATCTGGTACAGCAGGACGGCCAGGTCGGCGGGCGGGAGGTCCCACAGGGACAGGCGGGCCTCGTCCGGCCAGATCGCGACCCGCCGGGCGCCCGCCCCGTACAGGAGCCGCCTGGTGCGGTTCGCCTTGATCCGGGCGTCACGGCCGCCCTTGCAGTCCAGCACCACCAGCAGCGGCCGCCCGGAAGAGCCCGACCTGGCGGCCTTCAGGGTGGCGCTGAACCACCCGGCCCACAGCCGGATCATCAAGTTCGTCTTCCCGGACCCGGTCGCGCCGACGATCACCATATGCCGGGCGCACGCGCCCGCCGGGACGGTGAAGACCGGGTGCCACCGGTGCCCGATCGCGCGGATCGTCCCGCCGACCGGGAGCCGGGTGCCGGAGCCGAGCAGGGGGACGGCGCCGGGGGCGGCGTTGCGTCCCTTGGCCGTGCGGACCTGGCGCCGCCACTGGCGGGCGTCGAAGGTGATGGGGGCGGAGGCGGTCAGGCCGTTCAGCCCGGTGGTGATGGCGTAGATCCGCCACGCCCACGCCAGCCCGGCCAGCATCAGCCCGGCCGGGACCGCCACCGGCGCGGCCAGGGTGAACACCCGGGCCGCGACCAGGACGCCCGGGTGGGCCCAGCTGTGCTCCCAGACCTGGGCGGGGGCCAGCGCGGCGGCCCGCCACCCGTGGCCGCGGGCAGCCAGCGCGGCCAGCCACACCGCCGTGCCCGGCAGGAACCAGGCGGCGGCGCGGTAGAGCCGGACCGGAGGCCAGCCCCGCAGCCACGCCGCCGCGTACCCGGCCGCGGCGGTCAAGGTCAGCGGCCAGGCCGCGACCGCGAGGGCGAGCAGGATCAGCCAGCCGGTGATCTTGGCGGCCAGGCGGATCAGCCACAGGGCCACGGTGAGCTTGACCAGCGACCACACCGTCATTTCGGCTCCCGGGTGAACGCGGCGGCGGGCAGGTCCCGGATCACCAGCCGGGCCTGCTCTCCGGCCGGGAGGCTGGCAGCGGCGCGGGTCACGACCGGCCAGGCGGCCGGGGCGGTCAGGTAGATCACCTGGGCGTATCGCAGCGGGGACAGCAGCTCGGTCATGATCCGCGCGGTCCGCTCCGCCGGCTTGGGGGTCAGCTCCACCTCAATCGCCCACACCTGGCCCGGGCATGGACTGCCCGCGATGGAGGGCCAGTGGATCTCCGCGTCTGCGACGTGCGCGCGGCGCCCGGCCGCGGGGATCTCGGCGCGGAGCCGGCGTTCGGAGTGCCACCAGGCCTGCCCGATGTCCCAGGCGGGGCCGGCCTGCAGCCACAGCCGGGCGGCCAGCACCGCGCGGATATGCGCCAGCCGCCCCAGCGCCGGGCGGGTGGCGGGGAACCCCAGCCCGGTCGCGGTCATCCCTTCCCGGGTTAGCCAGCACCAGCCCGGGCCCGGGCCGAGCCGTCCGGTGGCGGCGTACCCGCTACGGCGCCACCGCGCGACGATTGAGGGCAGCCGGTCCGGCGGGATCCGCAGCGCGGCGGACAGGAGATCGTAGGGGGCGCCGTTATGCTCCCCGCACAGCAGGAGCCCGTCGATGTCGCGCTGGCTGAGCCGGACCGTCCCGGCGTCGGCGCGGCGTGCCGGGCGGGCTGCGGTGAGGGTGGTGGTGTCGTGTGCGTGTGCCGCCATGATGATTTCCCGGCCTTCCCCGCTGTAACAGCAGCCTCGGATGCCACACGTGTCCGGAAGAACACGAGATGTGACGATTTTTCCGCGTGGGCAGCGGGCGGGACGAGACCCTACGGCTTCCGTAAGCGCATCGTCACAATTACTCTCCGCAGCCAAATGCCGGGCCAGGAGCTGTCTGTCCCGTGTCACGGCTCTACGCAGCTGCCGGGCGGACGGCGGCGGAATGGGGCTACCGCCGGCTGCCTGACCGGGCTTAGTGGCCGAGGTTGACCTGTGCCCTGTGGTGGTCGCCTTTCTCGATCAGGTCGACGAACCCGAGGGCGTAGTCCGCGGCGGAGATCGCGCCGCCGTCCTCGGGCTGAACCGCGACGTCGTCGCCGAGCCGGTAACGGCCGAGTCGTTCGCCGGGCATACGTGCGCCGAACCTGAGCGCCGGGCTCACAAAGACCCAGTCCAGTGTCGCGGGCGTGGCCGGGAGGTCCTCAATGATGAGCGCCGCCCCGGCGCGGATCTCGTCGTGGAGCTCTGCGGGGATGTGGCTGAGGTCGGTGACGAAGCGATCCTCCCCGGGCGCCGGGCGCAGCGAGGAGTAGCCGCCGACGACGAACAGGGGTGCGCCTGCGGCATCGGCCAGGCGCGCGATGGTGCGGTAGACATCGCGAAAGGTGCCGGCCAGCGGGCCGCGCGGGGCGAGGGCACCCACGACGACGTCCGCGCCCTTGAACGGGACGGGCTCGTGCGCCGCACCGTCTACCCCGAAGTCCCGGTCCGCGTCGAGTACACGCTCACCGAGGCGGGCCGCACCCTGCGCGAGCCGCTGCGCGCGCTGGAGGAATGGTCGATCGCGCACCTCGGCGACGTGTCAGCGTCGCAGGAAGCCTACGACCGCGCGACTCGGCCTCCTCCTGACTCCACCGATCGCGACAAGTAACGCTGCGATATCGGCGCCACCTGGATGTGGTTTCCCTCCCGGGGAGTGCTTTGCTGAGCGTCCTTAGACGCGGGCGAGCGCCTCGCGCAACGGGTCAAGACCCATAGCGCCCAGGCTGAGCGCCCTGGCGTGAAAGTCCTTGAGGCTGAAGGCTCCTGCGGCCCGTGCCATGGCATCCTCCCTGGCCTGCAGCCAGATCCGTTCACCAAGGGTGTATGAAGGGGCCTGACCCGGCATGCCGAGGCAGCGGCGTAGCTCAGAGCGCAGCTGCCGTTCATCCCAGCTGGAGTGGGCGCGCAGGAGCTCCCAGGCGATCTCGGCATTCCAGCGCTCGCCTTCGCGCCAGCCAGTGCCCCGTGGAACATCCAGTTCCAGGTGCACCCCGATGTCCAGGGGCACCTGGACGGCGAGCAGCTGCTGACTGTCGAGCATCCCCAGATATGCCCCCGGGTCGTCCAGGTACCCGAGTTCTCCCATGAGCCGCTCGGCGTAGAGCGCCCAGCCCTCGCCGTGGCCCGATACCCAGGACATGCGCTGCCAGCGGTTCAGGCCCTCCCTGTCCGCCATGGCGTGCGATATCTGCAGATGATGGCCGGGAACGCCCTCGTGATAGACGACCGTGACCTCCTTCCAGGTGGAGAAAGCCTCAACGCCGTCCGGCACCGACCACCACATCCGCCCGGGCCGGGACCAGTCCTCGGAGGGCCCGGTGTACCAGATCCCTCCGTCGTTGGTGGGTGCGATCGCGGCCTCGACCCGGTGCGCGGGCTGCGGGATGTCGAAGTGCGTCCCGTGCAGCTCCGAAATGGTGCGCTCGGCCAGTTCCTGCATCCAGGCACGGAAGTTCTCGCGCCCCTCGACGCGCCGGGCCGGGTCTTCGTCCAGGATCGCCACGGCCTCCTCCACGGTGGCCCCGGGCCGGACCAGGTTACTGACCCGCGCCATCTCGGCCCGCAGCCGGGCGATCTCCTCCCAGCTCCAGGCGTAGGCCTCCCGCAGATCCACGGCGGCGCCGAGGAAGTGCCGCGAGGCCCGGGTGTAGACCTCAGGCCCGCAGGCATCCTTCTCCGGGGCCAGCGGCATCAGCTCGCGGTCGAGGAAGGCGCCAAGCTCGGCCGTGGCGGCCGTGGCCGCGCGCGCGGCTATGTCCAGCTCCCTGCGCAGCGAGTCCGGGACTGCGGTCAGCCGCCCGGCCAGTCCTGAATAGAAGGAATCCCCCGGCCTGGCCCAGGCCGCGCACTGCCCGGCGACCTCCTCGACCTGCCGCCTGGCCGCGCAGCGGCCATCCCTGGCCGCGTCGAGCAAGGTCGCGGACAACTGGCGGTAAGCCCGCGGCACCGCGGCCATCCGCCTGGCGATATCGGCCGCGGCCTTCTCGCCCTGCGTGGGCATCAGGTCGAAGACCTCGCGCACCCTCTGCACCCAGCTGCTGATGGTGTTGAGCTCGCTGGTGGTGTCCCCGGCGTCGTAGCACTCCACCGTCAGTGCCAGGCGCTCCCGCATCGCGGCCCGCGCGGCCTGCTCGCGCGGCTGCGGGGCTTCGGCCGCGTCAAGGGCCGCGAGGGTTGAGCGATCCAGCCCGGCCCGTCCGGCGAACCCGTCAGCACCGAGATCCGGCAGCTCGTGGTCGTGCCCCGCGATCCCGGCGTAAGTGGCGTAGCACGGGTCCAGGGCGGCGGCCCGCTCCACGTACTCCGCCGCGATGTCGTCAATCGAAGGCATACCTGAAACCTAGCCCCGGGCACCGCGTCGCGCCGGATTGCGCAACTCGAATTCCCCCGTGCCACGAGATCGGCCCCCAGGTCAGCGGCACTGCTAGCTGAGCCGTAACGTTCGCGGAACGGTCCCGGCGTAGCGTTGCGTTTCGTGGGGATGAGACAGCCGGCAAGCGGGCAGGCGCCGGCGACGGGGGAAGTCGCGGCCCGCCGTTCTGCCTTCCGGCTGGCATCGCCCGCCGGCGCCGTGCTGCTCGGCGGACTGGTGCTGGCGCTGACGGTCGCCGCGATCCCGCTCGGCATCTTCGCCCGCCAGAACGTCGGCTCAGGGGGCGCAACCTTCGTGCTGGGCCCGGTTTTCGCCGTGCTGGGCTTCGTCGTGGCCTGGCGGCGGCCGCGGAACCCCCTGGGCTGGCTCATGCTCGGCGCGGTGGCCTTCCTGGTCCTCAGCGGCGACGCCGGATCCTACGTGGTGGCCGACTACCGGCTCCGTCATGGTGGCCTGCCGCTGGGCTGGGTCGGCGTACTGCTGCAGCCCAGCTGGGCACCGGCGATCGCTCTGTTCGGCTTGACCGTCCTGCTTTTCCCTGACGGCCGGCTTCCGTCACCGCGCTGGCGGTGGGTGCTGTGGGCTTATCTCGCCGTGGCGGCCGCGTGGATCGCGGGTACCGTCATCATCTCGGCCGGTGCCATCATCGGGCACAACGTCCACGTAGATTCCGGCGGGAACCTCCAGATCTTGAACCATCCGACGGGGTCCGCGGTCTGGTGGGGCGCAGTGCAACGCGTGTTTTTCCCGGCGCTGCTGGTGTTCTGGCTGGCATCCTTCGTTGGCCAGGCACTCAGCTACCGGCGCTCCTCAGGTGAACGAAGGCTGCAGCTGAAGTGGCTGGTCGGAGGGTCAGCGGTGGCGCTTGTCGGCGGCGGGCTCGGCGTCCCGCTGTCGGGCAACCCGTCCGGGGTTCTGCACCTCGTGGGCAGCCTGGGCACTGTCGCGGTCCTCGCGCTGCCCGTCAGCATGGGTGTCGCGATCTTGAAGTACCGGCTGTATGACATCGACCGGCTGATCTCCCGGACGCTGGCGTATGCGGTGGTCACCGGGCTGCTGGTCGGCCTGTACGCGGGGCTGGTGCTGCTCGCCACCCAGGTGCTGTCGATTTCGTCACCGGTCGCGGTGGCCGCGTCCACGCTGGCCGCGGCAGCCTTGTTCAGCCCGCTGCGGCGGCGGGTGCAGCGGGCCGTGGACCGGCGGTTCAACCGGGCCCGCTACGACGCGGACGCGGCTGTGGCCGCGTTCGCCGCCCGGCTCAGCGGCGCCGTGGCCCTGGACGACGTCCGCGCGGACCTGCTGGCCTCGGTCCTGGCCGCGCTGGAACCTG
>JBEKKH010000012.1:0-32350 GCA_050010815.1 Streptosporangiaceae bacterium | reverse complement strand
GAGATGGCCACCACGCTGGCTGCCGGATTCGGCGACATCGAGCCGGTCGTGACCGGCGAGTTCCGCCTCGGCGACGTCAGGCACATCGTGGCTTCCCCGGAGCGCGCGACCCGCGACCTCGGTTTCCGGGCCCAGACCCGGTTCGCCGCGGGCATGGCCGAGTTCGCCCACGCCCCCCTCCGCGAGCCCGCCACCCTCGCCGGCGCCCGCTCCTAGCCCGCCGTTCCCGTAGTCTCAGCTCCCGACGGTGCAGCAGGCCGGTGCCTGGACCCGCCTGTCCCGGTGGCCTCGCGTGTCCCGGCTGCCTCGTTCGCCCGGTCCCTGCCAGGGCTCTGCTGTGACCGTGGATCGTTACTACCCTCATAGGGGAGGCAAGTATCCACGGTAATTCGAATTCCTGGACGAGAGTCAGTATTGCCGCTTTTGTGCGGCGGGCCGGAGGGTTGGGTGGCCGGGGCGGCTGGTGCGGTGCCCGGTGGCCGGAGTGGTTCCGATCTGGTGGCCGGACGCGCAACTAGCAGGAAGCCTCTACCAGCGCAAACTAGCTGGCCCCGAGATAACTTGTCGCGCACCCAAAGCGTGGCGGCGGCCATGCTGCCAGCGGCCGCTGGCCCGCTGGGCTTGGTTCGTGTGTGGCAGAAGAGGATGCGTGTTTCCTGTGCTGCGACGGCCCGGGGGAGGATTGTGGTGGATCCGGGCTTCATGGAGTATCTGGTGCATCCCCGTGCACCGGATCCACCGCGAAGCCCGGATCCACCACGGTAAATGGCAGTGTGCGGGCTGGGGAGGGACAATCGGGACTGGTGCGGCGTGAGGGACGTCAGGGATCGCGCCGGAGGTCAGTGCGCGGTAATGGCCCGGGACTGGTCGGAGCTGGCGGCGGGGGTGCGGTGCCGGGGGACGGTGCGGTTGCTCGCGGGTACGCCTGGACGGGCGAGCGGCAACCTGATCAGGAACTGACAGCCAGGACCCGCATTGCGCACCGCGATCTGGCCCGAGTGCGCCTCGACGATGCCTCGCGCGATGGAAAGGCCGAGCCCGGCGCCCTCCTGCGGTCCCGGCGTGCGAGCCGACTCACCGCGAAACGCCACATCGAACACTCTCGGCAGGTCCCCGGGCGGAATGCCGCCGCACGCGTCTGCCACGCTTACGCAGGCCATCCCGTTCTGGACCTCAGCCAGCACGTCGACCCCGCCGTCGGCCGGCGTGTGCCTGATCGCGTTGGTCACCAAGTTGCGCAGCGCCCGGCCCATCTCTGCGGAGTCGACGAAGACCGGCATGCCACGCACGGCGGCTCCGGTCAGCCGGACGCCCTTCGCCCTGGCCACCGGCTCGGCGCTGGCCACGACCTCGGCGACCAGATCCTCGAGTCCGACCAGGCGCCGCGATAGCCGCAACGCGCCCGCGTGGATCTTGGACAACTCGAACAGGTCGTCGATCATCAGGGTCAGCCGGTCCACCTCGCGGCGGATCTGGGTGTGGTACTGGGACACCTCGCGCGGATCGATGACGACCTGATCCTCGAGCGCCTCGGCCATGGCGCGCAAGCCGGCCAGCGGGGTGCGCAGGTCGTGACTGACCCAGGCGACGAGTTCCCGCCGGCTGGCCTCCAGGGTGCGCTCCCTGGATCGCGCCTGGGCTAGGCGCTCGTGCGTCGCCGTGAGCTCGTCGGAGAGTTCGGAGAGTTCGGCGGGCAGCGTCATCTGCGGCGCGACGTAGATGCCGCTTTCGCTGACATTCTGGACCGCGGCCGAGATCGAATGGCTGGCCTTGGTCAGCCTGCGCCCCACGAACAGGGCGACCGCGAGTCCCGCGAGGCCGGCGATCGCCATCAGGTCCAGGATGTCGTCGCGCTCCGAGGAGGTCCCCACCATCCGGTACGCGATGACGCCGACGCCGGCCATCGCGGTGACCAGACAGACGACCACCACGACGGCGACCATCAGGGCGATCGAACGTCCCGCCAGCTGCCTCAGCACCACGATCCCGATACCGGTGGTGATCAGCGCGATGATCAGCACGTACTGGGAGATGAACGCCAGGTCCGACCACTGGATGCCGGCCGGCAGGGACAGGCTCCCATCCGCCAGGGCGCTCATGCTGTGTCTCCCGCGCGTCTCCGAGGCGCCCTCAGGCGCCGCATTCCCTCGTCGCTCGTGCCTCGCTCCTCAGTCCAGGCAACGCCGCACCTCTCCGACGCGCTCATGCTGTGTCTCCCGCGCGTCTCCGAGGCGCCCTCAGGCGCCGCATTCCCTCGTCGCTCAGGCTAGGTCGCCCGCTCATGCTGCCTCCGGCTCGTAGCGGTACCCGACTCCCCAGACCGTGACGATGCGCCTGGGCAGCGTCGGGTCGGGTTCGAGTTTCTCCCTGAGCCGACGGACATGCACGGTGACGGTGGACGTATCCCCGAAGCTCCAGCTCCACACCTCGGTGAGCAGCTGTTCCCTGGTGAATGCCTTGCGCGGGTTCTGCATGAGGAAAACCAGCAGGTCGTACTCCCGCGAGGTCAGCTGGACCAGCTTGCCGTCGATCCTGACCTCGTGGGCGGACAGGTCGACCACCAGGTCGCCGTCGACGATGGCCCCGAGGTCGGCCTTGTCCGGCAGGCCCGCGCCGCGGGACCTGCGCAGCACCGAGCGCACCCGGAGCGCCAGTTCCCGTGGGCTGAAGGGCTTGGTGACGTAGTCGTCGGCGCCCGTCTCGAAGCCGATCAGGCGGTCGGTCTCGTCGCCGAGGGCGGTCAGCATGACCACCGGAATCGGCCAGCGGGCCCGCAGCCTGCGGCACACCTCCAGACCGTCCATGCCGGGCAGCATCAGGTCGAGCACGACGAGATCGGGCGGCTCCTCCGCTACCCGGCGCAATGCCTCGTATCCGTCGTGTACGCACTCGACCGTATGACCGTCTCGTATGAGGTACCGCCCGACGACGTCCGCCACGGTGGGGTCGTCGTCGACAACGACGATCCTGCCGGGCGGATCGGGGTTACTGGCCAAGGTTTTCCGTTCTGGTAATTAAGACAAGGGGCTATGCCTCCAAGGTAAGACGTTGACCTCCATCCAAGCCAGTAAACAGGTCAAAAGCGTCACCAGTCCGTAAGCAGAGTGACGATTGTGTGAGGTCCGCCCCGATCGGGGCCGAACTAGCCCCCCACGCAGCTCAGCTGGGTTAACACTAAAGGCTGCTTCCCGCGCCGCCTTGACCGGTGGGGCAGACGAACGATCGCAGCCGGGTATCGCATCAGCCTTAGCGATCATCCAGCCACTAAGGGTAGGAGTTTGCGTGATCGGAGAACTTTACGAGCACGCGCTGGCCGGCCGGGCGCGGCCGGAGATCGAGCACACCGACGGCAGCCGCAAGCCGCTCTCCGTGGATGGCTGGCTGCACGAAAGCCCCGGTGACAGGTCGATCATCGACCGGTGCGAGGGGCCGACCCTCGACATCGGCTCGGGCCCGGGCCGGCTGACCGTGGCCCTGGCCGAACGCGGCATCCCCGCGCTCGGCATCGACATCACGCCCTACGCCGTGGACCTGGCCCGGTCGGCGGGCGCGCTGGTGATGCTGCGCGACGTGTTCGACCGGGTGCCTGGTACCGGCCGCTGGACCGCGGTGCTGCTCGCGGACGGGAACATCGGGATCGGCGGAGATCCGTCCGCCCTGCTCAGCCGGGTGGCTGAGCTGCTCTCACCGAACGGCCACGCCATCGTCGAACTCGAGCCGCCCGGGTCGCCGCTGCGCCGCGAGCAGGTCCGGCTGTGCTACGCGGGCTCCGCCAGCGCCTGGTTTCCCTGGGCCTACGTCGGCGCTGATCACATCACCGAAGTCGCCGACGACGCCGGGCTGGGTGAAGTCGAGATCTGGACGGTCGACGGACGGTGGTTCGCATCCATAGGTGCCACCCGAATTTCTTCCGAACGATCCCTGGTGTCTGCGTCAGGTCAGGCTGCCAGCTCGCCCGCGGATGCCCTCGCAATCGATCGAGAAGGCTTCTGAGCAGCATGAACGCAAAACTTCGCGCGATCGCGATCATCCTGGCCCTCGGCGCGCTGGCCGGCCTGGTCCTGCTGCTCGTCCGTCCCGCCCTGGATCCGGCCCGGATACGGCCGCTGCCGTTGCTCATCGGCGCCTGGCTCGCGTTCATCGGCGCCGCCTGGCTGCTGCGGAAGGTGCCGCTGCGGGCCTCGGCCGTCCTCATCGTGCTCGGCGGCATCGCCCTCCAGCTCACCGCGATGTCCGCGCCGCCGCAGAACAGCAACGACCTCTACCGCTACATCTGGGACGGCCGGGTGCAGGCAGCCGGCGTCGACCCGTACCAGTACGTGCCCACGGCCAGGCAGCTCACCGGCCTGCGCGACGAGTTCCTGTTCCACCCGGGAGCCGAGTACTGCGTGTCACAGTCCGACGTCAGCAGCGACCCGGCGGCCGAACTCGCCGCAGGCTGCACGGCGATCAACCGGCCGACCGTGCCCACCATCTATCCGCCGGTCGCCGAGGCGTACTTCCTGGGCGTGCACTACCTGCCCACGGGCAGTGACTCGAGCACGCCTATTCAGGCGACCACGGCGCTGGTCGCCGTGCTCATCACGGTGCTGCTGCTGTTCGGCTTGAGACGGCTGGGCCGGGATCCGCGCACGGCCGCGCTGTGGTCTTGGTGTCCCATGGTCGCCCTGGAGGCGGGCAACAGCGCCCATGTGGACGTGGTCGCGGTGGCCATCACCACGGCTGCGATGATCTTGCTGGCCACGGCCCGCAGCACCCGCCGGACCGTACTCGGCGGGATTCTGCTCGGCCTGGCCATCGCGACCAAGCCGACGCCCGCGCTGACCCTACCGGGGCTGCTAGCCCGGGGCGGGGGCGCGCGGCGTCGCTGGTTCCCCGTCGTTGCCGCCGCGAGCAGCGCGTTCATCGCGGTCTACGTCCCGCACGTGCTCGCGGTGGGCAGCAAGGTGATCGGATTCCTGCCCGGCTACCTGCAGCAGGAGGACTACACCAAGGGGACCAGGTACGGGATCATCGGCCTGTTCGTCACCGGGCCGCTGGCCTCCGCCATGGCGGTTCTCATCCTGGCTGCGGTCGCGCTGGCCATCCTGCAGTTCGGCGACCCCGGCCGGCCCTGGCGGGGTGCCCTCTTGATGACCGCGGCCGCGCTGGCCGTCACCACACCGCACTACCAGTGGTACACGCTGATCCTGGTGATGCTGGTCGCCCTGGACGGTCAACCGGAATGGCTTGCCTTCGCCGCGGGCGCGTACTACGCCGCCGAGCCGGACATGGGCAGGTTCACCGCGCCCCCGCGGCTGGACTACGCGGTCGCCTACGGGATACCCGTGCTGGTCGTAGCGGGCGGCTGGCTCGTCCGCTACGAGCTGGCCAGGCGCGGTGCCGGCATCACCAGGCCGCTGCCCGCCACCGCCGGACTTGTGGCCGCCCCGGGGCTTGCCCCGATCGACGCCGACGACGGCGTCGCCAGCGAACCCCTGCCGCGCCGGGTTGCGGTCTTGGCCGGTGACCAGACGTACGAAGCCCGGGTCTGAGCCGATGCCCCTCAGCCCTGGCTCCGACCACAGAATGCCAGGCATGCAGCCTCTCCAGCACCTTCAGGCCCCTTACCCTCATGAGCGGCATCTTTCGAATTCATTGTGTGTCACTGGTTCCCCTATAGGAGAGCTAGTGACACATACTATCTATATTCGCCATGCTTCAGCTGGTTTGCCTAGGCGGGACTCGTTCGCAGGGCAGTCCGCCCGGGACAGCCGGCCGCAAGTTAAACGGCCTTGGGGCCTGAGCCGTATGACGGGCCTGAGGCGCGGGGATTCTGCGCTTTCTTACCGGTTGGTTACCCGCGAGGCAAATACCGAACGACACCAGCCTCCAGGACCGTGAATAGAGATATGAGCTACGATCCGGCGCACTACCAGCCGCCCCCGCAGGGGCGCTGGCCGCAGGCGACCCCGCCCGAAGCGTGGCCGTCCTACCAGGACGGCGACGTCTACCGGGACGAGGAGCACCTCGACGGCCGGTTCGGGACGGATCGTCAGGGCGCTCACCAGGCGACCGCCGCCTACCCGCGCCAGATCGGGTACCAGCGCGCGGCCAGTGGATTGGGCCGCCATGGCTATCCGTCGGCCGTAGCCACGGACACCTTCGCCGCCGCCAGGATCGGCTACGCCCCCGCGGACGGCTACGCCCCCGCGGACGGCTACGCCCCCGCGGACGGCTACGCCCCCGCGGACGGCTACGCCCCGGCGGACGGCTACGCCCCGGCGGACGGCTACGCCCCGGCGGACGGCTACGGCCCCGCGGATGCCGGGAACGGCTACGCCGGCGGTGATGCCGACTACGGCTACGGAGCCAGAAATGCCTACGTCGCTGGTACCCAGAACGGTTATGCCGAGCCTGGGAACGGTTACGACCGGGTTGACTACGCCGGCGACAGCTACGTCGGGACCCGCGACGGCTACGCCGAGACCGGAGACAGCTTCGACGGAGGCGGGTACGACTACCGCAGCTCGCCGAGCGGTTACGCCGGGCCCGACGGCGCGTATGCCCCGGCCGCCGATGCTTACGCCCCGGTGACCAACGGCGCGTACCCGGACGCCGGCGAATACGCCCCGGTGGCTGACGGGTACGCCCCGGTGGCTGACGGGTACGCCCCGGCCGCTGACGGGTACGCCCCGGCCGCTGATGCCTATGCGGGGCGGGTGGAGCGTTACGGGGGGTACGCCGACGCGGCCGAGGGATACGACTGGAACGGCAGCGACTATCGCACCGTCACGGACGGGTTCGACGGAGCTCAGGACGGCTTCCCCGGTCCGGCCGGGTACCCCGGCCCGGATGACTACCCCGGCCCGGATGCGTTCTCCGCGCCCGGGGTGTCCGGGCACTCCGGGGCGATGCTCACGGCTCCCGACGCCTGGCTGCACCCGGACAGCTGGCGGGCTGAACAGGACCGCAGGCGGGAGGCGGGCCGGCGCGGGCTGGCCGTCAGCGCGGTGACGGGGTTGCTGGCCGTGGCCGTCGCGACGGGCGTCTCCACCCTGGTCGCGGCGTTCGTCCGGCCGACGGCCGCGCCGGTCATCGCCATGGGCGACGTGTTCGTCGACCGGGTGCCGGCCACGCTGAGGAGCGCCGCGACGGCGCACTTCGGCAGCCACGGGCGGACGGTGCTGCTGCTCGGCATGTATCTCCTGATCGCCTGCCTGGCGCTGGGGATGGGCGTGCTGAGCCGGCGCGCCGGGGCGCTCGGCGTGGCCATCCTCGCGACGTTTACCCTGTTCAGCGCCTTCATCGCGATCACCAGGCCGGAGGGCAGAATGACCGACGTCGGGCCGGCGGTTATCGGCGGCGTCGCGGGTCTCGCGGCGCTGCGGTGGCTGCAACGGGCGTCCGCGCCGCTGGCACCGGTCGCCCCGCTCCAGCCTGGACACGGCGGCCGCCGGAGAGCGCGATGACGACCACCGTTAACCGGCGCAAGTTCCTGGCCGCGGGCGGCGTCACCGCGGTAGCGGCGGCCGCGGCCGGAGTAGGCGGCGAGCTCCTGATCGGCAAACGCTTCCGCACGCTCCGGACGACGCCTAAGCTCGCCGCTCCGTCCCAGTCCATGTCCCAGGCTGCGGCGCCGCCCCCGGAACTCAAGATCGCCCCGATGACGCCGCTGCCGGCCGACGAGACGCTGAACATCGCGGGCTTGGCTCCGTTCTACACGCCTGAATCGTCGTTCTACCGGGTCGACACGTCCCTGGTGGTCCCGCAGGTCAAGGCGTCCACCTGGCAGCTGCGCATCCACGGCATGGTGGACAAGCCGATTGTCCTCAGCTTCGACGACCTGATCCGGCGGCCGATGGTCGAGCACGACGTCACCCTGACCTGCGTGTCGGAATCCGTCGGCGGCGGGTACATCGGCAACGCCCGCTGGCAGGGCATCATGCTGGCCGACGTGCTGCGCGAGGCGGGGATACAGTCCGGCGCCGACCAGATCGTCATGCGGGACGTCAACGGGATGACGATCGGCGTGGCGACCGACCCGGTCCTGGACGGCCGCAAGTCGATGCTGGCGGTGGGCATGAACGGCCAGCTGCTTCCGGCCGAGCACGGCTACCCGGTGCGGGCGGTGATACCCGGCCTGTACGGCTACGTGTCCGCGACCAAGTGGGTCGTCGACATGGAACTCACCACGTTCGGAGCGTTCAGCGCCTACTGGGTGAAGCAAGGGTGGTCCCAGCAGGGACCGATCAAGACCGAGTCGCGCATCGACGTCCCGAAGGCCAGCGGCACCGAGCTGACCTCGGGTCAGGTGACGATCGCCGGGGTGGCCTGGGCCCAGCACACCGGGATAGAGGCAGTCGAGGTGTCGGTCGACGGCACCTGGTACAACGCGACGATGGCCGTCCAGGACACCATCGACGCCTGGCGTCAGTGGTACTACGTCTGGGACGCCACCCCGGGGCAGCACGTGCTCCAGGTCCGGGCCACTGACAAGTCCGGGTACACCCAGACCGCGGTGGTGCACAAAACCGAGCCGAACGGCGCGACCGGCTATCACACCGTCCGGGTCAACGTCTCCTGAGCCGACGGGCGCGGCGGCTGCTAGCGCGGACTCTGCGCTGCTACATCGGCCCCGTTGTGCCTGGACTCGGACTACTGCTACCTGGGGTTCAGCACGGGAAGGGCCCTTATGCGGACACCCGCGATAGCGAATCAGCGGGCGCCGAGCGCGCTGAGCAGGTCATCGAGCGCGTCCAGGTTGTGCGCGCTCACCACGGCGTCGCAGTATGGCCAGGCCGCGGCCATGCCGCCCACCTCGGGCCGGTACCGCGGCGAGGAGGTCCTCGGGTTCGCCCACACGATCCGGTGCGCGACCCGCGACAGCCTGGCCATCTGCGCGCCGAGAAGCTCGGGCTCGCCGGTCTCCCAGCCGTCGGAAATGATGAGGACCACCGCACCCCGGGCCAGGCCGCGGCAGCCGTAATGATCGTTGAACTCCTTGATCGCGGCGCCGATCCTGGTCCCGCCCGACCAGTCGGGTGCCGCCTCGCCCGCCTTGGCCAGCATCGTGTCCGGGGTCGCGGCGGCCAGCGCCGGCGTCAGCCGGGTCAGCCTGGTCGCGAAGCTGAACACCTCGGGCCGGTTCTGCCCGCCGCGCAGCTGGCCGCCGTTCAGGCAGTAAAGGAGCATCAGCAGCGCCCGGGCGTAAGGCTCCATGGAGCCCGAGATGTCACAGAGCACGATGAGGCGGCGCGGTTTGACCCGCGGCGCCCGGCGCGCGAACGTGATCGCCTCGCCGCCGCTGCGCCGCGCCTGGCGCAGGGTACGGCGCAGGTCCGGCCGCTTGCCGTCACGGGCCGGCCGGTACCTGCGGGTGCGCCGGGGCGGGACGGCCAGGCTCATCTCGCGCATCAGCCCGGTGAGCTGCTGCAGTTCGGTGTCGGACAGCTGGGTGAAGTCACGACCGCGTAGCCGCTCGGCCGCCGACGCGACCCGGCGGATGGCGGCCGCATCGGCCGGCGGTTCGGCGCCGTCGGCGCGGGCCGCGGGACCCTCGGAGACATGCATCCCGGCGGGCCACTGACCGGGGTCGCCCTGGGACCGGGCGGCGGGTGACGAGCCGCCGCCGGCGTCCGCGGGCTGGTATCCGGGATCGGCCGGCGGCTGGCCGGGGAGCGGCGACGGAGCGCCGAACAACGCCGCGAACACCCGGTCGAAGACGCTCATCTGGCCCGGGTCGGACACCAGCGTGGCCAGTGCGCAGGCCCGGAGCTCGGCCACCGAGGTGACCCCCATGACCGTGACCGCCCGGGCCAGCCGTTCGCACCGATCGGGCCCGACCGGGAGCCCGGCCGCGTGCAGCGCGGTCCCGAGCACGGCCGCCAGCGCCGCGACATCGGGCGCCGACCGAGGCGCCGCGAGCACGCCACCCAGCGGCACGCTCACTCCGCGCCCCGCGCGGTCACGGGAACCCCGGCGCGGTCACGGGCTGACCACCGCGGCCAGCCCGGCGCGGCGGACCAGTTCCTCGTCTTCTGGGTACTTGAGCACCGTGCTCATGGTCTGGTCGGCCATCGGAGCGGAAAGCTCGTCCGCGCCGAAGACGCTCAGCGCGGAGGCCCAGCTGATCGCCTCGGAAATGCCCGGCGGCTTGGTGAGATCCAGGCGGCGCAGCCGGTGCACCGCGGCGGCGACCTGGCCGGCCAGCTGGTCGCCGGAGGCGGGGGCCCGGCGCCTGATGATCTCTGCCACCCGGGGGGTGTCCGGGTAGGAGATCCAGTGATACAGGCACCGGCGCTTGAGCGCGTCGTGCAGGTCCCTGGTCCGGTTGGAGGTCAGCACGGTGACCGGCGGCAGGATCGCCGTCTGCGTCCCGAGCTCGGGGATGGTGACGGCCGACTCGGCCAGCAGCTCGAACAGGAACGCCTCGAACTCGTCGTCGGCGCGGTCAACCTCGTCGATGAGCAGCACCGCGGGCCGCGGCCCTGGATGCAGCAGGGCGGTGAGCAGCGGCCGGGACAGCAGGTATTCCCGGGTGAACAGGTCCTTGTCGCGGATGTGCTCACCGGCCGCCTCGGCCAGCCTGATGGCCAGCAGCTGGCGGGGGTAGTTCCATTCGTACAGCGCCTCGGAGGCCGCGATGCCCTCGTAGCACTGCAGCCGGATCAGCGGCGTGTCCAGCGCGGACGCCAGCGCCTTGGCCGCCTCGGTCTTGCCGACGCCCGGCTCGCCCTCGAGCAGGATCGGCTGCCCCATCCGGACGGCCAGGAACAGGGCGGCGGCCAGCTGGTCGCCGGCCAGGTAGCCGGCCGTGGACAGGGCGTCCGACAGCGCGCCGACGGCGGGGAACCGCTCTTGCAGATCATCTGTCAACACGCTGCTCATATGTCACCAGTTTAGCTTTGCGGGAGAGTCAGCTGATGGCCAGGTCCGTGCGGAACGGCCGGCCCTGGATGGCCCGCCACACCTGGGCCGGGGTGAGCGGCATGTCCGCGTGCCGCACGCCGTACGGGCGCAGGGCATCGATGACCGCGTTGACCACCGCGGGCGGCGACCCGACCGTGGCCGACTCGCCCACTCCCTTGGCCCCGATCGGATGGTGCGGGGACGGGGTGACGGTCTCGCCGAGCTCCCAGGACGGGCACTCCAGCGCGGTCGGCAGCAGGTAATCCATGAACGAGCCGCCCAGGCAGTTGCCGTCGGCATCGAAGGCGATCGACTCCATCAGGGCCATCCCGATCCCGTCCGCCAGCCCGCCGTGCACCTGCCCCTCGACGATCATCGGGTTGATCCGCACCCCGCAGTCGTCCACCGCGACGAACCGCCGGACCACGACCTCGCCGGTGCCCGGGTCCACCTCGACCACGCAGATGTACGCGCCGAACGGGTAGGTGAGGTTGGGCGGGTTGTAGACACAGGTCGCGTCCAGCTGCCCCTCGACGCCGTCGGGCAGTTCCAGGTCCGAATGCGCGGCCATCGCGATCTCCGCCATCGAGGCACCGGAGTCCGGGTCGCCGCGGACGAACCACCGGCCGCGTTCCCAGTCCAGGTCCGCCGGGTCGACCTCGAGCATCGCCGCGGCGACGATCCGGGCGCGGTCACGCACCTTCCTGGCCACGATGGCCGTGGCGGCGCCGGACACGGGCGTCGACCGGGATCCGTAGGTGCCCAGGCCGAACGGCGTCTGGTCCGTGTCCCCGTGGACGACCTCCACGTCATCGGCACCGATGCCGAGTTCCTCGGCGACGATCTGCGCGAACGTCGTCTCGTGACCCTGACCCTGGGTCTGCACCGAGATCCGGAGCACCGCCGTGCCGGTCGGGTGGATTCTCAGCTCCACGCCGTCGGCCATGCCGAAGCCGAGGATGTCCATGTGCTTGCGCGGGCCGGCCCCGACCGCCTCGGTGAAGAAGCTGATGCCGATGCCGATGAGGTGATGGCGGAGCCGTTCGGCATCCTGCTCTTTGCGCAAGGCGTCGTAGCCCGCGATCTCCATGGCCAGGCGCAGCGCGCGTGGGTAGTCGCCGGAGTCGTAGACCCAGCCGGTCTGGCAGGTGTAGGGGAACTGAGCCGGCCGCAGCAGGTTGCGGAGCCGCAGCTCGGCGGGATCGATGCCCAGCTCGAAGGCCAGCACGTCGACCATCCGCTCGACCAGGTACACCGCCTCGGTGATGCGGAACGAGCAGGAGTACGCGACGCCGCCCGGCGCCTTGTTCGTGTACACGCCGGTCACCTCGCAGTACGCGGCCTCCAGGTCGTAGGAGCCGGTGAACACGCCGAAGAACCCGGCCGGGTACTTGCTGGGCTGGGCCACCCCGTTGAAGGCGCCGTGGTCGGCGAGCACCTTCACCCGCACCGCCCTGATCCTGCCGTCCCGGCTGGCCGCCAGCTCCCCGTGCATGTGGAAGTCCCGGGCGAAGCAGGTGGACATCAGGTTCTCGGACCGGTCCTCCATCCACTTCACCGGCCGGTGAGTCAGCATCGAGCCGACGATCGCGCACAGGTAGCCGGGGTAGATGGGCACCTTGGCGCCGAAACCGCCGCCGATGTCGGGCGAGATCACCCGGATCTTGTGCTCGGGCACGCCCGTCATCATCGCGTACAGGACGCGGTGCGCGTGCGGGGCCTGGGACGTGGCCCAGATCGTCAGCTTGCCCGACACCTGGTCGTAGTCCGCGACCGCGCCGCAGGTCTCCAGCGGGGCCGGATGGACCCGCGGGTAGAGCATGTCCTGGCTGACCGTGATCTCGGCGTCGCGGAACACCGCCTCGGTGCGTCCGGCGTCGCCTGCCTCCCAGTCGAAGATGTGGTTGGCCGGGCGCCCGGGCTCGCGGTCCAGGTCGTCCCGGACGACCGGCGCGCCGGGATCCAGCGCCCGCAGCGCGTCCACCATGGCCGGCAGCGGCTCGTACTCCACGTCGATCAGCTCGAGCGCGTCCCGGGCGGAATACCGGTCCTCGGCGACCACGAACGCCACTTCCTGGCCCTGGAACCGCACCTTGTCGGTGGCCAGCACGGCCTGGGTGTCACCGGACAGGGTCGGCATCCAGGCCAGGTTTCTCGCGGCCAGGGTCTCGCCGGTGATCACGGCCCTGACCTTGGGGTGAGCCTGCGCCGCGATGGTGTCGACGGACACGATGCGAGCGTGCGGGTGCGGGCTGCGCAGCACCGCCCCGTACAGCATCCCGGGCAGCTGCACGTCGTCCACGTAGGTGCCCTGGCCCCGGACGAACCGCTGGTCCTCCTTGCGCAGCCGCCGCCCGAACCCGGCCGGCGCCCCGGCCGGGGCGCCCGGGGCGGTCACGGCCGGCGGGCCGGCCGGGGCGGTCACGGCGCGCCGTCCTTGGCGTGTTTCGCGGCCCAGCGAACGGACCGGACGATGTTCTCGTAGCCGGTGCACCGGCACAGCTGGCCGGAGATCGCCTCCCGGATAACGGCCTCGGACGGGTCGGGGTCGTGGTCGAGCAGCCAGCGCGCGGTCATCATCATGCCGGACGTGCAGAAACCGCACTGCAGGCCGTGGCACTCGATGAAGCCCTGCTGCACCGGGTCGAGCCGGCCGCCGGCGGCCAGGCCTTCGACGGTCCGCACCGCCCGCCCGTCGGCCATGGCGGCGAGCACCGTGCACGACTTGACCGGCTTGGCGTCCAGCCACACCACGCAGGTGCCGCAGTTCGAGGTGTCGCAGCCCCAGTGGCTGCCGGTCAGGCCGAGCTCGTCGCGCAGGAAGTGGATGAGCAGCAGCCGCGGCTCCACCTCACGGGCGTACTCGGTGCCGTTCACGGTGACCGCCACCCGCATGTTCACGCCTCCGGGGTGATGCGGGCGGCGGCCCGGCGCAGGGCGCGGGTGGTGAGCTCAGCGACCAGGTGCCGTTTGTAGTCCTGCGGACCGCGCTGGTCGGCGACCGGGTGACAGTGCTCGGCGGCGATCCGCCCGGCCGCGGCGAAGCTCTCCTCGTCGGCGGGCCGGCCGAGCAGGAAGTCCTCGGCCTGCGCCGCGACGAAGTGCTCGGCCCCCACCGCGGTCAGGCCGATGCCGGCCGAGGTGATGACCGGGTGCGGCGCGCTGCCGCCCAGGCGCAGCACCGCCCCGGCCGCGGCCACCGACCAGTCGCCGACCCGCCGGGCCACCTTTTCGTACGCGCTGCCCGTCCCTGGCCGCACCGGTACCCGCACCTCGGCCAGCAGCTCCCCCGGACCGATGACGGTCTGGTAGGGGCCCAGGTGGAACTCCCTGACCGGGACCGTCCGGTCGCCGTCCCGGCCGCGGATGACCGCCGTCGCGCGCGCCGCCGCGAACGCCGCGGACAGGTCCTCCGACGGGTCGGCCTGGCACAGCGACCCGCCCACGGTGCCCCACAGGCGCACGATCGGATCCGCGACCACGCGTTCGGCGTCACCGAAGATGGGAAACTGTGCCCCGGCGACGGCCGAGTCGAGCAGGTCCGCATGCCGGGCCAGGGCACCGATGCACAGCTGGTCGCCTTCGCGCCGGATGAAGGCGAGCTCGGTCAGCCCGTTGATGTCGACCAGCACCTCGGGCTGGGCCAGCCGCAGCTTCATCATCGGAATCAGGCTGTGGCCGCCCGCCACCACGTGGGTGTCCGGCCTGCTCAGCAGCATCAGCGCATGGTCGACGCTGGTCGCCCGTTCGTATTCGACCTGCGAAGGTACCTGCACGTACTCATCATTCGGTCTGCCCCGACGTTACGCAACCGCGGTTAAGGCACCACTTATTCGGGCAGGCCCGGCGAGGGGTTTTCGTGTCAGCGGCCGCCGATGTCCTCGCTCCACACCTGCGGATAGCGTTGCTGGAACTCACGCATGACGGCCACGCAGGCATCGTCGTCGAGCAGCACGATCTCCACGCCGCGGTCGGTCAGGAAGCCGAGGTCACCCAGATACGTCTGCGCCTCGCCGACCACCACCCGGGGGATCTGGAACAGCAGGATCGCCCCGGTGCACAGCTGGCACGGGGACAGCGTGGTGTACAGCGTGGTGTCGGCGTAGGACGGCCGCCGCCCGGCGTTGCGCAGGCAGGCGATCTCGCCGTGCGCCACCGGATCACCCCGCTGCACCCGCTCGTTGTGCCCGGCCGCGATCAGCTGGCCGCCGGCCGAAAGCACGGCCCCGACCGGTACGCCACCTGAGTCCAGGCTGACCCGCGCCTGGCCGAGGGCCAGCGCCATCAGCTCGCGGTCGACCTGGTTCGCCTGCCCGTATCCCATGCCGGCTTACGCTACCTGACCAGCCGCCACACCACGCCCATCCCGGTGCCGGCCGCCGATGGCAAGTCGAGCCGGCGCCGCCCGACCTCGGTGAAGCCGAGCTTGCGCGGCACGCCGCCGCTGGCCACGTTCAGCTCGTCGTGCACGATCTCCACCCAGTCGATGCCGGGCAGCCGGAAGGCCTGCTCCACCAGCGCCGCCGCGGCCGTGGTGGCCAGGCCGCGGCGGGTGTAGGCGCCATGAACCCAGTAGCCGATCTCCAGCCCGCCCGGCCCGACCCTGGCCATCAGGCTGGTGCCGCCGACCAGAGCCCCCGCGGTCGTGATCGCGTAGTTGTAGGCGACGCCGGCCTCCCAGTCGTGAGCCGCCCCGGCCAGGAACTCGGCCTGGGACTGCCTGCTGTACTCCAGGGCCCACGGCATCCACGGGCGCAGGTGGTCAGCGGAGGCCACCACCGTCTCGAGCAGTGCGTCCTGATCGTCCTCGCGGTATCGCCGCAGGGTGACCTCTCCGGCTTCGATGACCTCATCCGGGCGCGCATCCATCGCCCCATGCTGGTGGCTCGCCGCCGGTCCGCACAACCTGATATTTCCTTTATCTGGCCTAACGAGCCTGGGCGCGTGCCCACCGCCACCGCTGGCCCGCCGTGGCTCCGGCGGCCACCGGTAGCTGAGCTTCTCGCCGACCCGCAGCCGCGCCCACCGCGACGCCTCCACCTGCATCGCGGTGGCCGCCGCGACGATCGCCGCCGGGTCCACGTCCGCGTCCGCGTCGGCGTCCGCGTCGGGCAGGGCGGCCAGCTTGATGCCCGCCAGCCGCCGGATCTGCGCGGGGGTGGGGTGATCAAGCACGGCCACGCACTCCACCAGGTCGGCGAGCAGTTCGGCCCGCAGGCCCGGCCGGCCGGCGACGGTACCCGCCGCGATGCCCGCCCAGATGCCGTCGGTGATGCCGAGTTCCCGCTCGGCGATCAGGTGCCGCAGGTCGTGCGGCAGCTGCGGCCCGGGGAACGGGTCCGTTCCGCCGTACAGCCGGTAGCAGACTCCGTCGTCCCGTTCCACCAGCGCGTAGGCACGCTGGTGCTCCGGCAGCCGGGGAAACGACACGCGCATAACCCCACTATGCGGACGCACCCGAAGGGACGCCTAATGGTTTTCTCCGGCCGGTCCGAGCGGCTGGCCGGCCCGGACCAGGCGGCTATTCGACCAGCGTGGGGGCCCTGGCCCGGCCGGTCCATCCGACCTGGATGGCGGACCGGCTCGCGGCAGCGGGCTCTCGGGTTTACCACCAGTACGGGCTGGATCTGGAGTTCACCTGGCCGCGACTGTGGCTGCTGCTGCCCGAGCTGACCCGCACGGAGGTCCGCGACGCGCGGGACTCCTTCGCCGCCGCGGCCACCCGGGATCTGGCCGCCGCGCTCGGGTTCAGCCCTCCCCCCGTCGGGCCGATCGCCAGGATCAGCGGCACGGCCAGCGAGGTTTCCGGGACCCTGCTCAGCGAGATGATCCGCAAGGGACCTCCCACTGGGTGCCGATGACGCTAGCCGCTCCGGCGCTCAGGAACGTGGTGGGCAGGGTGAGCGTCTCGTCGTGGTCGTCGTCGGTCAGGTCGCTCAGGCACGCGGCCAGCACCACCAGCCCGGCCGGGGCATCAGGGGCCCGGGTGCGGGCCTGCCGCAGGATCCGCCCGGCCGTGAGCTCCCGCCCGGCACTGAGCAGGAGAGCCGAGTCGAGCGGCACGCCCGCGGCCCCGCCGTGGCAGCTGACGTGCAGGAGCGATGCGCCGGCCGCGGCCGCACCGGGCAGCAGGGCCAGCACGTCGGCCGGGGTTACCTCCCGGCCTTGTCCCTCGGACAGGTGCCCGAGGGACGGCGCGTCCGGGCAGTGCGCCGCCCGGATGGCCCGGGCTTCGGCACTGGCCCAGGGCAGGTCGAGCAGCGGGTTGACGACGAACGCCGGAGCCTGCCGCCACGGCCGCCGCGGCCGGGCCACGGCCTCGCCGACCTGCCGGGCCGAGGCCGCGTAGGAGAAGACCGCCCGCCGCAGCGCCGGCCCCGGAGGTTTCGGTTTCGGGGTCCTGCCTGATGTCCCGCAGCGAGGCGTCCCACTGCCTGGCCATCCGCAGTTGATGCGCCAGGTTGCCCTGGTCCCTGGTCCGGTACCCCGCGTGCGCACGGGCGTACCGGCCCACCGGGCTGTCCGGGGTGATGACGAGCCCGGCCAGCGCCAGCACCGTGACCTCGCCGGACGGACGCACGATGACCGCGGCACCGGGCGCGCGCTCTGCAGGAAGACCCCCAGCCCGCGGGTGGCCAGCGCGGCCAGGCCGGCCTGCCGGGCCCCGGCGCCATCGTCCCGGCCCGGCTCGGCGCGGGCCCGCCGCAGCCGGGCCAGCGTGAGCAGGACCGACGCGGCCATTTCCTGTCCGGGAGCGGCGCTCAGCAGCCCGGCCGCCTCGGCCAGGTAGTCGATGGCCTGGTCACGCTCGCGCGCGGTGATGCCGGGCGGCGGCATGGGCAGCGGATCCGTGGGGTTGTGGCCCCGCGGGGTGAGGATCGCGATGCCGAGCCCGGCCAGCCGCCGGCCGCGCTCGGGGTCGTCGGGACGGCTCGCCCGGACCGCGTCGCTCAAGTAGGTCAGGCTAAGGGATCTCGGGTCAGGGACGCCCGCCAGCCGTCCGCCCGCCCAGACAGCTACCGCGGCCGTCGTCAGGAGCGAAGCCCGTTCGGCATGACCGCCGGGCAGGCTGTCGGCCATGCTGATCGCAAGTTCGGCCGCGCTCCGGGCATCGTCGGGATCGGAATCACTACCGAAGCGCAGCAACAGGGCCGTGATGAGGTTGTTCAGGTACTGCGGCCGGAGTGGGTGGCTGGCGGCCAGTTGCCCGGTCAGCTGCCGGGAAAGGGCGATGGCGCGGCCGACTTCCGCCTCGTCCCGCGTAGTGGGGGGACGAGACATGATGCATTCGCCGCGGGTGAGCTGGGCCTCGAGCCATTCCGGCGACTGCGGGTCAAGCTGGGCGATGAGCCGGTCGAGATGGCCGATCGCGGTGTCAAGGTCGGAAAGGTCCCCGCGCTGGCCGTACCTGGTACGCAGCGCCTCCGCGAGGTTCGACGTGGCCATCGCGTACCCGGCATGCGAGCGGGGAAAGGTGCGCGGAGCCCGGACGTAGTAGTCCACCGCACGGTCCAGGTCGCCGGGCCGGTCCTGCCTGCGGGCCCGCAGCGCGAACACGAGCCCGGCGTTACTCAGCCACGAGCCGCGCTGGCCTGGATCGGCGACGTCTTCCGGCGGCCTGCTGGTCAGCAGGCCGATCGCCTGGTCCAGGTCCGCATCGGGCAGGCCCAGGTAGGCGCCGCGGACGAGCGCGCTTGCGAGCGCGCCCACGGTCTGGTCCCGGTCCGGGTCGCCGTCGGCGAACAGGCCGATCGCCTCGGTGAGCAGTGCTATGCCGTCTCGCAGGTCCGCCAGGTCCGGCTGGTCCGGCTGGTCCGGCTGGTCCGGCTGGTCCGGCTGCGCCTCGGCTCGCCCGGTGATCATCGCACCGTACTCGCGCATCACCGCGGGCCGCCACTGGTGGTCCGGGTCAAGCCCGGCATAGGCCTCCCGGAACAGGCCGATGGACGTGTTCCGCTCGCGGTCCAGGCTGGCTCGCCGGCTCGGCCGGCGGGTGGCGGTGGCCATGACGACACCGGTGATCGCGGCTACCCACGTGCGCTCGGGAGCACCCGCCGGCAGCGTCTCCAGCGCGTCGAGCCCGGTGGTGATCAGGTCGTCGATGTCATGGTCGTCGGTCATCGGGGCGGTGCGGCAGAAGTAGAGCTCCACGAGAGCGCCGCGGACCTGCCCGGTCTCGGGCTGGTCCGCCGGCATCACGGCCAGCAACGCCCGGGTCTGCGCGATCGCCAGCTCTATGTCGTCCCGGCCGCCGGTGGCCACGAACCGCTGCCTGAGCAACTCGGCCAGCAGCCGGCGGCCGGGCCAGCTGTCCTGAGCCGCTGGCCCGGGGCGGCCGGCGGCGGTGTCGGAGAGTTCCACGGCGGTGCTGACCCAGTGGACCGCGGCGTCCAGCGCCGTCGGGTCAGCTTCGGCCTCCACCCGCCCGGCCAGCGCCCAGCCGAGATCACCGGCCACGGCCGCGGCCAGCCCTGGGTCCGGCTCCGGGCCGCTGACCGGGGTGGAGATGACCGCATCGAGCACCAGGACGGCCTCGTCCCAGTCACCGGCGCCGTGGGCGTAGCCGTGGGCGTAGCCGGCTCGCTGGCACAGCAGCAGGCCGAGACCGATCTCGACGTCCAGGTCACGTTCGCCCGCCCGGTCCAGCCGGGCCACCGCCCGGCGCAGGGCCGTGATCGCCGTGTCGCGCGCCGCGGCGGTGTCCGCGTCCTGCGCCTCGGCCGCCCAGCACTGGCGGGCCAGAGTCAGGGCTTCGGCCGCCGCCGCCGGGCTTCCGGCCCGGCGCCGCCATCCGCGCCGTGGGTCATCGGGTGGCCCGCATACTCATACACCTATTCTCCATGCTCGCGCCAGATCTGGTCCCGCGTTCAGACGCCCGCTGGCGGCCGGAGCCATGCCGTAAGGTGACCGATTGTGGCAGGGCGAGGGACCACGGCGACGATCGCGCTCGAGCGGGCCGGGATAGCGTTCACCGTGCACGAGTATGCCCACGACCGCCGGCACGCCTCGTACGGCCTGGAAGCCAGCCAGAAGCTGGGCGTCCCGCCGGACCGCGTGTTCAAGACGCTGATCGCCGAGGTGGACGGGGCCCTGGTGGTGGGCGTGGTCCCCGTGCCAGGCCAACTCGACCTCAAGGCCCTGGCCGCGGCGTGCGGCGGCAAGCGAGCCGCGATGGCCCAGGTGACCGCGGCCGAGCGGGCCACCGGGTACGTGGCGGGCGGCATCTCCCCGGTGGGCCAGCGCAAGCGCCTGCCCGTGGTGATCGATGCGTCGGCGCTGGACTACGCCACCGTGCTCTGCAGCGGCGGGCGGCGCGGTCTTGAGATCGAGCTTGCCCCGGCCGACCTGGTCCGGGCCGTGAACGCCACCGTGGCCAGCATCGGCTCCCCCCGGTCCGCGGCCACCTGAACGCCTACGCCGCCGACGTTGCAGGCGCAGTCATTATCGCAGCGAGTATTTTCACTGGCGAGCTCAGGCTTGCCAGTGGGGTAGCGAGGTGCCTTTGCGGATCGTAAGCAGAAGCGAGCTGCCATGAAACAAGATTACAAGACCAAGTCCATGCGACCTGTTCTCATCGGCGCGAGCATGGCTACACTGGCGGCAGGCCTAGCTTCGATGCTGATAGCCGTTTACGAAAAAGGAAGCAACTGGAGGTGTCCCTTCGGGGCCGCCCGGCAGGAAGGCCGGTCTGCCCGCACCGGCCGGCGCTGCCCCATCCAAAGAGCCCGCCCGCCCGCGTGTCAGCAGCGGCGCTTACGCAGGAGCAGGCCGAGGATGTCGCGCTGCTTGTCGGTAAGCGGGCCGAGGCTGGCCGCGGTGCGCTCGACCCACTCCCGGTCATCGGCAGACAGGTCGTACTTGCCGTCGCCGCCGCGCCCGGCTGCCGGCTGGCCGCAGGCGGCGTCCGCCGCCAGCTCATCCTCGCCAGGGCCGGTGCCATGAATTGCCCGGAGCCCGTCACGCATGATTTCAAGGTGCCGCCTATTCGATGGCCTGGCAAATCAACGTGCGCCAACATAAACCTCTTTAAACCAGGCTGAGCATCACTCAACCGCACCCAGCAACACCGGCTATAACCGGCTAGCACTAAAAAGAGCGGCAAAATTTTTTTGCCGGGCCACGTAAACCCGGGATACGTCACCGCTGTGCGTGTGCAGGCATTCACCGAGACACCGGCCCGGTGTTAGCGGGCTGGTCCTGCTGCGCTGGTCCCAGTGTGCCACGCCCGCCTCACCGGGCATACAGGTCCGGTCGCTGGCCTGCGGTTCAGCGCGACCCAGAGCACCGGCAGCGATGCGCAGCTCTTGTCGCCAGCAAGGACTCCAGTTCCGCTTCCAGCGCGCTTGGGTGACCGTCAGGTCAGCGGCGAGGAGGAGGAATTCGCCGCCATTAGCCAGCGCCTTCTACATCAGATGAAAGTGACCGTCAGGGCCGCGAAGCAAGATGCGCATATCGTTCACTTCCGTTTGGACCGGGCGCGGTCCAGCGTGCATACTGAAACCAGCCACTCTGATGTCAGAGCGGGAAATTAACGGCGCATTCGCGCCGGGCTGGCAGCGAGAAAGGAAAGGCCCGTGGCGTACGTTCTGCGCGACGACAAAGCTCGCGATGACGACCTGCCGGCTAGTGCCCGGCCGCGCCGCCGGACCAGGCATCAGGGACGGCGACCCCGCACGGTGCGGTTCGCGCTGACCGACGCTGAGTACGCCGAGGTATCAGCCGCTGCCCGCCAGGCCGGGCTGGCACGCGGCGCGTACGCCGCCGAAGCCACCCTGGCCACCGCGCGAGGCGAGATCGCGACACCGGACGCGCCGCTGGCCGATGCGGTGCACGCCCTGGACCGCGCCGCGCTGGGGGTACGCCGGATCGGGGTGAACCTCAACCAGGCGGTCGCGAAGCTGAACGCGACCGGGCAGCCCTCCGGTGACCTTCCCCGGTACGCCCAGGAGAGCATCCGCCGCGCCGCCCGGCTAGAGGAGGCAGGGAAGACCTGCGGAAGCGATTCCTGCGCACCATCCGCGCACCCGGACCATCCCGGCCACGCGGACGGACGGCCGGACCAGAATCCGCCAGCTATCCCGCCGACCCGGAATGACACCACGGCGTCCCGCACCAGCCCGCGCAGGTGCGGACGGCATTCCGCACGTGCGGGACAGGAACGGACGGCGTTCCATGTGGCCCGGAACGCAGCGGATGGCATTCCGCCAGCCCGGGACGTGACCGGGGATAGGTGAGCTGGTGATCGGGAAGGTCTGCCCGCGCGGCCAGGACGTAGCCGGGCTGATCCGCTACTTGTACAGCCCCGGACGACGGGAGGAACACACCGACCCGCACATCATCGCCGGCTACCGTCCCCCGGCCGACCTGGAACCCCCGCTGCGCGCCAGCGGCAGCCGGGACTTCCGCCGCCTGGCCGGCCTGCTCCGCCTCCCGCACGACGTGCTTGGCAAGTGGGAGTATGCCAAGCCGGTCTGGCACTGCTCGATGCGCGCCGCCCCCGAGGACCGCCTGCTTTCCGACCGCGAATGGGCACAGATAGCCCAGGACGTGGTGCACCGTACCGGTCTGTGCCCACGCGGGGAAGAAGACGACGCGGTGCGGTGGATCGCGATCCGGCATGGGCCGGACCACATCCATCTGGTCGCGATGCTGGCCCGCCAGGACCGGACCCGCCCCCGCGTGGTGAACGAGCGGTACCGGGTCCGCGATGCCTGCATTGCCGCCGAGCAGCGGTACGGGCTGCGGTCCACCGCCCCGGCCGACCGCACCGCGGCCCGCCGCCCCACCCGCGCCGAGACCGGCAAAGCCGCCCGCCACGGGTGGGGCGAGCCACCCCGGACCACCCTGCGCCGCCACGTCTCCACTGCCGCCGCCTCAGCCAGCAGCGAGCAGGAGTTCTTCGCCCGCCTGGACCAGGCCGGGGTGCTGGCCCGGCTGCGCCACAGCGTGACCAACCCCGGCCAGGTCACCGGGTACGCCGTCGCGCTCCCCAGCGACACCGCCAGGAACGGGGAACCGGTCTGGTACGGAGGCGGCAAGCTCGCCGCCGACTTGAGCTGGCCAAAGCTCCAGCAGCGGTGGACCCGCCCGGCCCGCCCGGACCCGCCGCTGACGCCGGGCGAGGCTGACGCCTTGTGGGAGTACGCCGCCCGCACCGCCGCCGACGCCACCGCCCGGATCAGGTTTTACACCGCGGCAGGCAACCCTGCCGCTGCCGCCGACGCGGCCAGCGCCGCCTCCGATGCGCTGCATGTGGCCGCCGCCGCGCTCGGCAGCCGCACCCTGCGCCGCGCCGCCGACGCCTACGACCGTGCCGCCCGCCAGCCCTACGGCCAGATACCCGCCCCTACCCCGGCCGGGAACCAGCTCCGCCACGCCGCCCGGATCATCGCCGCCTACGCCTACCTCACCGCAGACCCCGCCCTCACCCCGGTCGTGCTCATCGTCCGCCTCGCCGCCCTGGCCGAAGCCGTCGCCGAACTCCGCGATTCCCAGCAGCGCGCTGCCCAGGCCGCCGCCGCTCTCCGCGCCGCCCGCCATCTTCGCGCCGCCGCCAGGCCAGGCTCGGCCGGCAACCGGCCACCAGGCAGGCCCGCCACGGCCACCACGTCACCCGCGCCCAAACCCGCGCGGCCCCGTCCGGTCAGCGCCGCCGGGCTCGCTCAGCTCAGCTTCCCCGCCCCGCCCCGTCCCCGCCGGCCCCCACCGGGGCAGCCCGAACCCGCACCCAGCGACTCGCCCCCGCCACGCCGGCCGCCGCCACCACGGCCACGCGGCCCCACCCGCTAGCACCGCGAAGGTACATAGCTCAGCGCGCGGGAGATACGGCGTTCTTCCGGACCGCTGGCTTTCGCGGGCCTGCGGCCGGGTTCCCCGCTGGTGCCCTGAAGGTACTGGCGAAACAGCCTGGACCGTGCCGGGCGTCCAGCCATTGCTCCAGCTCGGCGAGGTCACCGCTGATCATCGACGCGACGAAGTGATGGTGGAGTTGGCCTGGATCGTCGGCGAGCTGGCGCACGAGCGCCCGGTACCGTCCGGTCACAGCGCTGTTGAAGCCTGCCAGGGCGCGCAGGTATGGGTGCCCGGCAGCACTGGCGTCCTTGATGGCGGTTGCGGTGAGTGTCCCGGTCGTGTCCTCGAAGGCGTACCGGGCGACACAGGCCGGGCCGGCCATGCCGGTAATTCCTGCCGTAGCGGCAGCCTGCCGGGCGATCGTGGTCGCCTCGGTATCGGTGGCGCCCTCCATGACGATGCCCAGGTTGCGGGTGGCGGTAGCGTCTGGCGCGTCGGGAGCGGAGTAGGTGCCCCCGTCCAGGCTACGGAAGTTGATGCCGTACTGGACACGTGCGACCTGGCCGTCAGGAGTGAGCCGGTAACGGCGGCAGGTGCCGTAGTGCAGGCAGTCGTGCGCGTAAGAACGCACCAGGTCAAGCGCGACGGACTGCGGTGTTGCGGATACCGCCTGGGTGAGCTGGCCGTAAGTGGTGATGGTCGCGGTCATCTGAAGATGCCGGTAACCCTGGCCGGGGTGATGGAAACCGCCGAAGCATGCCGGGTCGCCGGGCGGGGCCGAGGAACTGACGCCGGCCCATACGCGGGATAGCGGCAGCAGGACAGTCATCCCGAGAGCTGTGCAGCGCTGCGACAGGAGTTCGTATCCGGCGTCGAACAACGACCGGTCGGCCAGCCCGGAGGCCAGCACGTCCGGCAGCGCCCGGCATGTGATGTGCGGCAGCGGGGCGGGCTGCGGGCCGTTGCGGAGCCGCGACAGCAGCGACCGGAGCTGACGCTGGTCGGCATCGCTGCCGTCGAGGTGCTCGGCGGGAAGCAGGAAGGTCATGGAAGCCTCCATCAGGGAAAGGACCGAAGGCTTCCAGCGCACCGCGCCGGTGCAGCTCACCGGGGATGCTTTGCAGGGCCTGCAAAGTCTTTGCACGCCATGCAAGAACTCGTTGCGGCGCGTCACCGACGGGTTATCATGAGAGGGGTTTCGTCGCCAGGAGCCGCCCATGCACGCCGGGCAGATCGTCCGCTCCGCGCGCAAGGCCGCGAACATGACGCTGGCCGAGCTAGGGGAACGCTGCGGCTACTCAGCCGCGCAGGTATCCCGGTACGAGCGGGGCCTGACCCGCCTGACCGACATTACGCTGCTGGGGACATTCGCCGCCGTCTTGAACATCCCGCCCGCCGCCCTCGGCCTGTCTGCGGCAGGCGACTCGCCTAGTGCGGCGGAATCGCCGGATTTCCCGCCCGGCAGCCGTAGTGTTGCTGCCGTAGATGACAGCGGGAAGGAAGACCCGGTGCGCAGACGAAGCCTCCTGCTCGGAGCGGGACTGGCCGCTCCCGCCGCCCTGCTCGCCAGGGTGGACGCGGCACTCGCGATCATGCCCGCTCCCAGCACCCGCGCCTCAGCGGCGGGGGTAACCGCCCTGCTCGCCCACGCCCGCGCCGAGTTCGATGACGGCCGCCTGACCGCGCTTGCCCGGCGGCTTCCCGAGCTACTCGCGGTCGGCCACGACCTCCACGATCAGTCACCGGGCGACGAAGCGCACCTGGCGCTGCTCGCGGGATGCTACGACCTCGCGTCCGAGGCACTGCACAAGTCTGGCAGCCCCCAGGCGGCCCGCATCAGCGCCGACCGTGCAGTTACCTACGCCCGCCTGTCCGGAGACCCCGCCGCCGAGGGCATGGCCGCCAGGTCTCTCGCGGTCGTGCTGCGGCACGAAGGAAGGCCCGAGCTGGCAGCCGCCGTCACCCGCACTGCCGCTGACCGCCTGACAGCGAGCGGACTGGGGAGCACCCGAACGGCGAACACGCTCGCCCAGGTTCTGTGCACGGCGGCCTACAGCGCCGCCCAGGCCGGAAACCACTGTGAAGCGGACGTCATGATCACCGAGGCGCGTGACATCGCCGGGCGGACCACAGCCGACCTTACAGAGGTTCCGCCCTTGACCATCACGCCCGCGCAGGCCACGCTGTACCAGGTTGGTATCTGGTGGTCACTCGGTGAGCCCGGCAAGGCACTGCACGCCGCCCGCGGCCTGCGCCCCGCGCAGTTCCCCACCCCGGAACGCAAAGCGCGGCTGTTCACCGACATGGCCCGCGTCTGGGACCAGGCCGGGAAACCCGACCGTGCGATAAGCGCGCTGCTGTCGGCCACCAGTCACGCACCATCCGAGGTCCGGGACCGCCCGAGCATCCGGACCCTGGCACTCGGCCTGGTGCGCAGCCACCCATCGGCCGCCGGGGCGGGTCAGCTCTCAGGCGTCCTGGGAGGCAGCGAACGATGGCGGCGCGGATGAACGGCCTTCTGACCAGGCTGTGGCGGCTCGGCAGGCCGCTTCAGTGGCGGTTCCTGTGGCTGATGCATGCCAAGTTCATCTGCGGCATTACCGGAGTCATCCGCGACGAACACGGCCAGGTGCTGCTGTTGCGCCACCGGCTCTGGCCCGAATCCCGCCAGTGGGGATTCCCGACCGGATACGCGAACAAAGGCGAACGGCACGAGGACACCATCATCCGCGAGGTCAGCGAGGAAACCGGGCTCACCGTCAAGCCAGGCCGGCTGCTGACCATTCGCAGCGGGTACAAATACCGCATCGAGGTGTACTACGAGGCGACGCTAACCGGCGGGCTCGGCGGCCTCACCCTGGACAGCCGGGAAATCCTGGAAGCCAGGCTCTTCAGCCTGGACGAGCTGCCCGAGAGCATGCCGGACTCGCACCGCGAACTGGCAGCGGGCTCCGGTTCTATACAATGAGTCTCTGCACAGATACGATTCGGAATCGATAGATGATCTTCCTTTCATAGCAGCGCCCACACGAATTTCCCGCCTTCATCCCGCGCTGGATAGCTGCCCCACTGGTCGCTGATGGCTTCGACCAGGAGCAGGCCCCGGCCGGTCTCGGCCTCGTCGCCGCTGCTCATGTGCACGGGCAACTTCGGGCTGGCATCCCACACCAGGATCACGACCCGGACAGTGTCTGAGAGGAGCCACAGCCGTACCGATGCGGCCTCGATCACTGCGCGGGACGCCTGAATCGCATTCGTCAGTAGCTCGGAGGTGATGAGCTGGGCGCTGTCAATCAGGTGAGTCAGCTGCCATTCCCGCAGGATCTGGGATGTCCAGGCCCGGCCGCAGCCCGGCGCGGTGGGCAGCGCGCCCAGGTGCAGCGCCGCGTGCAGCGGCCAGGCCGCCGGTCCGGGCTGCGGCTGATCGAGGCGTGGCTGCATCATCTGTCTTCTCGTCGCGGTCATGCTGGCCATGGGGATGCCTCCGCCGGGTGCCGCTCGCGTGCCGCAGGTCCGCTGGCGCGGGCCAGCGCGGCGGTGAACTGGCCGGCATCACCTACGGTTCCCAGCCCGGTGGGAAGGTCGTATCCCGGCCGTGCGGGGAACCCGGCCATGCCGGGGATGGTGTCGGTGCCGGAGGTGATGTCGGTGATCCCGTCCGCGGCGCCGTGCAGGGAATACAGCGCCGGGCCGAGCACGCCGAGCCGGTGCCCGGCCAGCTGGGCGGCGTCGGCCACCAGCGCGGCGAACAGCGGCGCGCTGATGCTGGTGCCCTGCGCGGTGCCCCACCCCGAGCCGGGCATCAGCGGCTGCTCGAACACCGCCGCCGGGGAGCAGTTGCTGGCATCCATCGCGATGTCCGCGATGCCGCGCCGTCCCCCGGCCACGGCCCGGACCCGGTCCTGCCAGGCCGGCCGGGGAAACAAGCCGGACCGGCCCGCGCCCCCGGCCCACCCGCCGACATCGCTGAAGGCAGTACCGGGGCCGGTCAGGTTCCCGGCGCGGTCCACCTGCAGCCGGGTGCCGCCGACCGCGGTGACCAGCGGGTCCGAGGCGGGCCACAACGCGACCGGATACGGGTACAGGACCTGGCCGCCGGGTTCGGGCTCGGTGGCGCCGGTGTCCCCGGTGCCGGCCACCACGGTGACCCCGGCCCGCGCGGCGGCCTGAAGTCCGGCCCGGGAGCCCAGGATCGCGGGGTTTTCTGGCAGCCCGGAGGAGTAGCTGACCACGTCGGGCGGGTGGTGGGCGGTCAGCCAGGTCAGCGCCTGGGTGTACCACACGCCGGGGGTGCCGGTGTCCGGGGTCTCCAGGTAGATCAAGGTGGCGGCGGGCGCCAGGGCGTGCATCATCTCCAGGTCCGCCAGCCCTTCGCCCGCCCAGCCGGCCGCCTCGGGGTCGCCGGGAGTGGCTGGCGAGGCGTGGTCCCAGTTGATGAGGGTGAGCCGGGGCGCGGGGAGGTGGTAGCGGCGGGAGTACACGTCCAGGTCGTGGGTGATCCAGGGGCTGGCCCAGGGCACGATGTCGGCGATGGTGGTGCCGCGGCCGCCGGTGCCCGCGGCGAGCATCGCGGTCACCTGGTAGGCGCGCTGGAGCTGGGGGGCACCCAGGGCCAGGACCGGGCCGCCGCACCGGGGCCGGGCCGGCGGGGCCTGCGGGGCGGGCAGCGGCATGGGCGCGCTGCCGCACGCGGCGAGGATCACCACGGCGGCAGCCAGGGCCGGGAGGCCGCCGTACCGGCACCTGCGGGGGTGACGGGCCATCAGGCATTCGCTGTGACGGCTACGTTGTGCCGACTGCGAGCTCACCGGTTCTCCCCGGAGGTTTCGCCGGCGTCCAGGTCTGCGGGGTGGTCATGGAGGGCGGCCATGAGACCGCGGAGCACGACCGCCATGTGCTCCGGGAACTCCGGGTAGCCGCCTTGGAGGTCCGCGGCCATCTGAGCCGGTGTCCCGCCGGGATGCGCGAGCATCCACTGCCGCACCTTCTCCCTGGCGGCGTCCAGGTCGATACGTGCCAGGTCGCGGTACCTCACCGGGCTCCTCCAGGCGCCGATCCCGGCCCGGTGCTCCCGGCAAGCCCGCCGGGGAGGGCTTTCCTGGACGGCTGGCCGGCCCGGGGCTGGCGGGCCATCGGGTACATGACAGCGCCGGGAAAAGCCAGGGGTGCGCCGCAGTCGGCGTAGCCGTGGGCGCGGTAGAGGCGGCGGGTGCGCAGGTCGGAGGCTTCCAGGTAGGCCGCGATGCCGTCGCGGTCCAGGGCCGCGTGATGGGCTCGCAGCAGCGCGCTGCCGAGGCCCCGGCCCTGCCGGGCCGGACGGACCGCCAAGATCGCCAGGTGATGATGAGCGAACCCGGCCGGGTGACGGACCTCCAGCGCCTGGTCGAAGGCCCGGAACCGGTCGATCCAGGGGCCGGTGAGGGCGGCGAGCCTCTCGTCATAGCCCTCGGACGGAGGCGCGGGTTCTTCCCCGGCGGGTAGCCACAGGGCCACGGCGTCCTGGCCGGGGGTAGTGCAGACGATCCCGCCAGCGAGGGCGTGCTCCACGTATAGACGGAAATAGCCAGGGAAAATGCGGTGCCGGGCGGCCTGGTCGGGGATCAGCCACCGGGAGACCGCCAGGTCAGCGAAGGCATCGGCGATGACCTGGCTCAAGACCCCGGCGCTGGTGCCGTCCGCGATGACCACGATGTCGCCTGCGTCCGGCGGGCAGGGCCCGGTCATGACAGCATCCCGTGCCTGAAAGAGGCGTGCTGGCCGGTGGCGGCGTGGGCGCCGAGCCCGATGGTGGCGTACACCTGCGGGCGGCGGGACCTGAGCACCAGCCCCCAGCCCAGCCCGGCAACCGCGACGACGGCGTAACTGGCCGGCAGCGCCCACGCGGCCGGGCTGCCGGACGGCACCCCCAGCAGCGTGGCGTAGTGCAGCACCGCCAGCACCACGATCACGCCCAGCAAGACCGCCGCCAGCGCTGGAGCGAACAGCCGCCGCCAGGCGTTCTCGCCGCGAGAGTCGCGGGCGAAGAACGCGATCACCGCGACCGAGGTCAATGCCAGCAAGACCAGGATGCCGAACCCGCCGGTCGTGCCCAAATCGAAGAAGAGCCCGCCCATCGGGTCCGCGTGTGCCAGCGCGTACCCGGCGATGACCGCCAGCCCGGTCGCGGACTGAGCCAGGGAGGCGGCCTTGGGGATGTTGTTGCCGCCGGTGCGGCCCAGTGCGGCGGGCAGCACGTTCTCCCGGCCCAGCGCGAAAATATAACGCCATACAGAGTTATGGAACGCCAGCGCGGCGGCGAACAGCGAGGTCAGGAACAGCCACTGCGCCGCCTGCGACAGCACCCCGCTACCCCCCAGCCCGAACAGCAGCCCCGGCCCCTGCGCCCCGGCGGCCGCCACCACATGCCCGTCACCGGTACGGGCTGCCATCGCCCAGCTCACCCCGGCATACAGCACTGCGATCAGGCCCAGCGCCACATACGTGGCCACCGGAACGGTGCGTCTAGCGTTGCGGGCTTCCTCGGCCAACACCGGGGCCTGCTCGAACCCCACGAACCCGAGCACCGCGACGACCGCCAGCACCCCGATCGTGCCAGGGCCGGCCGAGGTCAGCGCGCCCGGCGACAAGGTGGCGAAGCTGAGGTGCCCGCCGGCCGGGTGCGCCAGCCCGCCGATGGTCTCGGCTGCGGTCACGGTGATCTCGGCGCACAGCAGGACCCCGAGCACCCGGCCGGTGATGTCGACCCGGCCCAGGCCCAGCACGGTGACCACCGCCCAGGCGCCCAGCGCCCACGCCCACCACGCCGCATGCAGCCCCAGGTGCGCGGATGCCTCGGCGGCGGCGTTCGGCCCGAACGCCCCGTACAACCCGACCTGGAGGAAGCTGTAGGCCAGCAGCGCGACCAGCGCGGCGGCTACCCCAGTGACCCGGCCCAGGCCCGCGGAGATGAAGGCATAGAAGGCGCCGGCGTTTCTTATGTGCCTGGTCATGGCGACGTACCCGCTGGCCCAGATGGCCAGGATCACCGCCACCACCAGGAACGCGGCCGGGATGCCGGTCAGCCCGGTAGTAGCGTACGCGGTCGGGATGACCCCGGCCGCCACGGTCAGCGGCGCGACCCCGGCCAGGACGAAGAACAGCACGGCGGGCACGCCGAGCCGGTCCCGGGCCAGTGCCCGCGACATGCTGCCCGGCCGGGATCCTGTTGCTTGAGTTCGGGACATCGAAGGGGGCTCCTGGTTCTGCTGGTTGTGGGGGGTGGTTCAGGTCCGGTGGGCCAGGACGGCCCCGGCGACGGCTGCCCGGACTGAGCCATCCAGCTGTTGCAGGTCCGGGGTGAGCAGGCTGACCGCTTGCTCGATGCTGCGTCCGGCGGCCGGGAGGTACTGGTCCAGCCGGAATTGCAGCCCGCATCCGGTGGCCAGCCCGGCCAGGATGGCGGCGTGGGCGGTCAGCTGCCGGGCGGGATCGGTGGCAGGGCGGGCCCGCAGCAGCGGCGCGAACGCCCAGTCCGGGTCCGCCGGCACCCACCGCGGGGACCGCCACGGCACCCGCCGGGCCGCCGGGACCAGGTACCCGGCCCGCTCCAGCCGTCGGCCCACGCCCCCGGTGACGCTCTGCCCCAGGAACAGCAGCCACTCCAGCAGGACATGCTGGTCCGGCTCGCCGGCGATCTGATTCCTTACCTGCCGGGCCAGGTCATCGCCGGGCACGGTGGTGCCGGCCGCCACGGTGCTGTCCGAGCCCACCACGATGTGGCCGCCGAGCATCAGCTCGGCCAGCAGGGCGCCGGCCAGCCCGATGCCCAGCGGGCGTGGTTGCAGGAACGGCTTGCCGCTGGTCTCGTGGTGCGCCATCAGGTACAGGTCATCGGCGACCAGCCCGGTGCCCCCCAGGCCCCCGCTCACCGCGCACCCGCACCGCTGACGGCCGCCACGGCGTGCCCGGCCTGCTGCCCTTGGTCCCCGCCGGGCAGCACCGCCGTCAGCCCGCCGTCCCGGCGCGGCCCGGTACCTGCCGCCGCAGTGATGCTGGTCCGTACGTGGTAGCCGAGCCCTGGCAGCCAGTACAGGACGCCTTCACTGGCCAGCGCGCGGAATGCCCGCGCGGCCGTGCCAGACGCGACGGGGCGCTCCAAGCCAAGGCTGGTTACCGACGGGACCCGGCTGCCGGCTCTCACTGCGCCGCTGGCGATGCGGTCCAGCAGGGCGTTCGCCACTGGTACCCAAGCCCGCTGATCGCCGTCCACGCCGATCACAAGCCGGAATCCTGGCACCCCCGCCACCCCAGGGATGCCGGGCCGCACCGACGCTTGCTCCACGGTTCGCCCGTCGGCGAGACGGGATGCCCCACCTGGGCGGACCCGGTGCCGGCGTCCCGCCTCGGCCGCGATCTGGTCATAGCCGGAACCCAGGCCGCGCATCTGCTCCCGTAGCACGTCCGGCTCCGCCTTGAACTCCCTATGCTGGTCAGGCATCATGCAACCGGACCGGACGCGAAGTGAAGACTGTGCCCGGGCTGGGGTGAAAGTCGCCGTTACGGGTGCTGTGGCGGGAAGATCAGGGGTGATCCCCTGCCGTGTCACGGCCTGCCGGAACTCGCTGCGAACCTGCCCCGAGGTCGCCGCGCCGCCGTTGGCGGCATCGTTCACGTCGGCACACCCAGTAGA
>JBEKKH010000011.1:0-32630 GCA_050010815.1 Streptosporangiaceae bacterium | reverse complement strand
TGAGATATCACGCAGGTCCAGATCCGCGGCGCGAGCAAGGCGCCGCGCGATTGGGCTGATGAAGATGCGATCCGGAGCGGAGGGCCGTCCGGTATCGCAGACGACTCCTGCGTTGGCCGACGCGGGACGCGAAGGGGTCACGGCCGCGGAAGGCGGCGCGGCGTCCGCCGGAGCCGCGGAAGCCGGCGTGCCAGCTGCTGACCCGAGCTCTTCCGGCGTGATTCCCTGCGCGCGTAGTTCTTCCTCGATGTTCTCCGCCGACTCACCGGGCGCGCCGATGAGCGCGATCGGCTGGCCGACGGCGACATCCGCGCCTGCGGAGACGAGGCGGCGCAGGATCACGCCGCTTTCCTCGGCCTCGATGTCGATAACAGCCTTGGCTGTCTCCACGGTGGCGATCACGTCGGTCGCCGAGTACGGACTGTTCTCCGCGACCGGCCAGGTCGCGAGGACCGCTTCGGTCGTGCCGGCGGCGATTTCGGGGACGCGCAGCAGGTGGGCCATGGTCAGGCCGTCGCGATCTCGATCAGGGCTTCGGCCACTTCTTCGGTGCGCGCCATGGCCGCGCGCTCCAGGACCTTGCTGATGGTGGGCGACGCCTCGCCCCCGGTCACCCGCTGGACGGGGTGGTCCAGCCAGTCGAAGAAGCGTCGCTGGATCTCGTCGGCCAGCCAGCCGCCGTAGGAGGTGCCGAGCGGGCCCTGCTCGGCGATCAGGACGCGGTTGGTCTTCTTGATGCTTTCGCCGATCGTGTCCCAGTCAACGCTGGCGCGATCAAGCCAGCGCAAGTCGATCGCCTCGGCGTCCACGGTGCCGACTCGGGCTACGGCCTCTAGGACGTGTCCGGTCATCGCCAGGTAGGACAAGACGGTCACCTCCGACCCCGCGCGGCGCACCGCGGCCCGGCCGACGGGCAGGCAGAAGTCCCACTCCCCGGCCGGTACGTCACCGGTGGACGGGTAGAGGTCGACATGCTCGAGCACGACCACCGGATCCTTGCACCGAAGGGCAGTGTTCATCAGGCCGATGTAGTCGAACGGAGTCGACGGAGCCACGATGCGCCAGCCCGGCGCGGTGGCGAAGATGCCCGCGGGGTCCATCGAGTGCTGCGAGCCGTATCCGGTGCCGGTCGCGACCTTGCTGCGGAGCACGATCGGGACGTCGTTGCCGCCGCCGTACATGTGGCGTGCCTTCGCGATCTGGTTGAACAACTGGTCCGCCGCCACCCACATGAAGTCGGCGTACATGAACTCGACCACCGGCAGGAACCGGCCATCGAGCGCGATGCCGCCGGCGAGGCCGGTGAAGCCGTTCTCGCTGATCGGCGTGCCGAGCACCCGGTCGGGGTGGGCCTGCGCGAGGCCCTTGGTGGCGCCGTTGGTGCCGCCGTTGAGCCGGTGGATATCCTCGCCCATGACGACGATCCGGTCGTCGCGGCTCATCCGCCGGGCCATCACCCCGGCCACAGCGTCGATGAACTTCATCTCCTGGCTCGGCCCGCGGAAGTCGGCGCGTTCGGCGAACGTGACGTCGGCGAACTCGGCCAGGGCGCCGCGGACGCCCACGTCCACGAAGGCCGGGTCGGGCCACTCGGCGGCCTTGATCCGCCGCTCGCCCGGCTTGCCCCCCGGCACCGGCTCGAGCAGGACCGAGCCGACCTCGGCCATCAGCTGCCCGGCCTGCTCGCGGGCGGAGTCCACGGCCGATGAGGTCAAGATGCCGCGGCGCACCAGGTGCGCCGCGATCTGGGTGAGCGGGTCGCGCGCCCGCCACTGGGCTTCCTCTTCCCTGGTGCGGTACCGGAAGGCACTGCCGGGGAACGGGCCGTTCTGGTGGAAGAAGCGGTAGACGTCTGCCTCGATCACGGTCGGGCCCATCCCCGCCCGCATGTGCGCGGCGGCCTCGGTCATGGCGGTGTGCACGGCCAGCGGGTCCATCCCGTCGACCTGCCAGCTGGCGATGCCGAAGCCGGGGCCGCGAGCGGACAGCCGCGGCTCACCGGTCGCCTCTTCCACCCGGGTCGAGACCGCGTAGCGGTTGTTCTCGATGAAGAAGCACAGCGGCAGCTTCCAGGCCGCGGCCAGGTTGAGCGATTCCAGCGTGGAGCCGATGTTGATCGCGCCGTCGCCGAAGTAGGTGACGGCGACCGCGCCGGTCCCGGCGTGGGCGTGCGCCCAGGCCGAGCCGGCCGCCTGCGGCACCCCGCCGCCGACGATGGCGTTCGTTCCGATCGCGCCTGCTTGTTTCCACTGCAGGTGCATCGAGCCGCCGCGGCCGTGGCTGAAGCCGCGCTCCAGGCCGCAGACCTCCGCCAGGCTGCGCAGCACCAGCGCCCGGACCTGTTCGGAGTACGGCCGCAGCGGGTCGATGCCGTCCGGCGCCACGTAGGCCAGCGTCTTGGCCAGGAACTGGTGGTGACCGCGATGCGAGCCGTTGACCGTGTCGCCGGGGCGCAGCGCGAGCACGGAGCCGACGGCGCCGCCTTCCTGCCCGATGCTGGAGTGGGCCGGACCGTGGATCAGGCCGTCCGACGCCAGCCCGAGCACGAATTCCTCGAACGCGCGGATCAGGCTGAGCTGCGCGAAGGCGCTGGTCAGCAGCTGCGGGTCGGCCGCGTCCCAGTCGGCGGAGGTCACAGTGACCTCGACCCACGGCACGGACATCTCGAGGTGGTTGTGCTCCGGCATGGCGCTCCCTGTGCTTGTCCCTAGGCCGGTTTGGCTCCCTGACGATCGAAGGCCTTGCCTCCTGGGTAGGAGACAAGCTCGAACTGCATGCCCCACGGGGCCAGGAAGTAGACCCAGCGCTGACCCTCGCTCGGGCCGCTGCTCGCGGTGGGATCACCGAAGACCTGAATGCCCTCGGCGCGCAGATAGTCCACCGCGGCGTCGATGTCGTCGACGTAGAAGGCGACGTGATGGCCGCCGTGGTCGCTGTTCCGGGGAAGTTTCTGGTTCTGGTCGGGCGCAGCATACTGAAAGACCTCGAATATCGCCTGGCCGCCGCAGCGGAAGAAATGCAGCTGCCGCATCACCGCCCGGGGGTGGACGTTGAGGTGCTCGGTCATCCAGTCGTCGTCGTGCACGTACGGGCCGAGCGTGTACATGTACTCACAGCCGAGCACCTCGATCAGGAACCGGCTGGCTTCGGTCAGGTCCGGAACGGTGATCCCGATGTGGTCCACGCGGGTGAGTCCAGGGACGGGCACAATTACCTCACCAGCTGAGCGCGCTGGTCCACCTGTGTCATGATGACCGTCCCTGGGTTTCAGTACGGGTTTGCCACGATGAGGTCCTGCGCGGGGAAGAGGGTGAGGATGCGAGGGCCGTCCTGGGTGACCACGACCTCCTCCTCGATCCGCGCCGCCGAGAATCCGTCGGAGGCCGGGCAGTACGTCTCGAGGGCGAACACCATGCCCGGCCTGATCTCCACCGGGTGCTCCAGGCTGTTCAGCCGGCTGATGATCGGCCGCTCGTGCAGGCCGAGGCCGAGACCGTGCCCGAACTGCAGGCCGAACGCCGCCATCTCATCGGCGAACCCGAAGTCGGTCGCCGCGGGCCACAGCCGCGCGATGTCGTCGGTGCCCACACCCGCCTTGACCGCACCGATGGCCACGTCCATCCACTCCCGCGCCTTGGTGTAGGCGTCGCGCTGCGAGGTCGTCGCGCTGCCCACGCTGAACGTGCGGTAGTAGCAGGTCCGGTAGCCGTTGTAGCTCTGGATGATGTCGAAGAAGGCCTGGTCCCCGGGCCGGATGATGCGGTCGGAGAAATTGTGCGGGTGCGGGTTGCAGCGCTCGCCGGACACCGCGTTGATCGCCTCGACCTGCTCGGAGCCCATGTCGTACAGGCGCTTGTTGGCCAGCGCCACGATCTCGTTCTCCCGCACGCCGGGTTTGAGGGCCTCGACGATGTCCTGATAAACGCCGTCGACCATGGCCGCGGCCTGGGTCAGCAGCATGATCTCGTCGGCGGACTTGATCTGGCGCGCGTCCAGCATGAGCTGCTGCGCGTCGACCACGGTCAGGCCCTGGCGCTGCATCTCGGCCAGGAAGGGCAGTTCGATGATGTCGACACCGACCGGCTGACCGTCAAGCCCCTGGTCCGCGAGCATCCGCTTGATCTCGCGGACCGCCGAGGTCATCAGGCCGACGTCCGGCGCGATGGCGCCGCGCAGGCCGAGCATGCCCGCCTTGCAGTTCTCAGGTACCAGCCACGGGCAGTACAGCTGGTGGTGCTTGGCCGCGGACCCGAAGTCCCAAAGCACCGGCTCGCCACCGCGGGTCAGCAGGGCGTACCTGGTCATCTTGTCGCCGAGGGCGCCGCCGATCCACGTCTGGGTGGTGTACCGGATGTTGTAGAAGTCGAAGAGCAGGAACGCGCCGCAATCGCTTGTCTCCAGCGCCGCACGCGAGCGGCCGAGGCGGTACCGGCGCAGCCGGTCGAAGTCGACGCGTTCCTCGAAATCGACGCCGCCGTGTCCGGGGGCCCGGAGCGGGCGAGCGCTGCTCACAGGGCCTCCAGCCCGTCGTCCACCTTGACGTTCTCGGCGGCCAGCGTGATGCCCGAGCGCCTGGCCTGCTCCAGGATGAGCGTGGCGAAATCCTCGGTCCGGTAGCCGGCGCCCAGTGCGGACGCCACCATGGCCGCGGCGGCCGAGGCGACCGGCATCGGCGCCTGCAGGTCACGCGCCGCAGCCAGCCCGAGGTCAAAGTCCTTCAGCAGCAGCGGGTTGGTGAATGTCGGGGTGAAGTCCAGGTTGACCAGTGCTGGCGACTTGTACCTGGTGAACATGGACCCCAGCACCGAGTGGTTGATGAACTCCAGGAACGCGGCCCGGCTGGTACCGCCCTTCTCGGCCAGCACGGTCACCTCGGACAGGGCCTGGATCACCACGCCAAGCAGCACGTTGTGGCAGATCTTAACCAGCCGCGCCACCTCGTCGTCGCCGACGTAGGTGACGCGCGCGCCGAACAGCGCCAGCAGCGGGCCGGCCGCCGTGCAGGTGTCCCGAGGGCCCGATACGGCCAGGGAGAGCTTGCCCGCGCTCACGACTTTGGGGTTGCCGCTGACCGGCGCGGCGAGGAAGTCGGTGTCCCGTTTGCGGGCTGCGTCGCGAACCGCGGCGGAGGCTTCCATCGAGACCGTGGAGAAATCCACGAGCAGCGCGGGCGAACCTCCGGGATCGGTCAGCACCCCGTCGGCGCCGGTGGTGATCTGGAGCAGGTCATCGGAGCCCGACACCATGGTGAACACCACGTCCCGGTCGGCCAGATCCGCCGGGCGATCTACCGCGGCGGCGCCTCGGCTGACGATGGGGGCGGCCTTGGCCGCGGTCCGGTTGTAGATGGCCACGTCGTGCCCCGCGTCGAGGAGCCTGGCGGCCATCTGCAGGCCCATCCGGCCTGCCCCGATCCAGCCAATCCTAGGCTGGGAAAGCGCACGGTATGCCATCACGACGTCCCTCCTGCATAGCCCTACCGCAGTGACAACCGCAACCAGCGCCTCATCACCCGGCTGAGATTATCACAATCGTTTGCATTCTAGTAGCGCTGTCTCTGGCGGGCGCTGGGGACCGTGGGGTCCGCGACCGACCTGGCCTCGGTCATGAGCGCCGCCAGCGGCGGTTCCGGGGCCAGCACGTACAGACCCCCGCCGATCCGGTCGGTAACCCACAGCAGGCCGTCCGCGTCGACAAACAGGTCGTTGAGCTGCGGTACCGGCTGGCCGTCGGGCGCTTCAGGCACCCAGTGCGCGATCTCGGCCGGATGGGCGGGGTCGGCTAGGTCGTAGACGCGCACGCCCGCGCTGAAGTAGGTGGCGAACACGAGCCGTTCGCTGCGGTAGGCGCCCGGCTGGTTCTCGTGCAGGTTGTGGGCGCCGAAGCGGAGCGGAAGATCGTCGAAGCCGTCCGGGTGCGGGCAGCTGGCCAGCACCCGCGGCTGGGGGGCAGCCACGTCGATCACCCGGATGGCCCGGCGCGGTGCGTGCGGGCCATCCGTGACCTGCTCGTCGGTGGCGACGACCAGACCGCGGCCGGGCAGCGGCAGGCAGGTGTGCGTGGACCCGCCGTCCCAGTCCAGGTGGCCGGTCCGGTGCGGCTTGGCCAGGTCCGAGACGTCGAGGATGACCATGCCCGCATCGTCATAACCGAGGTAGGCCCGGTCACCGGCGAGGAGGGCGTGGTGGGCGGCGTAGCGCTTACCGGCCGGCCAGCCGGCCGGCTCGTCCTCGCGCTGACCTGGCCACCACCACCGGGCCGCCTCGGCCGGCCGGGCCGGGTCGGCCAGGTCGACGACCATCCAGATGCGGTCACGGAATCCGTCCGGGATGGCGGACAGGTGCGCGTAGCGGCCGCCGGTCCAGACGATACGGTGCACGCCCCGGCCGCCGCTTGACCAGAACCCGATCTGGCGCGGGCGCAGCGGGTCGGTCAGCTCGTAGACCGCCAGGCCCGCCGAAAACGGCTCTGACGTCACCGCCCGGTACGGGAACTTCTCGTGGTTGACAAGCAGCAGGCCGTCGGCGACCTGGACCTTGTGCGTGTGCGAGCGAGCCGGCGCAGGCCACTGGCTGGCCAGGACGGGGCGCGCCGGATCGGTGACGTCCAGCACCGAGGTGCCCATCCCGGTGGTGCCGGTATGCCCTACGTACAGCGCGTCGCCGCTGCGCACGACCTGCATGCCGTCGCCGTGGCCGCCGAGGTCGTGGCGGGCCAGCAACCTCAGGCCGGCCGAGCTCGCGGCCGGCGTCCGGGTTTGCGGATCGTGCATCAGCGCGCGGCCGCGCGGTGCACCGAACCACCGAGGTGCTCGGCGGCCCAGTCGGCGGTGGCTTGCCGGTGGAACGGAGCCAGGTTGGCACAGCCGTGGTTGCCTTTTTCCAGCAGCAGCAGCTGGGCGGGACCGGACGCCTCGTCGACCAGCCGCTGCGCGTGCCGCCAGGGGATCAGCCGGTCCAGCTTGCCCATGACCGCCAGCAGCGGGCAGGTGATCAGCTCGGCCCGCCCGGCCATGGTCAGCTCGGCCGACCGGCGCCGGGCGGTTTCCATGTCGACAGACTTAGACCGGACCCGGAACGCCTCGCGAGTGAGGATGGGCCGGCTGTCCCAGCCGTCATCGAAGGAGTAGGGCCCGGCCAGCGCGATGCACGCCTTCACCCGGCGGTCGCCGCTGGCCACCCGCGGCGCGTAGTAACCGCCGAGGCTGACGCCCCAGATCCCGATCCGTTCCGGGTCGAGCCCGTCCTCGGTGCTCAGCTGGTCGATGATGGCGGCGCCCGGCACCTCCCAGTCACCCCGGATGGCCAGGTCGTACTCGGCCTCGCCCTGACCGGGCCCATCCACGCTGAAGGTGGCGATACCCCGCTCCAGGAACAACTGCTCGGTGCTGCGGAGTTCTTCCTTGGCCGAGTCGAGTCCGGAGATCATGATCATGACCGGATGAGGTCCCGGCCCGGTCGGCTGACGCAGGACGCCGGCCAGCCGCGACCCCTCGAACGGGATCTCCACCCGGCGGCCGGGAGGATCCAGATAGGGCAGCGCATCGGTCAGGCAGCTCACCGCCCGCTCGTGAGCGGCCCGCATCTGGGCCAGGTCGCTGACGAACAGGAACTTGGCGAAGTGGAAGTAGACGGCGGCCTGCGCGAGATGCTCCCCGGCCGAAATCGTCCGGCCCGCTTTCAGCGCGTCCCGGCCGAGCTGCTCGTGTTCGGCGGCGACCGCGCTCCAGGCCGAGCACCACTCGTCCCACGAGGGCAGATCGTGGGTGATCCGCTCGAAGTCCGCCGCGGTCACACCGTTGGTGGTGAACCGCGGCGCCCAGTGTGAGATAGCCATGGCTAGCCTGTCGTCCATGTCACGGTCCTTCCGCCGATCACTTTAAGGTCTCTGCAAACGAATGCATACTCTTGTGAAAGGCTCGGGTCAACACCGTGACCAGTCCGCTACGGCGGCCCGGCCCCCGGCGCCCCCGGCGCCCCCGGCGGGCCCCGCGCCTCGAGGGAGATGGTGGAGACGGAAGAATTCCTCCTGGTCGTCAATGGTGCCAAGCACACCGTCAGCTGCGAACCGGACACCCCGCTGCTGGACGTCCTGCGCCACGACGTGGGCCTGGCCGGGCCGGGCTTCGGCTGCGGGCTCGGCCTGTGCGGCGCGTGCCTAGTGCAGGTCGGCGGGCGGGCCCAGTCCTCCTGCAACCTGCCGGTCAGCGCCGTGGACGCCCCGGTCACGACCGTGGAGGGGCTGGCGTCCGGCGGCCGGCTGCACCCGGTCCAGCAGGCGTTCCTGGACGAGCAGGCCGCCCAGTGCGGCTACTGCACCGCGGGCATGGTGATGGCCGCGGTGGACCTGCTGCAGAAGAATCCCGCCCCGGCCGAGCCGGACGTCAGGGCGGCCATGGACGGCAACCTGTGCCGCTGCGGTAGCCACGGCCGGATCATCCGCGCGGTGCTGCGGGCGGCTGGCCAGGTCGCAGGCCCGCCAGCTGCGCCGCGGCGGACCGGTGACGTCCCGCCGGGTTCGGGGCCAGCCGGAACTGACGCGGCCTCAGCCGGGACGGTGGCCGCCTCAGCCGGGACGGTGGCCGCCTCAGCCGGAACGGAAGCCGCCTCAGCCGGAACGGAAGCGGCCTCAGGTGGAACGGAAGCGGCCTCAGCCGGGAGGGGCGCGCTGCCGGTCAGCCTGGCGGCCAACCCGGTGCTGGGCCGGTGGCTTGATTTCGGCCGCAGCGGCGAGGTCGCGGTCCGGGTCGGCAAGGTCGAGTACGGCCAGGGCATCTGGACCGCGCTGGCGCAGGTGGCGGCCGAGGAACTGCAGATCGGCCTGGCCCGGGTGCGGATGGCCCCGGTCAGCACGAGCACCAGCCCCGACGAGGGATTTACCGCCGGCAGCCGGTCGGTGCAGGACTCGGGCTCGGCCCTCCGCCAGGCCTGCGCGCAGGCCCGCGGGCTGCTGCTCGCGGCCGCCGCGACCCGGCTCGCGGTCAGCCCGGCCGCGCTGAGCGTGACGGACGGACGGATCCTGGCGTCCGGGCGGCCGACCGGGCTGAGCTACTGGTCGCTGGCCACCCCGGACACCCTGGACCGGGCGGCGGGCGACCCGGTGCCCGCACGGCCGCCGGGCGAGTGGACCGTCGCCGGCCAGCCGGCCCCGCGGCTGGATCTCCCGGACAAGGTCACCGGGCGGCCGCGGTTCATCCATGACCTGGTGCTGCCAGGCATGCTATTCGGCCGGGTGGTGCGGCCGCCCTCGGTGGCCGCCGAGCTCAGCGAGCTGCCCGCCATCCAGCTCGGGCCCGGTGAGCTGCTGGTGCAGGACGGGTCGTTCGTCGGAATCTTGGCTGATACTGACCGGGCCGCGCTGCGGGCGGTGCGGCGGGTGGCCCGCGCGGCGCAGTGGAAGCTGGCGGACTCCCCCGGTCCCCTGCCCGACGAGCGTGACCTGCGGGCCTTCCTGCTGGCCGCGCCGTCCGAACCGCAGCCGGTGGTCGAGCAGGCCGATCCCGGCGCGGCCGCCATGGTCAGCCGCACGCTGACCGCGGAGTTCAGCCGTCCCTTCGTCGCGCACGCGTCGATGGCGCCCAGCTGCGCGATTGCTCGCTGGGACGGCGAGTCTGTCACCGTATGGAGCCACAGCCAGGGCATCTTCGCCCTGCGCGGGGCGATCGCGGCCGGGCTGGGGCTGGCGGCCGGGCAGGTGACCGTCCACCACGCCGAAGGCGCGGGCGTCTACGGCCAGAACGGGGCGGATGACGCCGCCATGGACGCGGTCCTGCTGGCCCGCGCGGCCGAAGGCCGGCCGGTCCGGGTGCAGTGGACCCGGGAGGACGAGATGCGCTGGGGACCGTTCGGCCCGGCCATGCTGGCTCAGCTGTCGGCCGGCCTGGACCCGGCGGGCCGGATCGTGACCTGGCGGCAGGACGTGTGGAGCAACGGCTTCATCGGGCGGCCAGGCACCGGCGGGGAGCCGCGTCTGCTCGCCCTGACCCACCTGGCCGGCGGCCGGCACGGCGGGCCGATGCCGCCGGCGCCGGACGGGGCGCCGACCGGAGCGATGGGGTCCACCCGCAACGCGGTGCCCGGGTACGACATCCCCGACCTGCACGTCACCCGGCACCGGCTGCTCGACATGCCGATCAGGACGTCCTCGTTGCGCTCGCTCGGCGCGCACCTGAACGTGTTCGCCATCGAGTCGTTCATGGACGAGCTGGCGGCTGCGGCCGGCGTCGACCCGGTGCGGTTCCGGCTGGACCACCTGGCCGATCCGCGCGCCCGGCGGGTGCTGGCCGAGGCCGCGCGGCTGGCCCGCTGGGACACCCGGGCCTGCCGGGATGACACCGGGTTCGGTGTGGCGGTGGCCCGCTACAAGGGAGTAGCCGGCTACTGCGCGGCCGTGGCCGAGGTCGAAGCCGGCAACGACGTCCTGCTGCGCAGGCTCTGGCTCGCGGTGGACGTGGGACGGGTGATCAACCCCGACGGGGTACGCAACCAGGTCGAGGGCGGCGCGGTGCAGAGCGCGAGCTGGACGCTGCGGGAGCGGGTCAGGTTCGACCGGACGCAGATCACGTCGGCGAACTGGGACAGCTACCCGATCCTGCGGTTCACCGAGGTTCCCGAGGTCACCGTGCGGATCGTGGACGCCGACGAGGAGGAGACCGGGGCGGGTGAGCTCGCCGCCGGACCGGTAGCCGGAGCCATCGGCAACGCGGTCGCCGACGCGATCGGGGTCCGGGTCCGGGATCTGCCGCTGACCAGGGCGCAGATCGTCCGGGCGATCGAGGCGAGCTGACCAGGGTTACAGGGCCAGGATGAGCTTGCCCAAGGCGGCCCGGTCCTCGAACACCCGGTGCGCGTCGGCCGCGCGCTCCAGCGGGTAGACCCCGGTCACCCCGGGGTCTACCTCACCCGAGCCGACGAGCCGGACCGCCTCGGTCAGCACGGGCCGCATGACGGCGGGGTCCCGGCCGGACAGCTGGCCTGCCGAGAAGCCGGCGTACCCGATGCACCGGGCGCGCAGCCACTCGGCGCCGGGCGCGGTCTCCGGCTCGCCCGAAATGTTGCTGAAGCTGACCAGTCGGCCGAAGGTGGCGACCAGCGGGAACGACCGGGCCCGGATGTCGCCGCCCACCGGGTCCAGGACCACGTCCACGCCCCGGCCGCCGGTCGCCGCCAGCACCTTCGTGTCGAAGTCGTCGTACCCGAAGACCTCGCCGAACCCGTGCTGCCGCGCGTACTCGGCCTTCCCGGCGTTGCCTGCGGTGCCCAGCAGCGGTCGCAGGCCGGCCCGGAGCGCCAGCTGCGCGGCGACGGTCCCCACGCCGCCTGCCGCGCTGTGCAGCAGCACCGTCTCCTGCGGCGCCACCCGCGCCACCCGCCGCAGCAGCATCAGCACGAGCGGGACGGTGATCAGCATCGCCGCCGACTCCGGCCGCCCAGCCAGGTCCTCGGTCACCGGGATGGTGAATGCCTCCGCCGCCGTCGCCACCTCCGCGTATCCATGTCCCCGGGTGAAGGCGGCCACCGGCTGGCCGGGCCGCAGCGACGTCACCCCGGTCCCCACCGCGCGGACCGTGCCCGCGACCTCCACCCCAGGAATGAAGGGTGGCTGGCCGAGCCCGTCCCCCCGGCGGTTCCTGACGTCGGTGTAGTTGACCCCGGCGAACCGCACCGCCACCGACACCTCCCCCGGGCCAGGCTCCGGCTCGGGGACATCGACGACGCCGAGCATCTCCGGTCCACCAAAGGCGGATACGACCACGGCACGCACGGCGGCTCCTCTGGGTCTCTTGCGCGTGGGGATAAATCCTGCAATGGTTTGCATTATCGCCGACGATCACCGGCAGCGCTAGCGGCGGCCTGGTCAGGGCGGGCACGGCCGGGCGGGCTAGCGGGCAGGAGAAGCATGGACACCAGTGCGGACATCGTCGTCGCCGGGGCCGGGCACAACAGCCTGGTCGCCGCGTGCTATCTGGCCAAGGCTGGCTACCGGTGCCTGGTCCTGGACGCCCGGCACATACCCGGGGGCGGCGCCGCCACCGAGGAACTGCTGCTGCCGGGCTACGGCATCGACACGTGCGCGACCGGGCACACCCTGATCCGGATCAACCCGCTGCTGACCAGGGACGAGCTCGGGCTGGTGGCCGACTACGGACTGCGCTACATCGACCCGGATCCCGTCGCGCACGTTGCCTTTCCCGACGGCGAGCACTTCACCATGTGGCTCGACCGGGACCGCACCGCGGCGGAGATCGCCCGGTTCTCGGCCGCGGACGCCGCCGCCTACCTGCGCATGCTGGACGAATACGACGAGGTGAAGTCGATCTTCAGCGCCTCCCAGTTCACCCCGGTCGGCTTCGGCCCCTCGGTGGATGCGCGGCTGGCCGAGCACCCGCGTGGCCGGGTGTGGCAACGGCGGCGTGTCCTGTCCGCGTGGGACATCATCAAGCACGAATTCAGCAGCCGCCATGTGCAGGCCTTCATGCTCTGGATGGCCTTCCAGACCAACCAGGCGGTGGACGTGCCGGGCTCCGGCCTGCTGGCCTACTCGCTCATCTTCGGGCGGCAGCAGCGCAGCTGGTCGATCCTGCTCGGCGGGTCCGGGCGGCTCACCGAGGCGCTGACCGGCTACCTGGAAAGCCACGGCAGCACCGTGCTCTGCGACAAGCTGGTCACCCGGCTGGTGCTCGACGGCGGCCGCTGCATCGGGGTGGAAACCGACGACGGCGAGCAGTACCTGGCCGGCACCGCCGTGCTGTCCACGATCCACGTCACCCACCTGCGGGACATGGCTCCGGCCGAGGCATGGCCGGAGGAGTTTCACTACGGGATCGACACCTACGACCTGGGTGTACCCGGCTTCGGCGTCTACCTCGCCACCAGCGCTCCGCCGGAGTTCCAGACGCCGGATGGGCCGGTCACCGCGGTCTCGGCCGGGACCGTGGGCTGGCCGGAGGACGTGGTGCAGCTCGGCCAGGACCTGCGGGCCGGCCGGTTTGTGTCCAATGTGCCCTGGCTCCTGGTGGCCACGCCGACACTGGTGGACCCGGGCCGCGCCCCGGCCGGCAAGCACACCGTCAAGGTGCTGAGCCACCAGGTCTACGAGCTGCCGGCGGGCATGGCGGACTGGGAGCAGGTCAAGACCGAGCACGCCCAGCGGCAGCTCGCCTACCTGCGCACCTTCACGCCCGGCTTCACCGACGACGTGATCCTCGGCCAGCTGGTGAAGTCTCCAGCCGACTACGAGCGGCTGAACCGGCACATGGTGCACGGAGCCTTCCACGGCGGCGACCGGGGGCTGGCCGGCAGCGGCCCGCTGCGCCCGGTGCCCGGCTGGGCCTCGCACCGGATGCCGATCCCCGGCCTGTACCAGACGGGCGGATCCACCCATCCGGGCGGCTCCATCACCGGCGCTCCCGGCCGCAACGCCGCGATCGTGCTGCTGCACGACCTCGGCCACGACCCGGCTAAGGTGATGGCCGCACCGCCGGGCGTCGGCGTCTCGCTGCCGTTACCGGGTGGGACACTGGTAGCCTCGCGCAGCCAACCCAGAAGGGATCACACCAGTGACCAGCCAGGGCACCCCCGCAGGCGGGCCGCCATTCGACGTCAGCGAGCAGGCCGGCGAAGTCGCGCTTGAGGATCTCGATTGAACCGTTGTCCATGCTCAGGTGCGAGAACCGGGCGGCGCACGCGATGACCCGGTCACCCGCGCCGGGAGCGGTGGCCACCGCCATGCGCTCCGGGCACCGTCCGGGATCGGGTGACTCGCGCAGCCACTGGACGAGCGCCTCGGCCACGGCGGGGCGGTCCCGCGGTCCCCACTGCCCCGCACCGAGGGAACAGACCTCCAGCAGCTGGACACCGGCCGCCGCGACCCGCTGGCGCGGCGGCTCGCCGGGCACGTAGGTGGTGCGCAGGCTCTCATGCCGCCCGATCAGTACCCCGGTCGCCTCGGCCACATCATCGGCGGAGACCACCGCCGGCACCGGGAGTTCGACGCACAAGATCGCGTAGAGCTGGTCCGGGGTCGGGCTCAGCCAGTTGTAGACGTTGAGCTGGCCCAGGGTGAGCGGTCCCTCACCGGCCCGCTCCCCGGTGAATTTGACCGGGATCGACCGCACCGGGGTCAGCCGCACGCGGCGCCGGGCGCGCTGGCCGGTTTCGGTGCCGGTGCTCATCGCTGGTCAGCCGATCAGCTAGGGGCCAGGCGTCGTGGTGAACGGCCCGGCCTGAGTTATCGACGCAATCGCATTCACTGAACAAAACTCGGGGTCTGGTGATATCGCGGCGCGCCCGGTACACCCGCACCGGCCGTCGGGTGACCGTACGTGTCGCTCGGCAAGCTGATCACTGTCCTCGCTGACCCTGCTGTCGAAGACAAACTACGCACAGGGCCGCGGACAGTCTTCTCCGAGATTGGCGAACAAGGCCCGACCGGCTCCCAACCCTCGGCTTCTCGGCTGGCCGGCCTAGGCTGACCGCGCGGTGCCGCGCAGGCCCGCCGCGTCCAGGTCGGCGGCCAGCGCGGCCAGCTCGGCCGCCGGGACCTGGGTGAGGGGCGGCCGGACCGGGCCGCCGGACATGCCGAGCAAGCCCGCCCAGGCCTTGATGTAGGGGACCGGGCTGCCACGCCGCCGGGCCGCCGGGCCGTGCAGCCAGGTGTCCGCCACCGCCCGCACCGGCTCCAGGGTGGCAGCCACCTCCGCCGCACCGGCGGCGTTCCCGGCCAGCGCGAGCCCGGTGTACTCACGCATCGGCCGCCAGCCGGGGACCTGGTACAGATACGGCGCGGCCGATGACATGAACACCCGCTGGCCGTGCTCGACCATGTTCTCCAGCCAGGTGCCCTCGTTCGGCTCGCAGACCAGGAGGCGATCGCCGACCCGGTCGAGCACCTCCAGGTAGCGTCCGTGATCGCGGCCGACCTTGATGCCGCACACGTTCTGGAGGTCAGCCAGCCGGTCGATGAGCGGCAGCGAGAGGCTGACCCCGGCGAACCGGGTGTCGAACAGCCACAGGCCGATGTTCACGTGCCGGCAGAGGTAGGCGAACCAGTCGTAGAGCCCGTCGTCCTCCGCCGGGGGATAGTAGGGGTTGATGACCACGGCGAAATCCGCTCCCGCGGCCTCAGCGTGGCGTGTCAGCTCGATGGTCTCCGTTACGCTGTGGTGCCCGGTGTGCGCGATGACCTGGCACTTGCCGCGCGCCGCGGCGACCACCGCGGTGACGAGCCGGTGCCGTTCGGCCCCGCTCAGCGCCCAGAACTCGCTCATCACCCCGGCGCAGAACACCCCGTCCACGCCCAGCTTGCCGGTGAGCCGGTCCATGTCGGCCGCCAGGCCGCCCTCGTCGAGCCGGCCGGCGTCGTCGAACGGGGTGGTGGTGGCCGCCCACAGTCCCCGGAACCGCTCCCGCGCCGCCGCCTTCGCCTCGGACCGGGTGTAGTCCATCACAGGTTCTCCGCCAGCCAGTCGGCCACTGCGGGCCTGGCCTTGAACCAGACGTTGTTGAGAATGTGAACGCCGTCGTCGAACACCAGCGTGGTCACCGGTCCGCCGTACTCCGCGGCGACCTGCTGCGCCTGAGCGGGCGGTGAGGCCGGATCGAGGCCGCCGTAGACCTGCAGGAGCGGCACGACCGCCTTATCGGCCGCGCCGGCCAGGGTGATCGACGCCATGACGGCCGCCGGGTCCGGCCCGAGATGCTGATACTGCCCGGTCTTCGACAGCGGCTCCATGGTCTCGAACCGGCCTGCCGGGGAGTACCAGCTCGAGATGGACACCACGGCGCGGACCCGGTCGTCGATCGCGGCGGTCCGGATCGCGAACAGGCCGCCGTAGGAGATCCCGCCCACGGCCAGCCGTCCCGGGTCCAGATCCTCGCGGTCCGCCAGGGCGTCGATGATGGCCTGCACCGCCCGCTCGTAGTCGGGCCCGAGCTTGCCCTGCAAGCTGACGCTGCCCTGGCCGGGTCCGTCGAAGGCCGCGACGGCGAGGCCGCGCGCCACGATGTAATCCCCCAGGTTGTACAGCTCTTCCTTGGTGGAGTCGGCGCCGGGGAGCAGCAGCACGACCGGCGGCCGGCCCACGCCGGTGGGAATCCGCAGGTATCCGTTCAGCGTCATGTCCCGGAACGGGACGGTGAGGATCTCCATCGGCGGGTCCAGGTGCGGAGCCGCCTTGTCCCACGCGCCTGCCATCGCGGCCAGGGCGGCGCGGAACTGCTCCTGGTCGTGGCAGAACATGAAGCTGGCCCAGTGGTAGAACAGGCCCGCGCGCAGGTAGGCCTCCCCCGCGGTCAGCCGCCGTCCGGCCGCGAGCGCCTCGTCACCTCGCTGAAGGTGATCCTCGGCTTGCCGGCACCACGCTCCGCACCACTGCTCGTAGTCGGTGATCTGCTCGCGGAGCTGCTCGAACTCCCACGGCGAGACGTAGTTGGACAAGATCCGCCAGGTGAAGCGGCGGTACATCGACTCCAGCCGGTCGTCCATCACGCGCTCAGGTCCCCGGCCGGGACCTCCCCGAGATCCCCCTGCTCTCCTTCTTCCACGGTGCCACCCAGGTACAGCGCGCGCATCTGCGGGTTGGCGAGGATCTCGGCCCCGGTCCCCTCCAGCCGGACCCGGCCGGTCTCCATCACCACGCCGTGGTCGGCCAGGCCGAGCCCGACGCGCACGTTCTGCTCGACCAGCAGAATGGTCCGGCCGGTCTCCGTCATCCGCTTGATGCTGGCGTACATCAGCGCGGCCGAGCGCGGCTCCAGACCCATGGACGGCTCGTCCAGCACCACTAGGACCGGGTCGAGCATCAGGGCGCGGGCGAACTCCACCATCCGCTGCTGGCCGCCGGAGAGCTGGCCGGCCCGGTCTGAGGCTCGCTCCGCCACGATCGGGAACTGCTCGGCCACCTCGGCCATGCGCTTGCGGGCCAGGCCGGTGTCCCGCAGCAGGAAGCCGCCGAGCTCGACGTTCTCCCGCACGGTGAGCTCGGGGAACAGGTTCCGGGACTGCATGACCTGCACGATGCCTGCCTGCAGGATTTTCCGCGGGCTCGCCCCGCCGATCTCGGTGCCGCGGAAGGTCACGCGGCCCAGCCGCGGCCGCAGCAGCCCGCTCACGATCTTGAGCAGGGTCGACTTCCCGGCCCCGTTGGGTCCGACCACGCAGGTCACGGAGCCTTCGGCCACGGTGAGGTCCACGCCCCGCAGCACGTCGCCGCTGCCGTAGCCGGCGAACAGGCCAGAGATGGTCAGCATGTCAGGCCGCCCCTTCCGTATCGGTCATGTCGGTGCCGAGGTAGGCCTCGAGGACGGCCGGGTTCGAGCGGACCTCCTGCGGCGCGCCGGCGGTGAGCGCGCATCCCTGGTGCATCACCATGACCTCATCGCACAGCCCCATCACGAATTCCATGTCATGTTCCACGATGACGAAGGTGACGCCCTCGGAGTTCAGCGCCCTGATCCGGTCGGCCAGTCCGCGCAGCAGCGTCGGATTGACGCCGCCGGCCGGCTCGTCGAGCATGATGATCGCCGGCTTGGCGATCATGATGAAGGCGAATTCCAGCAGCTTTTGCTGGCCGTAGGACAGCCCGCCTGCCGGCTCGTCCGCCAGCGGCGTGAGCCCGACGAAGTCCAGCACCTCCATCGCGTGCTGGCGCTCCGCCGCGGACTTCCAGGAGCGTAGCTGCCCGATGAAGCCGCGCCGCTGGGAGGCCACGTGCAGGTTCTCCAGCACGGTCAGCCGGGCGAAGATGCGGGTGATCTGGAACGTGCGGCCGATACCCGCGGCGAACACCTGCTCCGGCTTGGCGTTGGTGATGTCCTGGCCGCGCAGGGTCACCCGGCCCGCGTCCGCCACCTCGTACCCGCTGATCACGTTGAACAAGGTCGTCTTGCCGGAGCCGTTCGGCCCGATCAGGCCGCTGATGGCGCCTTCGGTGAAGGACATCGTGCAACCGGTCAGCGCCCGGATGCCGCCATAGGACTTCTTGATGTCGGTCACTTCCAGGATGCTCACGGCGCGTCCTCCTTGCCGGTGGCCGATGGCATGGCCTCCGGAGCCCCTGGCCCAGCCGGAGCGCCCGGTTCGCCCGGCGGCCCTGGCGGTGCCGTGGCCCGCAGCTGCCGCGCGACCAGGACCCGCCGGTACAACCCGGTGATGCTGGGCGAGATACCACCCGGCAGTAGCCGCAAGATCAGGATGAACAGGACGCCGTAGGCGATGAGGAACAGGTTGTCGTTGCCGAACTGCAGGTAGAAGTACTGCTGCAGCGGGATGAGCAGCAGGGTCCCGACCACGGGCCCGGACAGGGTGCCGATGCCGCCCACGAAGACAAGCACCGCGACCGCGAGGTCGAAGTTCGGATCGAAGCCGAACTGGGGATAAACCGAGCCGACGAACGGAGCGTAGAGCCCACCTGCGACGCCGACGAAGAACGCCGACATCGCGTAGGCGATCAGCTTGGTCCTGGTGGTGCGGATGCCCAGGCCGCGGGCGCGATCCTCGTCATCACGGATCGACAGCAGCCCGAGCCCGTACTTGGACCTGCGCACCCACCAGGACACCGCGCAGGCCACGACGGCCGCGGCCAGGCCGACGTAGTAGAAGGGCTCGTTGAAGAACGAGCCCGTCCAGGTGGGGAACGGGAGCTCCAGTCCCCCGGATCCGTTCGTCCAGGACGTCAGGTTGAAGGCCAGCAGCTGCAGGATGAACATGACCGCGACGGTCAAGATGATGAACGTGTGCTTGCGCACCCGCAGCAGCAAGAACCCGATCGGCACCGCCAGCACGGCCGAGACCAGGCCGGCCAGCGGAAGCAGCGTGAACGTGTCCCAGCCCGCCGGCACCTTCAGGTGCAGGACCAGCAGGGCCACCGTGTACTGCCCGATGCCGTAGTAGGCGGCGTGCCCGATCGAGATGTAGCCGGAGTACCCGGAGAAGATGTTCCAGCCGCAGGCCGCGACCAGGAAGATCATCGTGAAGACCCCGATGGAGGTCACGGCCGGGTTGGTGAACAGGAGCGGGAAGGCGACAAGCAGCACGAGCACCAGGGCGGTACCACCCCGCCGCACGACCGCCGGCGGCTCGTAGGGAATGTGCTCGGGAGCGGCTGCCCCCACCGGGGTCACGTCGATGGCGGTCACTGGGCACGCACCGCCTTCCGGCCGAGCAGGCCCTGCGGCCGTATCAGCAAGACAAGGACGAGGACGAGATAAAAGGTGGTCTGGCCCCAGGTCGGGGACCAGGTTACCGCCACCACGTCCTGGATGACGAGCATGACAATGGACGCGATCAGCGCGCCGGACAGGCTGCCGAAGCCGCCGAAGATGACGATGGCCAGCAGCCGTGAGATGAGGTCGTAGGAACTGGCGGCGTCGAAGGAGTTGGTGAGACCGAACACCATCCCCCCCGCCGCCGCCAGGCCTACCCCGATGCCGAGGGTGAACGCGGACACCCAGTCGGTATTGATGCCGACCAGCCGCGCCGCCGTCGGGTTCTGCATGGACGCCCGCAGGCTACGGCCGAACCTGGTGCGGTAGAGCAGGTAGTACACCCCGCCGAGAAGCAGCACGCTCATGGCGAAGGCGTACAGGTAGATGCTCGGAAAGATGAGCGAACCGAGCTTGATCGAGGAGTTGACGTAGGACGTGTGGATCGCGACCAGGTTGCTGGTGAAGATGTAGTCGAGGATCCCTTCCACGACCGTACCCACGGCGAACATCGTGAGCAGCGACATGATCACGCGATCTCGCTTGATCGGCCTGATCATCGTCCAGTACACCGCGATGCCGATTCCGAACATCACCGGAATGGTGATCAGCAAGCCGAGGAACGGATCGATGCTCAGGTGGGCATACAGCGCGTAGCTCAGGTAGGCGCCAAGCACCACGAGAATTCCCTGAGCGAAGTTGACGATATCCATGACGCCGAACACGAGCGTCAGGCCGGCGGCCATCAGCGCATAAAATCCTCCGACCAGGACTCCATCAATGATGGCCTGGAGAACCAACATCGGAACGCTCCCTGTGTGGTATCGATCCTCGCCGTCGCCGGCCTACCTGCGCGCGGGCGGTCAGCCGTTAGCCCCCCAGGCCGGCTTGACGGTCATGACCGGCTTGGTCGTGCCCACGCCGGTCGGCAGCACGTCCTGCAGCGTCCCTTTCTGCCACTGGAACACGAACGGGGTGGCGGCGGCGTTCTCGCCGTCGGCGGCGAACTTGACCGGTCCCTGCACGCTCTGGAACGTGGCCCCGGAGTGCAGGTAGGACTCAAGCGCGGAATTGCTTGTGCTCTTGATGTGGTCGATCGCCTGGGTGAGCACCTGGCCGGAGGAGAAGGCTTCCGCCACGTCGGCGCTGATGTTGTTGGCGGTCCCGCCGAACATCTTGAGGTATTGCTGGACCATCGCGGTGTTCTGGTAATACGTCGAGCCTGGGTACCAGGTGTTCGGGACCATGATGCCGCCGGTGTTCGCGGCTCCGACGGCCTTGATGAACGCCGAGCCCTGATCTGGCCCGGAGGCCTCGACCAGCACCTGGGGGCTGAACTTGTCCTGGATCAGGTCCTGGACGAACGCGTAGCCGTCGGGCGGCATGGTGCCGAGCACCACCACCGGAGCCTTCGACGCCGCGATCGCCGACGCGATCGGGGTGAAGTCGGTGGTTTCCAGCGGGTACAGCTTGTACACCACGCTGGTGAACCCGTGGGCCGTGAGGTAGCTGCGCGCGCCGTCCAGCATCGGCTGCAGGAACGGGTCGGTCATGGACGCGTAGGCGACGTTCTCCGGCTTTTGCGTGGCGACCAGCCACTTGGCGAAGGTAATCAGCTGGTACGCGGCCGAGGCGCTCACGTCGAACACGTTGTGCAGGCCCTGGGAAAATACCGAAGGACCGCCGCCAATGCCCTCGATCATCACGTAGCCGTATCGGTTAGCAATCGCCGAGGCGGGCTTGGTGAGCAGCGTGGAGTAGGGACCCATGACGAAGTTCACGTGGTTGAGGGTGATGAGCTTCTGGTAGTTCGTGATCACCTGGGTCGGGCTTGAGCCGTCCGAGAGGAAGGTTAGCTTGACCTGGCGGCCGAGGATGCCACCGTGGGCGTTCTGGTAGGCGGCCCAGGTCTCGTAGCCCTGCTTGGTGGCCAGGCCGTCGCCGGAGAAGTCTCCGGACAGCGAGACCGAGATGCCGACCGTGATCGGCTGAGTGGAACTGCCAGCGCCCGACGAGGAACCAGACGAGCCGGACGAACTGCAGCCGGCGATGACCAGGGCTACCGCGGCTGCCCCGGCGGTCCACAGCGCCGCAGTTGTGCGTCTGGGTCTGGGGCCAGGCTTTCTATGGAGCTTCATGGCAATTAATCAACCTCCTGATTCGGGCCGCCGGGCAAGCCGGCGGCCTCCTCGGCTCGTCGGCCGCACATATCGCATGCCGCGCAGGAGCCGTTTTATCTTGCTGCCGAGCTCCGGCACGGCCTGCCAGGCCCGACAACAAGCCGATCGCGCCAGCCCAGAGGGCTGGCCGTCATGATGCGAATGTCCGATTTCACGGCATGAAGAGCATGTAACACAAACGATTGCAGTCATGCTACGGTGCGGGTATCTAGGGTGTCAACGCTTCACGAGGCTCGTATGGAGGCCGCACCGTTCGCCCGAGTGCAATCATTTGCGGGCCGTCGGCCGGCCGAGCGCAATAGGGAGCCGGGATGTACGACGGGGAAGCCGCCGGGCCGCCATCGCCCGGGCGAAGTCGCGCACCGCCTGCTGCTGCACCGTCTGGGAGCCGGCGGCCAGCCACGGGTGCTCCGCTCGGGCCCGGGTGAGTTGCCGGCACTGTTCAAGGTAGCCTGGCGCGCGTCTTGCGGCCGCGGTGCCACTGCTAGTGCCGCTCGACGGCCAGGTTCTCGCGCGTTCCGGGCGTGGCCGCAGTGGTCCCGCAGCACCGCTTCTTGAGCGGGGTTAGGGGAGCAGCCGGTACCGGGGCATGCGAACGCACTATCGGGCGACACCGACATTTCCGGGAGGGTAAAGCGGCATCGTTAGGTGTGCGTCATTGTGTAGGTAGCCAAGATCATCTTCGAGATGGGGCTGACCGGGAGGCGTCTGCCTGGTTGTGCACCACGCAGCAGGTCAATCGCTCGTCCGGAGTGTTCAGTCCAGCGGAGCGGGGCTGAACCGGGCCGCCGCCTGCCCCGCCCGCCTCACGTGCCCCGCCCGCCTCGTCCGCCCGGCCCCTGCCCGGCCCCTGCCCGCCCCTGCCGGGATCGTGGATCGTTACTACCCTCATAGGGTAGCTAATTATCCACGATAATTCGAATTCCTGGGCGAGAGTCTGAATTGACGCTTTTGTCCAGCGAGCGGGGCCTGGACCGGGCCTGCTCATGCCGCGGTGATAACCCGGTGGCCAGCAGGTCCGAGCTGGTGCCGGACGCGCAACCAGCAGAAGGCCACTACCAGTGCAAACTCGCTGGCCCCGACAAACTGTCGCGCACCTAGCGGCGTTTCCTCCCCGGCCTGAAGGCCGGGGTCTCCACGCCACGACCCTGATGAACTGGGCGCCCATCGACCCTGAACAGTGGATCCGGCACGGCTACGCCGTGGTCCGCTGTCCCGCCGCGCGGTGGACCCGGGACGGTCGCTGCCCTGGCGGCCGTGGCACCCGCATCAGGCCGCCGAGCCGGCCCGGCCGGGTCAGGCCTAGCCGGTGGCCGTCGAGATGTGGCCCACCTGCGTGGTGTCACCGGCTGGCGCTGTCGGTGGCCGGGCCCCATTTCGCCAGGCCGGAGGGCGGGGACGGGTTCGGTGGTTCTGGGCCGTTCGCGCATGACGACCAGGCGGACCGGCCGCCGGCCAGAACCGCCGGGATCACCCGGGGCCACACCGGACCGCGGACGCCGTCCTGGATCCTGCTCCCGGTGATCGGCTGACCGGCCGGATCAGGGCCAGCCGTGCGGCTCGCTGTCCAGCAGGCCCAGCTCGGCCAGGCCCGCTCTGAGCCGCTCGGTGGCCGCGGGCTCGAGGTCGAGCAGCGGCAGCCTGACGCCCCCGGCGGGGCGGCCGAAGATGGCCATGGCCGCCTTGACCGACGCCGGGTACCCGGTCTCGCGGAGCAGGTGCCACAGGGCCGACGCCTGGTATTGCAGCGGCCGGGCGCGGCCAAGGTCGCCATCTCGGCAGGCCGCATGCAGGCTCATCACCAGCCCAGGCGCGATGGCGGCGGCCGGCGAGAAACACCCGGTGCCGCCGACCGGCATCGAGGTCAGCAGGTACTCCACCCCGGTGAGCATCGCGAATCCGGGGCGAAGCGCGCTGGTCCGCGCGCAGGCCTCGGTGAACGACTGCATGTCGTAGCTCGCGTCCTTCACCCCGGCGAAGTTGCCGCACCGGCCGATCAGCTCCGCCAGCAGGCCGGCGTCCACGCCCACGCCCAGCCGGCCGGGAAAGTTATAGGCCAGCACATCGATGGACACGGCCCGGGCCACGGCGGTGAAGTGCGCGAGCAGAGCCGCCCGGGGCGGCCGCCAGTGGTAGGGCGTGACCACGATGACCGCGGCGGCGCCGGCCTTCTCGGCGTGCTGCGCCAGCTCGATCACCTGGTCGGTGCCGGGCAGGCTGACGTGCGCGTAGACGGGCACACGGCCGCCCGCGGCGCTGACCGCGCACTCGACCAGGCTCCGGCGCTCGGCCGCGGTCAGGTTCAGCGACTCGCCCGTATGCAGCGGCAGCGCCAGGCCGTGTACACCGCGCCCGATGAGAAAGCCGCAGAGCCGTTCGGTAATGTCAAGATCTACCGTGTTAGCGCCGGTGAACGGGGTGACCGGGGCGCCGATGACGCCGCCGATCCCGGCGGCCGGGTGATCGCCCGGCACGTCAGGCCCCCTCCGGACGCGGCATGGTGATGATCGGCCGGATGGCTTCCCGGCGGGCCAGCACGCCGAACGCGGTGGCCACGTCGCGCAGCGGATACTGGTGCGTGGTGAGCGGCTCGGTGACGATCGCCCCCGAGGCGAGCAGGGCGATCATCGCCGGATAGGCATTCGGGCTGGAACGGATGCCCAGCAGGTTCAGCTCGTCGAGCACCAGCGGGTCCACCGGCAGCTCCGCGGACCGGCCGCCCGCCAGGCCGAGCACCGCGACCGTCCCGCCGCGCCGGGCGGCCCGCATGGCCTGCGCCAGCACCGCCGGGTTGCCCGAGCAGTCGAAGACGTAATCCACCCCGCGCCCGCCGGCCGCGGCCCGGACCGCGGCCACCGGATCGGCGGCGCCGTAGTCCACCACCTCGGTGCTGCCGAGCTCGCGCGCGGTGACCAGCCGCTTGCCGCGGCCCACGGTGATGAGCTGGGTCGCCCCGGCCGCCCGGGCCACCTGAAGCATGAGCAGGCCGAGCAGCCCCGGGCCGAACACGGCCACGCTCGAGCCCGGTTCCAGCCGGGCCCGCCTGGCCGCGTGCACGGTCAGGGCGCCCTGGTTGACGAGCGCGGCCGCCACGTCGCTGACCTGCGGAGGAACCGGGTGCAGGGCCACCGCCGGGCGGACCGCGTACTCCGCGAGCGCGCCCGGGGCGGTGTGACCGTAGAGCTTGAAACCGGGTTCGCGGACCCGCTCGCACAGGTTGTAGCGTCCGGCCCGGCACATCGGGCAGGCCCCGCAGCCGGTATGGTTCTCGGCCACCACCCGGTCGCCCACCGCGAGTCCGCTGCGCTCGGTGCCCGGGCCGAGCGCGGCGACCTCGCCGGACCACTCGTGCCCGATGATGAAGGGCAGCGCGGGCGGCCAGGTGCCGCGATAGTCGCCGGCCACGATCTTCAGGTCCGTGCCGCAGATCCCGCAGGCCAGCACCCGGCACAGCACCTCGCCCGGCCCAGGCTTCGGCACCGGTACCCGCTGCACGGTGAGCTCGCCGAACTCCCGCAGCAGGGCCGCATCCATCTCGGCCGGAACGGGGCGGCCGGTCATCGCCGCGCTCCCGCGCTCAGCCCGTCGCCAGCCGCCGCGCTCAGCCCGTCGCCAGCCGCCGCGCTCAGCCCGTCGCCGGCCGCCGGGACCGGACCCTCGCGGGCAGCGAGCTGCGCCCAGATCTCCTTGACCCGGCGCACCACATGATCGGCCACCGCCTCGGCGATTTCCTCGGCCCGGCCCGCATCCGCCCGCTCGGGGCGCCCGTACCATCCGGTCGGGGCGATGTCATGGAAGTCCTGCAGGACCGGGTAGACGTCGCGCTGCCGGAACACCTCGTGGGCGGTCTCACCGGAGGCCAGGTCGCTGGAGGAGATGGCCTGGTCCAGCCGGACCAGGCCCGGCTCGTAGGCCAGCACGGCCGCGGTTTCCATCGACCCGGCGTGGGTGAACTCCATCTCGTCCGGATACAGGCCGTTGGTGATGACGTGCGTCTCCGCGATGAGAATGCGCAGCCCGTGCCGCTGCTGCGCCTCCGCGGCCGCCAGCCGCAACGTCGGCGAGTTACCCTCGTGCCAGTTCACCACGACAATCTGAGACACCCCGGCCTTGGCCAGCGCCGCGCACACGTCGACCAGGATGGCCATCAGCGTGCTCGGGGACAGCGACAGCGACCCCGGCCAGGACAGATGGTAGGGCGCCACGCCCACCGGGCCAACCGGCGCGACCACGGTGTCCAGCCGGAACGCGACCCGTTCGGCGATGGACTGGGCGGCGAACGCGTCCGTGCCAAGTGGCAGGTGGCCGCCGTGCTGCTCGACGCTGCCGACGGCGACAACAGCCGTACCGCTCGCGGCCAGCAGCCGCGCGGCCACCGGCTGGGACAGCCGCTCGAGCTGACGATCAGGGTGACGTGGCATGGTCTATCAGCCTCCGTATCCCGCGGTCGCGCCCTGCGTGATCGCGTCTCTGTGGGCGCCGATCGGGGTCTGCCACGCCTCGGTGACCACGTCGACGAGCGAGGGACGTTCGGCGCGAAGGGCGGCGGACAGCGCGGCGTCGAGCTCGGCCGGGTCGGTGACTCGCACACCATGCAGTCCGAACGCTCCGGCCACGTCGGCGTAGGCAACGTCGGCGAAATCGTCGTCGGCGAAGCCCCGGCCGAAGGTAATCCGCCGGTACCAGCGGATCCACCCCAGCGAGCGGTTGTTCAGGACCACGACGGTGATGGGAAGCCCCAGCTCTGTGACGGTGGCCAGTTCCCCGACGGCATAGCCGAGGGCCCCGTCACCGGTCAGCACCACGGTCCTGGCTGCGGGCGTGGCCGCGCTGGCGGTGGCCGCGCTGGCGGTAGCGGTGGCCGCGCCGATCGCGGCGGGCAGCGCGTAGCCGAGCCCGGCCTGGCCGCGCGGGAACAGCACCTGACGCCCGGGCCACCGCTGCTCGAAGTACACGCCTCCCCAGCCGCTGGCCAGGCTGGCGTCGCAGATAAGAGTGTCGCCCGGCGTGAGCGCTCGCTCCAGCGCAGCCAGCACGCGCTGCGGCGCGATCGGGACGGCGTCGCTGGCCCGCTCGGTGTCCCGCGTGGCCCGCCATTGTTCTGTCAGTACGGCCAGCCGGGCCCGCCAGGCACTGCGATCCGGCTCGGCCCCGTCAGCGAGGCCAGCTGCCCTCGCGCTCGCGCCGGCGGCCGGAGCGCCGGCGGCCGGAGCGCCGGTCCCGAGCGTGGTCAGCAGCGCCGTCAGGCACGCCCGCGCGTCCCCGAGCATGGCCGCCGCGACCTCGAACGCGCGGCCCAGCTCGGCCGGATCGATGTCGAGCTGAACGACCTGCTGGCCGGCCTGCGGGAGCGTCCATCCGTAGGTGGCGCCCCCGCTGGCCTTGGTCCCGGCCAGGAGCACGACGTCCGCCTCGGCCAGCGCCGCCGCGGCGGCGCTGGTGCCCATCGTGCCGGTCACCCCGACGCTCAGCGGATGGTCCTCCGCGATCGCGCCCTTTCCGGTCAGGGTGGTCCCGACCGCCGCGGACAGGCGCGTGGCCAGGGCGGCCACCGCCGGTCCGGCGCCCGAATGCATGACCCCGCCGCCGGCCAGCAGGAACGGCCGGGCGGCCCGGCGCAGCACCTGTGCCACGGCGGCCACGTCAGCGGGCTCGGGGGCCGGCCGGAACGCCGGGAAGGCACCGAAGCGCGCTGACGCTGTCCACGGCGTCACCGGCTCGGCCGGGCCGTCGAGCACGTCCTGCGGCAGCAGCAGCGCCACCGGTCCCGGCCTGCCGCTGGTCGCCTCCCGGAAGGCTTGCCGGACGAGTCCAGGCATCGATGCCGCGTCCGGGACGTTGGTCAGCCACTTCGTCACCGGGGCGAGCAGGGCCGCCTGGTCCAGCGCCTGCGAGGCGGCGGACCGGTACCGGTGAGCCGCGAGCCGGGTGGGCAGGTCGCTCACCAGAGCGATCACCGGCACCGACGCGCCCAGAGCCTCGCCGAGGCCCGAGGGCAGCTTGGCCGCGCCCGGCCCCACGGTCGCGTCACAGACGCCCACTCGCCCGCTCACCCGTGCGTAGCCATCGGCCGCGTACGCCGCGGTTCGCTCGTCACGCACCAGCACGTGGCTGAGGGCGGGCGCCCGGTCCAGGATGGCATCGTACAGGGCCAGCGTCTGGCCGCCCGGCACCCCGAACACATGACGGACGCCGTGCTCGGCCAGCAGCCCCGCGAGCAGTGCCCCGCCATGGCCGCCCGCTTGATTCACGCCCACGACCGGCGTCTCCTTACCCGCGCACAGGACATCAAATATCGCTTTTGCAACCGTTTGCACCATGCTTCTACACCGATACGCGCGTTGTCAAGCAGCAGGGTGGCGGGGCTACTCGCCGGTGAGAGGAGGAGCGGTCGAACCGCGCACGATGAGCTCGCCGGAGATCAGCACCGTCTCGGGGCTCCGGCTAGGCTCGGCCACCAGGGCCATCAGCAGTTCCGCGGCGCGCGTGCCCACGTCGTACTGGGGGATCCGGATCGTGGTCAGCGGCGGCTGCAGCCGCCCGGCCAGCAGCATGTCGTTGAAGCCGACCACCGAGATGTCCCGGGGGCAGTTCCGGCCCCGATCCGCGGCCGCCACGATGATCCCGACGGCGATCAGGTCGTTGCCCGCCACCACGCCGGTGATCCGCGGGTGCTCGGTGAGCAGGGTCTTCGCGGCCGCGTACCCGGCTTCTTCGTCGAAGGCGGAAGCTTCAAGCGCCGCCACCTCGGGCAGGCCGAGGCGCTGCACGGTGGCATCGAAGCTGGCCCGGCGCCGGGCTCCGTTCGAGGTGGACAGCGGACCGCCCACGAAGGCTAGCCTGCGATGGCCGAGCGCGTACAGGTGCTCCACCGCCTCGGTGGCCCCGTGGAAGTCGTCTGGGATCACCGCCGACACGCCACCGCGGTCGGTGGTCCGGTTGACCAGTACCAGCGGCGTGCCGCCGGCCCGCAACTCGGCCACCACCGGGTCGTCCCGGCGGGCCATGGCCAGCAGCAAACCATCTGCCTGGCCCTCCAGCATCGCGGCGACCTGCCGTCTGGCCTTGCCCACGTCGTTGTCCGAGCTGGAAAGCAGCAGCGAGTACCCGGCCCGGTCGAGCACGTCCTCCGCGCCCCGGACGACCGGCGGGAAGAAGGGGTTGGTGATGTCCGGCACCACCATGCCGATGGACATAGAACGCCGCGTCTTCAGGGCCCGCGCCATCCCGTTGACGCGGTAGCCGAGCCCGTCGGCGGTCTCCCGGACGCGTTCCAGGGTGGCCGGGTTGAGCAGGGCCGCGGTTCGTTCGTTGAGCGCACGGGATGCGGTGGAAATATGCACGCCCGCCGCCTCGGCCACATCCTTGAGTCGCGGTGAGCGACGATCGGGAGTCACGGCGCCACACCCGGCCGGCCCGGCGGCCGGAGGCGATCCTCACGATTGCCGGATGACACGTCTCACACTCCGATGCAAACGCTAGCGCCACAGGTCAGACAACCTTATCAGGGACCCTTGACACGTGGGCTGCACCTTGATTAGCGTCGCTGCAAACGGTTGCGAAGACCAGCGCAGGACAGCGTAGCCAGCATCGCAGAGGAGACAGCCCGTGCCGGATGCCGAGATCACCTCGGCCGTGGCCAACTGGGGTCCGCGGTTTACTGCCCAGGGCGTCGATCCGGGTGATTTCGCCCGGGTGACGGGACCGCTCGAACGCTGGGCGGACTGGCTGGATGCCTGGTGCGCCAACGGCGACCTGCACGCCGGGCTCGCCCGCGAAGCGGAGGAAGCGGGCCGGTCCCTGACGGCAGGACAGGCCTGGGTCCGGGCGGCCCTCAGCTACCACTTCGCCAAGTTCGTATGGATGCTCGACCAGGCCAGGCACCGTGACGCGGCCGATCGGTCGGTGGCCGCCATGGGCCACGCGCACCGGCTGCTCGATCCGACCGCCGAACGGGTAGAACTGGCCTTCGACGGCGCCACCATGGTGGGTAACCTGCGCCGCCCGCCGGGCGCTGACCGCCCGCCGCTGGTCTTGCTGATCGCCGGCCTGGATTCCACCAAGGAGGAGTTCTACGCGGTCGAGAACGTCTTCCTGGACCGTGGCCTGGCCACGTTCTCCCTGGACGGCCCGGGCCAGGGAGAAACCGGTTATACCGTCACCATCCGTCCCGACTTCGAGGCGGCGGTCGCCGCCGCGCTCGACGTGCTGTGCGCCCGCCCCGACCTGGACGGCGAGCGGGTCGGCATGCTGGGAGTCAGCCTGGGCGGGTACTACGCCGCCCGGGCGGCCGCGTTCGAGCCCCGGATCCGGGCGGTCGTCGTGTCCGGCGGCCCGTACGACTACGGTGCGCTGATTCGGGACCGGCCCGCGCATAGCCTCGCCACCTTCGCCCGCAACAGCGGGACTGTCACTGCAGAGGAGACCTACGAGTTCGCGTCCCGGATCACCCTGGAGGGGGTGCTCAGCCGACTCATCCAGCCCATGGTCGTCGTCTTCGGTAAACGCGACCGGCTCGTCCCGTGGCAGCAGGCCGTCCGTGTGGCGGAAGAGGCGCCGAACGCCGAGCTGTGGATGTTCGAGGAGGGCAACCACGTCTGCATGAACCTCACCTACCGCTGGCGGCCGCAGGCGGCCGACTGGCTGGCCGAGCGGCTGGGTGAGATCACCTAACCGGCTGGGCTCCGGGCGGTAGACGGTGATCGTCAGCGGTTCAGCAGGCTCATGTCCGCGTACCGGTCTCCGGCGGCCACGCCGGGCGGGAAGGCCGCATCGATGCTGGCCATTTCCCCGGCCGTCAGCGATGCGGACGCGGCGGCGACGTTCTGCTCCAGATGCGCGACGCTGGCCGTGCCCGGGATGGGAACGATGTCGTCGCCCCGCGCGAGCAGCCAGGCCAGGGCGAGCTGCGCCGGGCTGATCTGCCTGGCCTCGGCGATGGTCCGCAGCCGCGCCGCGACCGCGGCATTCGACTCCAGGTTGGCGGCCAGGAAGCGGGGATGCTGTCGCCTGATGTCGGTCTCCCCCAGTTCAGCGGGGTCACTGAACCGGCCGGCCAGGAAGCCACGGCCGATCGGGGCATACGCCACGAACGAGATGCCAAGCTCGCGCACGACGGGCAGGATCTCGGCTTCCGGCTCCCGCGACCACACGCTGTACTCGGTCTGCAGCGCCGTGATGGGGTGGACGGCATGGGCCCGGCGGATCGTCGCTGGCGCAGCCTCGGACAGCGCCAGGTAACCCACCTTGCCCGCCGTGACCAGCTCGGCCATGGCGCCCACGGTGTCCTCGATCGGCACCTTCGGGTCCACCCGGTGCAGGTAGTACAGGTCGATGTAGTCGACGCCGAGCCGCTGCAGGGACGCGTCGCAAGCCTGGGGTACGTAGGCGGGATCTCCGCTCACCCGCAGGAACGAGCCGTCGGGCCGGCGGATGTTGCCGAACTTGGTTGCGAGCACGACCCGGTCCCGGCGCCCGGCCAGGGCCCGGCCCAGCAGTTCCTCGTTGGTGAACGGACCGTAGGCATCGGAGGTGTCGAGAAAGGTGCAGCCCAGCTCCAGCGCCCGGTCAAGCAGCCGCAAAGAGCCGCTCGCCTCGGGGGTACCGTACAGGCCGCTGAGCGCCATGCAGCCGAGCCCGATGGACGGCACCGCCAGCCGCGCCGCACCGAGATAGCGGGTCCCCAGGATGTCACCCACGATGCCTCCCACTGGCATATCCTTTGTGCAATCGTTTGTACAAGGGTAGCAGGGACATAGTCTCCGTAGCTGCGGCCGACCGTGGTGTTCCGGCCGGGAGCGCCGCGGCCAGGCTCTTACGGCCGTACAAGCTGACCGCCTTGGCCCAGGTGGCCACCATGGAGGGGACGCCGGCAGCCAGCGGCTGATCCGATGCGCAGTCGTAGCCGAGCGGCTGGCCGGTCTTCGGGTCCGTGAACATCGTCGGCGTGCAGGCGCTGGGGCACGTCTCGCGGCCGTCGATGGTCACGACCTGATGGGTCTTGGCCAGGTAGATCACCATGAAGCCGCCGCCGGGGCCCGCGACGCATGAAGACCTCGGCCGGAGTCGCGCGGATGTGACGATCCCTATCGTCCTGCTCGGTACTGAACGTATTAAACCCGGGGCGACACCCAGTTAGCCCAGGTTTCGGCTGACTGAGCGTGTTGAGCTGCGGGAATCGTCCGGGAGCGGCGCCGGTACCTGCTCACCCGGGCACGCACCGCCAGTCCGTTCGGAAAGAAGAATTCTCGTCAATCACAACCAGGTCCTTGCCGTCAGTGAGCATCCTGTGTCCTATCTGACCCAGGCTTTTGCCGTACGCCGTGATGTCCTCGGCTATATTTCCGCTGGCCTTGCCCACTCGAGAGCCTTGCCAAGATCAGTAACCGTAAATCGAGCTATGACGAAAACGCTCGCATTAACCCAGTTCCGCCCGTGCCCACAACCCGCGCAATACCGCCCTGCCACGCATACTGCATAAAACTGGGTAAGTCCGGAACACGCCGGAGCCCTGACTACGCCCTGGCCAGCTAGCGATTGGCGGCTATCTCACCAGTGCGCCGTTGACCGTTTCGTAACCTTGCGATTAATCTCCGCGATACAGGAATCTGGCAAGCTCTCCCGTGCCAAGATGGCCGGATCTGAATGAGCCTGCGGCGAAGCAATCGCAGCAGGCAGCGACGATTCCTATTGTCAACCCTTGTGAACTCAAAAGCCCGAATTGGGCCGGTTAGCGTGCTCCGTGGCAGCCACGCTATTCAAATCAACGAGAGGAAGTAATGAAGATAATAAGACGAACTCCGGCGATCGCGGCCTTGGCGGTGGTCGCCCTCGCGGCTGTCGGCTGTAGCAGTGGCAGTAGCGCCCCGGCCGGCTCATCAAGCAGCTCTTCCGGCGGCACGGTCGACATCTACTCGAGCCTCCCGTTGCAGGGCGCCTCGACCGCCCAGACTGATCCGATGGTCGACGGCATCAAGCTCGCGCTCTCTCAGGCGGGCGGCAAGGCCGGGATGTGGACGGTGAACTACTCCTCACTCGACGACTCGACCGCAGCGGCCGGCAAGTGGGACCCTGGCCAGACGGCAGCCAACGCACGCAAGGCGGCCACGGACCCGAAGGCCGTCTACTACATCGGCGAGTTCAACTCGGGCGCCAGCGAGGTGTCGATCCCGATCCTCAACCAGGGGGGAATCCCCCAGGTGAGCCCGGCCAACACGTACGTCGGCCTGACGACGAACCTCCCCGGCAG
>JBEKKH010000010.1:0-40756 GCA_050010815.1 Streptosporangiaceae bacterium | reverse complement strand
AGGATGAGGACAAAAGCGGCGTACAACGTCTCGCCAGCGTGCCAGGCTGACTCGAGGAACCAGCGGGCATCATCGACTGTCCAGGGAGGGCCGGCCGTCACTCCCGCTGCCACTCCGGCGACGGCCGGGCCAACGCCGGACAGCTGGCGCGAAGTTACCGAGGCCGTGTCGGATTTGACAAGGGAACCCTCAGGCGGCCCCATCGGGCTAATGCGGGCGGCGTGAAGCCAGCCCGATTCGCGGACAAGCGTACGAGCCGCCGCCCCTTGTCAAATCCGCCACTCCGTCCGCGCGGAGCTGAACCGCCGTCGTAGCTTGCCTGTGGTGACACTTAAACGTCAAAGAATCTTCCCGGCAGTACTGTCAACAAATCATTGACGGTAAATGGACAGATCGCGTTCGTATACCTCCCACCTAGAGAGGGTCCTCAACGCCTTGAAATGGCTTGACGCTTAACTGTCAGAGGGCCTCAGGCTTGCCCTGACAATTAAGCGTCAATGCTACATAGGCGCGGCGTTAGCCGATGCCAAGAGCGGACAGGACGCTGCGAACGGCCTCGATCACCGGGGCGCCTACCTGGCCGACGAGCGCCGCGACACCGGCGATATTGCCGAGGGCCCGACGCAGCGTGTTGTGGTCCGACGCGTCGCCGTAGCGCAGGACGCCGACGGACTCGTCGATGACCTGGGCGTCAGCGGGCGGGATCTGGTCACGACGCTGACCTGCTGGAGAAATCTGACAGCCTCGCCGTTGATCGCCCGCATGACCTGGTCGATGATCTCGTAGATGATGGCGTTGTCCTTGGTGACGAGAGGCGTTCGCGAAGCGCCCGAGGTCTCGATGACCAGTGCGTAGTAAACCTGGTCCTTCTTGCTGAGGTCCACGAAGAGCCGGATGACATCAACAATGAAGATCACCAGCATCACCAGCCAGATGATGTTGATCGCGGACTGGAGGTGGAGGGCTGCCACCCCAAGCGTCGCCACGATGGCGACGGCGAGCCACTTCAAGATCGACTTCCAGAACTTTCCCCAGGCTGGCTTGCGCTTGAAGGTAAGCTCCCGCATCTGGGTCCGTGCGATGTTGTTCACCGGGTAAGCGTCGGAGCCGATCCAAAGGACCCTGTCCTTAACTTGGACCTCAATGGTCTCCTGTTTTCTTTAGCCACTTTTCGTACTCCCCACCCTCAGTATGTTGGACGTAATAATTCACCCTCGTGCGTTCATCGTCAACCGTCATTACGCGTCGCGCTACTATTGGGAACGAAAAGGTCAATTCAGTCTATTTCGGACCACAAGGGGGAGACGTGTGGGATGATGGAGTCGGCGACGGGCGAGAATCTGCCAAGCGACCGCGCTTAAGCGTCAAGCGCAAGCCACAGGTCACACCGAGCAGGTTGTCCAGCAGAGGCACGGAGGAGTGCGGGTCCATGCTGGCTCGTCCCGAGGCAGACGTGGCACCGAAGGTGCCCTAGCGGCGGAACTGGGAGATGCTCGGCTGGCTTCCGGTGACGTCGGCGACGCAGCGGTAGGTGCGGGCACCGCTGTCGTAGGCCGCTTCGGTAGGCGGCAGCACCTCGATTTGCCAGGAACTGGCCGGGATCCGCAGCGCGTCGACGCGCCGCGAGGCTAGCAGGACCGGCAGCGAGCAGACCGCGCGTACGGTCGGGTTTTCCGCCAGCGTCGGCTCATCGAAGGTTTGCGCGCCAGCGGGCATGACAGCGATCGCAAATGTCTCCCAGTAGTGTGACTGGTCGCACGGCAGGGTTTCGGCGCTGACCACGCCGGAGATCTCGACCAGTCCCGCCCAGCATTCGGGGTTCGCCGGGCATCGCGCCTGCGCCGACCGGACCGAAGCGGCCGGGCATCCCGCCAGCACCGTCGCGATGCCGAACGCGCCGACCGGGGGCGGGCTGGTGTTCTGGTTGGCGCCCTGGCTGTCCGTGGGGGTGGCGCCCGGCGCGGCCGCCGACCCGGTGCTGCGTGGGAGGATGCGGACGGTGATGACCGCGGTCGCGGCGATCACGACCACTACCGCGGCCAGGCCGGTGAGCCACGCCGACGGGCGGCGGGTGTTCCCCGGGGCCCTCCCCGGTGCGCGAAAGGCAGCGGAAAGGGCGGTTGCCGGGCCGGGCAGGGCCAGCAGGGCATCCCGGAACGCGGCGGCGTTCTGAGGCCGGGTGGCCGGGTCCAGGGCCAGGCCACGGCGGAGCAACGCCATGAAATCCGGCGGGGCACCCGGCACGTCATCCGCCGGCTTGTCGTGCAGCGCCATGATCGTCATCAGGCTCGGGATCCGCCCGTCGGCCCCAAAGGTGGGCGGGCGGCCCGCCAGCAGCGCGTAGAGGGTGGCTGCCAGGGCGTAGATGTCGGCCAGCACAGTCGGCGTTTCGCCGCGGAAGCTCTCCGGCGCTGAGAAGGCGGGGGTGAGCGCGTCACGGGAAGCGGTCTGCTCTCCTGCGACATCGATGATGGAGGCCAGGCCGAAGTCGGAAAGCCCGACGACGCCGTACTGGTTGACCAGGATGTTCGCGGGCTTGATATCGCGGTGCAGGATTCCGGCCGAGTGCGCTGCGGCCAGGGCGTCGGCGATCTTGATGCCGATGTCCCGCACCTGAGCCGCCTCCATAGGCCCGTGCCTGCGGAGCATGTCGTTCAGCGAGCCGGACGGGCAGAGTTCCATGACCAGGAAAGGCCGGCCGTCATCGAGTGTTCCCGCGTCGTAGACGTCGATGACGTGCGGGTGCCCGGACAGCCGTCCCGCAGCGGTCACCTCGCGGAAAAAGCGGCGCTGGTCACGCTCGCTGAGCAGGACACGATTGTCGACCTTGACTGCCACTTCCCGCCCGACGGCGAGCTGCCAGCTCCGGTAGACAGTGGCAAAGCCGCCGGAGCCGAGGACTGCCCCGACCCTATGCCCGGGAATGTCCGGTGCGGTGACCACGATCCGCCAGCCTAGCGCCCCGGCTCCGGGACAAGCTGGCGAACCAGGGCAGATCACCCAGGTCAGTTCGGTTACCAGGCCACATCTGACGGCCAGGCGGCGGACACGGGCCGGACAGCACGAAAGCACAGCAGGCGCCCCTCGGAAAACGCCGCTATGCGGTGGCCTGGGCCGCCGGTCTGCGACGCGGGCCGGTCGCTACGATTCCCGGTATGGGGATGCTGCGGCGGATCGGGCAGAATCTGGGACTGGTCTACCGGGACGACGGCAGCTGGCGGTTTCTCGGCCAGCGGACGCCACCGGCCATCGCGCCCAGGCCAGACCGGCCGGTTTCACGGTTGCGTCGCGGCTTCGATGTAACCAGTCATCCGGTTGAGCAGGCCGGCCGCTCGCTGCAGATCGGCGGAAACGGACGCTGGCGGATCGGATGGCAGGGTCGCCAGAAGGTCAAGGCCGGGCGACCATGAGTCCGCCAGTTGCGCGCAGATGATGGCCGCGTCCCTGACGACCTGCGGATCGACGCTCCAGATGACCTCAAAGCGCCGGGCGGCCTCGGCGATTCCCTGCTGGCCGGGGAATTCCCAGCCGCTCAGGCAGGCCGGGAAGTCCCGGGCCTCGCAGACCAGGGTCCATTCGCGCCGCAGCGGCGCGTCGGCGGGCAGCGGTACCTTCAGCGGGGACCGGCCGGAGGGGGACGGTCCGACGCCAGCGGGCTCCAGGAAGTCAGCGAATACCACGACGACCGGGGCGGTGCGCGCCAGCTCGTTCCACCGGGGCTCGGAGTTGCGGTAGTAACGCTGGTCCTGGAAGGTGGCGAACAGCGTGGCCTGCTCGGCCCGCGCGCAGCATTCGTCCTCGACGGCCCGGGTCAGGGCCAGCAGCGTAGTCTTGCGGAGGACCTGGGACACCAGGTCAGGGTGCTGGCGGCGCAGGCCGGCGAATACCGAGCGCTCGAGTTCCCCGGTCCGTGCGGTGGCCTGGCCGATGGCCGCTTGCAGGCTCACCCCCGCTGCGCGCTGCCGCAGGACGTCTTCGATGAGCGTAATGTCGCCGCTGTCGTAGCGACGGTGACCACCAGCCAGCCGTCGCGGGCGGGGAAACCCGTACCGGCCTTCCCAACTGCGCAGCGGACAGCGAACAGCAGGTCCAGATCCAGCACCATGAGGAGAAGAAATGATCGAGAAACTGCACGACGCTGGCTTAAATCCGAGTGCCTACATCGCCGGCTTCGCTAGCATCGGCGCTTCGTACCCGGCGCCGAACGGCCGACGTCGCGATCGGCGTTACCGTCAGCACCTGCGCCGCCGAGTTTAATTCGCGGCTTGCGGGTAGATCTCAGCACAAACGCGAGACCGCGTATTGACTGACGGGTGCATGCATGGTTACTGATCTTGATGATGAAGGACAGAATCTTAAAGGACTGCATAGTGCGTTGCTCACCACCGAAAGTGTTGAGCAGTTTCTTCATGAGATATCCATGCTTGCGGCCGGTCTTATAGGCGGTGGCATATCATGCGGGATGACGATGCAGTCCAGCGGGCGCCCGGTTACCGTCGCGTGCAGTGACCCTGTAGCCGCGCGGGTAGACGGACTGCAGTACGCACTCGACGACGGTCCGTGCCTTCATGCGATGCGTGCTGGTCGCGTGGTACACATCGAAAATACAGCCGACAAGTCGCAATGGCCTGAATTCGAGACTCAGGCGGAGTCCGCCGGAATCCGCTCCTGCCTTGCGCTGCCGCTGAGTGCCGACGGCGAGCCCGTGGGGGCCATTAATTTGTATGCGCGAACGGCGGCGGCGTTTGGGACGGCCGAAGCTCGGCGCGCTGAGAACTTTGCCGAGGATGCCTCTGACGCGCTTAGCCTGGCGACCCGGCTGGCCTCTGACGCCGCCCTCATCGAGCAGTTGCGTTCCTCCCTCGCCTCACGAACCGTTATTGACCAGGCGCTGGGAATCATCATGGCCAGGGAGCGCTGCACGCAGTCCCGTGCGTTCGCTATCCTGCGGTCCGCGTCGCAGAATGGGAACGTCAAACTACGCGACATTGCCACCGCGATCGTGACCAGCGTGACGGGTCAGCCTCCTGAGCCGCCGCCCCCGTTCGCGGACGCGTAACTCACCAGCCCCCGCGGACCCACCGCGCATCGCGCCGCCCCCCTGCTACGCGCTGCCGCCCCCGTCGGAGTCGGCCTTGGCGGTCGCGCTCTCGGCTCGTGTCTGGGCCGGCCGGATGGCCTGAACCGCCGGGCTGTCCTGGCCGGATAGGCCGTAGGGACCCGCCAGGCTGGCCGCGACGCTGGGAAAGGTGTCCAGCAGGCGATCGACCCCGGTAATGGAGAGCACTCGCTGCACGGCCGGTGTGTTCACGACCAGTCGCAGCGCGCTTGAGCTGGCGGCCGCTCGCCTGAAGGTACGCACAAGCGCGCTTACCCCGGCAGAATCGCAAAATGCCGTTTTGCTCATGTCTGCGACCAGCAGGACGGCGCCCTGATTGACCACGGAGAGCAGGTCTTCCCGGACCGCGTCGGCATTCGTCACATCGATCTCCGTGGGCAGCGTCACCACGGCCACCTGGCCGATCCACAGCACCGGATAGCGCTCACCAGACACGTATCACCAACCCCTGTATGGCTCATGCCAGATAGAGCGGGCCGCGTCTCTGGACCCCGATTGCGGCTATCCTCGCCGGAAGTCGCCGCGCACGCACATTATTCAGCCTGCCCAGGTGCGGCGCAAGGTGACCCGCGGAAGGGGCCTGCCCGCGTGCGGCGCAGGGTCACCTGGGTCACCTGACGGGTGCGCCAGGTGACCCAGGTCCAGGGGCCGGCAGCCTCCCGCTGGCTACCCCGGCGGGATTTCGCCCGAGCCTCGCGCGATGAGGCGGGTCGGGACGATGTGCGCCCGTGGCTCTGAGGTGTCTCCGTCGATTCTGCGGAACAGGATCTGCGCGGCCAGCGTGCCGATGGCCGCCACGTCCTGGGCCACCACCGTCACCGGCGGGTCGAGCATGTCAGCCAGCGGCACGTCGTCGAAGCCGACCATCGCCGTACGCTGCTGGACACCGCTGGCCCGCAAGGCCCTGACCGTGCCCAAGGTGATCAGGTTCTGGGCGCTGAACAGCGCCGACGGAGGCTCGGGTCCGGCCAGCAGTTCGGCCGCGGCCGCCTCGGCCGCCGCGGCGGTGTGCAGATCCCGCCGGACGATCCGCAGATCCTCGGTCAGGCCCGCTTCGCGCAGCGCCTCCTGGTACCCCGAGTAACGATCTTGACAGGTCGCAATCGAGGTCAGGTCGCCGAGAAAGGCGATGCGGCGGTGGCCCACGCCGACCAGGTGCCTGATGGCCGCGACGGCGCCGTCCCGGTTGTCGACCATCACGCTGTCGGCGGGCAGCAGCGCGGGCGGCCGGTCCACGAAGACCACCGCCGTGCCGACTTCCTGCTCGTCTCGCAGGTAGGAATGGTCACGTCCAGCCGGAACGATGATCAGGCCGTCGACTCGCCGTGCGACCAGGGTGGAGGCCAGCTCGCGCTCCCTGACCGGATCCTCATCCAGGCTGCCCGCCAGCAATCCCACTCCGCGCTCGCGTGCCACATTCTCGACCGCACGGTAGATGCTCGATGAGTACGGGTTGCTGACATCCTCGAGCATCAACCCGATCATGAAGGACTTGTGATCCCCGCGGCGCAGGTTGCTCGCTGTCATGTTGTGCCGGTAGTTGAGCTGCGCAGCGGCACGGCGTACCCGGGCCGCCAGGTCGGCATCCACGGTCGTGGCGCCGTTGACCACCCGGGAAACGGTCTTGAGGCTCACCCCGGCCAGCGCCGCCACGTCCCGCATCGTCGCACGGCCGGGCGCGGGCGAGGGCATGGGCAACGGCGCCAGCGGCGTGACCACCGGCCGGTGGCCGGGAACTGCTTCCACGGCAGCTGACGATACTGACTGCGTTCCTGACGAACTCGCAGTTCTTGGTGGCATCGAGACCCCCTCCGTACGGCCCTAAGCCGACTCTTACCACAACAAAGGGTACGATCACGGCGCTATCTCGCCCGAGCCTCGAGAAATGAGCTTTGTGCGTAGGTAAACACGCTGAGTGGGACCGTCATCGCCGCCGAGCCGGCGGAAAAGCAGCTCCGCTGCCACCCGTCCGATGCTGGCCGCGTCCTGTGATACGACGGTCACCCCGGGGGTCAACATATCGGCGAACTCGAAGTCGTCGAACGCGACCAGAGCGGGCATGACGTGTCCGAGGTTACGGATGGCGCGCAGGAACATCATGGTGATACGGCTGTTGCCGGTGAAAACTGCGGTCACGCCAGCAGGCGGTTCCAGCATGCGTTCCAACGCGGCGGTCACGCTGCTCTTAGTAGGCGGCGACATTTCTACCAGGCTCGGATCGAACTCCAGGTCACCCCCCGCGAGCGCGTCCTTATATCCGCGCAGGCGTTCGGCGGCGGTGAAAATCTCGGCGGTGTCGGCGATAAAGCCGATTCGCCGGTGCCCGGCCCCGATCAGGTGGGCCACGCCCTCGCGCGCGCCCTCGACGTTGTCGGCCAGGATCGTGTCGGCGTCGATGCCGCGCGCGGGGCGGTCTACGAAGATGGTTGATACCCCCGCGCGAATATCCGGCAGCAGGTACTTGTGGCTGTGGGCCGCCGGAACGATGATCAATCCGTCTACCCGGCGTGCGCAGAACGCGCGGACCACCTGCCGCTCCCGCGCGGGGTCTTCACCCGAGGACGCCGTCATCAGGATCGAGCCGTTCGCGATGGTCACCGCCTCCACGGCGCGTGTCATCATCGACTGGAACGGCTCCGCGATATCTTCGAGCACCAGGCCGACGCTCGCCGACGAGCCCTGGCGCAGCATCGCGGCGCTGTCGTTTCGGCTGAATCCAAGCTCCGCGATGGCGTCGACGATGACTCGCTTGGTTTCTGGCCGGACGTATTCGCCATTGACGACCCGGGAAACGCTCTTGATGCCTACGCCCGCCAGGGCGGCGACGTCACGCATCGTCGGCCGGGCCGCCCCGCGCCGGGCGGCGCGCGGCACGGCGTCACCTGTCACCCTGCGCCGCTCCGCTGCGCGGCCTGCGGCTGCTTCACCCGTTGCCATGGCCCTTCGCACCTTACCTGTGCCGACATCGTTGTCCAAGGGTCAATCAAGGACTCAGCGGCATGAATCCGGTCCGGGTCAGCGACGTCGAGAGCGCGGTCTTCGCCGGCTCGCCGCGTGGACCTGAGCTGGGCCGCGGAGGGGGAAAGAGCCAGGTAGCCGGGATTTACGCCCGCCCTCTGGCGGCCGGACCGCAGGTCGTGACGGCTGAGCACCGCAGCGTAGAAGACTCATCCGCCGGCTGGCCGAGGTTGGCAACAATTTCGTAACGGCCCGGGAGCAAATCGGGGGCGATCTGAGCGGCTCTGAGGGCCAGGTCACGCGAAACGCGCTCGATATCAGATCGTTTCCCTGAAACAAGCCTGGAACTATTGACACCGGTGACGGATCGGCGCAAAGTTCGGACAACGATGTCCGCAAGGTGATGCGGCGAGCGTCACCTCCGCTGCGGTGCTGCGCAGGCGCATCGCAAATGTTCAATCTGACGGTCCCGCGGGACTATCTCAAGGAGGAGAACAGTGCTCATCCGCCGAACTAGACGGAGCAGGATGATCGCGCTGCCTGCTATCGCGACAACAGGATTGCTGGCGCTAGCCGCGTGCTCGTCATCAGGGTCATCATCGGGGAGCGCGACCTCCTCCGGCCCGGTGACGATCACGGTGGCGGTGACCGCGAACCCCCTGATGACCACGATCGAGCAGCTAACCCCGGCCGGCTTCGAGGCCAGCCACCCCAACATCAAGGTGAAGTTCGTTACCTACGACGAGAACACCGAGCGCGCTGACGTCGAGAAGGACGTCGCCGCCGGCGGCGGTCAGTACGACGTGGTCATGATCGGCCCGAACGACATCGCCTCGTGGGCCAAGAACAACTGGATCAGCCCGCTCACCACTGACGCCACCAGCGACGCCACCTACGACGTCAACGACATCCTTCCGCCCATCCGGTCCGCCCTGTCGTCGAACGGCCAGCTGTACGCGGTGCCCTTCTACGGCGAGTCCTCGTTCATGATGTACAACAAGGCGATGTTCACCGCCGCCCACGTGACGATGCCCGCCCACCCGACGTGGACCCAAATCGCCGCGCTGGCGCAGAAGCTGAACGACCCGGCCAAGGGCGTCGCGGGCATCTGCCTGCGCGGCCTGACCGGCTGGGGCGACAACCTCGCCTCCCTGGACACCGTGGTGAACACCTTCGGCGGCCAGTGGTTCAACACCAGCTGGGACGCGCAACTGACGTCTCCGGCCTTCGAGCAGGCGACGAACTTCTACGTCAACCTGGTCAAGAACTACGGCGAGAAGGGCGCAGGTAACGACAGCTTCAACCAGTGCCTGAACATCATGCAGCAGCAGAAGGCGGCCATGTGGTATGACGCCACCGTCGCCGCGTCGACGCTTGACGCCTCAGGCAGCCCGGTTCAGGGCAAGATCGGCTTCGCGCCGGCCCCGGTCGACAAGACGAGTTCGTCGGGCTGGCTGTGGAGCTGGGCCCTGGCCCTCGAGGGCGCGTCGAAGCACAAGTCGCAGGCCTGGACGTTCATGGACTGGGCCACCTCCAAGGCCTACATCGCCTATGACGCCTCGAAGAACGGCTGGGCGGCTGTCCCGCCCGGCACCCGCCTGTCGACCTACCAGAACCCGAGTTACCTGGCCGCGGCCGGAGACTTCGCCAACCTGACGCTGCAGGAGATCAACTCCGTCAACGTCGTTAAGCCGGGTCTTCTGGCGCAGCCCGTTCCGGGCGTCCAGTACGTCGGTATCCCCGAATTCGAGGAATTCGGCAACCTGGTATCCGCTCAAATCACGGCCGCGATCGACGGGCAGGAATCGGTCTCCACGGCCTTGCAAAAGAGCCAGTCGATAGCCCAGCAAGCGGTTGTCGCCGCCGGTTACAAGTAAGAACTACAGATCACCGCGGCGGCGTCCCGGGCCGGGACGCCGCCGCGGGCCAGGTATGACGGCTACTGCGACCGCCGGATCCCGTCAGAGAGGACAACGGCGTTGGTTAATGTGATTGACTCCCCGCCCGCGGTCCCGCAGGTTCAGCCGCCGGCCGCGCGCCACCCTCGCGGGGCGTCGTGGATCCGCCGGCTGCCGCTGGTCCCGGCGCTGGTGTTCATGTTCATCGTGACCCAGATCCCGTTCCTGCTGACCCTGTGGTATAGCTTCCAGCGCTACGACCTGAATTACCCCACCGCGCCGAGAGACTTTCCCACTCTCTATAACTACAAGGCCGTCTTCGGCGACCCGATCTTCCGCACGGCCGTACTCAATACCGTGATCCTGACCGCGGTGCCGGTCATCCTCTCGGTCTTGTTCGGCGTGGGGATCGCGCTGCTGCTGAACCGTTACGTGTTCGGCCGCGGTTTCCTCCGGACGCTGATCATCAGCCCGTTCCTGGTCATGCCCACGGCGGCGGCCCTGGTCTGGAAGTTCACCATCCTCGACACGACGTTCGGGGTCCTGAACTACTTCCTCAAGCCATTCGGCCTGCACAATATTAACTGGATCGGGTCGTATTCTCAGCCCACCATCATCGCGTTCCTGACCTGGGAGTGGACGCCGTTCATGGTCCTGCTGGCGCTGGCCGGCCTGCAGTCCCAGAATGAGGACATCCTGGAGGCCGCGCGGGTCGACGGGGCCGGCGCCTGGCGGATATTCCGCTCGCTGACGCTGCCTCAGCTGCGTCCGTACATCGAGCTCGGCGTCCTGCTCGGATCGATCTACATCGTGCAGGCCTTCGACGGGATCTACATCATCACCCAGGGCGGGCCCGCCACCGATACGACGAACCTGCCCTATTACATTTACCAGATCGGCTTCCAGGGGTTCGATATCGGCCGGGCTTCCGCCATGGCCGTGGTCGTCGTCGTCGCGACCATCCTCATCGCGACGTTCGCGCTCCGGGTGATCTCCGGTCTGTTCAGTGACGAGGGGATGAGAGGGCGATGAGCCGCCGGCAGAAGAGGACCGTAGCCGAACGTCAGACCAAGCCCCTGACCCGTCTGCTGCTTGGCGTGCTGACCTGGGTTGTCATCCTGATCTTCTTTTTCCCTGTGCTGTGGATGGCGTTGACGGGCCTCAAGACCGAGCCGACCGCCGACACGCCCACCCCGCATTTCATCTTCAAGCCGACGCTGGCAGAGTACGAGTCAGTGTGGAAGGGAGCCGGCGGCCTGAACGGCTTGCCGTCCTATCTTGAGCACTCCGTGATCATTACGCTAGTGTCGACGGCGCTCGTCATCATCCTGGCGTTGCCCGCGGCGTACGCGCTCTCGATACGCCCGGTTCCCAAGTGGCGCGACGTGCTGTTCTTCTTTATCTCCACCAAGATGCTCCCTATCGTGGGTGCCATCATTCCGCTCTACGTCATCGCCAGGGACCTGCACTTGCTGGATCACGTGCAGCTGCTCGTCATTCTTTACACCGCCATGAACCTGCCGGTGGCGGTGTGGATGCTGCGATCGTTCCTGCTCGAGGTGACCCCGGAGATCATCGCGGCCGCGCGGGTCGACGGCGCGGGCCTGCTGACGCAGCTGCGCAAGGTGATCCTTCCGATCATCAGTCCCGGCCTGGCCGCCGCCGCTCTCATCTGCTTCATCTTCGCGTGGAATGAGTTCTTCCTCGCCGTCAACCTCACCACGATCAACGCGGCGACCATCCCGATCTACCTGGTCGGCTTCGTTCAGCCGGAAGGCCCGTTCCTGGCGCACCTGTCGGCGGCCGCGACGATCGCGTCCCTGCCGGTGCTGATCGCCGGATGGTCAGCGCAGGGCAGGCTGGTGCGTGGCCTGTCCATGGGCGCGGTCAAGTAAGGCGGCCAGACCTGGACAGTGTCCGAACAGGGGGCAGCGATGGGGAAGGTGACGGCGCGATGCGAGCCGTTGTTATCAAGGAAGCCCGCCAGGTTGACGTGATGACCCTCGAGGACCCGGCCCCTGGTCCGCGGGATGTGGTGGTGGAGGTAGCCGCCTGCGGTATCTGCGGCACCGATCTGCACATCCTGCAGGGAGAGTTCGCGCCGTCCCTTCCCATCGTTCCCGGACACGAGTTCGCGGGGGTCGTCGTCGCTACCGGAACTGACGTCGGTGAGATCACGGTCGGTCAGCGCGTCGCGGTGGATCCGTCGCTGTACTGCAACGAATGTTATTACTGCCGGATCGGCCGTAATAACCTGCTAGGCGCGCACGTTCTTATCGACGGATCGGGGACGATGGGGCTGATGATGCTTGAGCTGCCCTCCCGGGATACCGGTTCCCAGACCGGCAAGAACCGGACCCGCGCATGATCACTGTCGCGGGCGAGGCCCTGATCGACTTGATCGTGGATCCGTCCGGCCAAGTGGACGCCAGGTTCGGCGGCGGCCCCTTCAACGTCGCGCGGGCCATCGCCAGGCTCGGCCATGCCGCCGTCTTTCTCGGCCGGTTCTCTTCTGACCGGTTCGGGCGGCTGATGCGGGCCGACCTTGACCGCCACGGGGTGAAAGTGGCGATCGAGGCCGCCGCCGAGCCGCCCACCACGCTGGCGGTCGTCGACGTCGACCCGGCCGGCGTCCCCGGCTATCGCTTCTACCTGACCGGCACGTCGGCCGCCGCGATCGGGCCCGGCCAGGCTGTCCTGCCGCCGGGTACGACGGCGCTGCACATCGGCAGCCTCGGCCTCGTCATGGAGCCGATCGGCACTCACCTGGAGCAACTGGTCGCCTCGCTCCCGGCCGGGATCACGGTCATGCTCGACCCGAACTGCCGTCCGGGCGCGATCGGGTCACGGCAGGCCTACCTGGACCGGCTGGACCGGATCGCGCGCCGGGTGGACATGATCAAGACGAGCACGGAAGACCTCGCCTACCTGTTTCCCGGGCAGGACGCCGAGACCGCCGCGGCCGAACTCCTGGCCTGGGGCCCCGCCTGCGTGGTGGTCACCGACGGCGCGGCGGCCGTGCGGGCCTTCGCCGCGGGGCAGGTGATCCGGGCCGAGGTCCCGCCGGCTCCGATCGTCGATACCGTCGGAGCCGGTGACGCGTTCGGCGGAGCCTTCCTGACCTGGTGGATGGGCAACGGGCTCGGCCCGGCCGACTTCGGCGACCCGTCGGCCGTGCGCAGCGCGACCCAGGCCGCGATCTTTGCGTCCGTGGTCACCTGCACCCGCCGCGGCGCGGAGCCGCCCTGGGCCTACGAGCTGTCCGGACATGACGGCTGGAGCTGGCTGCCCCCGGCCCGCGAGCCCACCCCCAGGCCGGCGGCCACGTCGGACTCTGCCTCGGGACTTGCGCCCTAGGCCCGGCGGAGCAGGATGCCGCGGATGAACGCGGCCTGGCCGGCGTGCTGCAGGCAGTCAGAGATCACGCTGACGAGCCGGACGCCCAGCGTCACAGGCGGATCCCAGGCCTCGTCCACCACCCGCCGCAGGTCCGCGTCGGTGACGCCGGCCACCAGCCGGGCGGCCTGCTTGTGCACCGCATCGGCGTATCCGGTCAGCACGTCAGCCGACGAGACCGTGACCTGGGAGACCTGCCGTGAGCTGTGCCCGTAGCCGATGTCGGACGGCGCGAACGGCAGCTCGAACCGCTGGCCGGCCTCGAGCCACACCTGCGGCACGCCGAAGGCATCCGCCAGATGATCGTCCTGGACCCGGGTCAGATGCCAGCACAGCCAGGCGATCGAGTTGGCTTCGTCATCCAGGCGGGCCGTCAGCTGGCCGGCCGTCAGCCCGTCGGCCGCCTCGTGGACAACTTCGCTGATCCGGCCGAATGCGTCGGTCAGCAGGTCCGCACTGGTCATGTCCTGCCCTTCTCTTGGTCAAAAGCGGAATTTACCCGAACGGTCCTGCGTGACACGCCGTGCCTACCTGGCCTCGTGCCCGCGTATTAGCCGCTCCGGGCGGCACGCGATAGCGTTCGAACGTGCCCCCAGCTCGGTCGTCGTCCCGCAACTCTAGCGAGCCCACGGCCAAATCCAGCTCCACCCGTAAAACCCGGGCGAAGGCCGCTCCCGAGATTTTCGCCGACCCCGGGAGCGGCCCGGCCGTCAGCCAGGCGGTGCCGGACGTCGCGGATCTTCTCGCGGCGGCGGTGGACGGCATCGGCGGTGCGGAACGGCCGGGTCAGGTCACGATGGCCGAGGCGGTGCAGCGGGCCATCGAGACCGGCGAGCACGTCGCCGTCCAGGCCGGAACCGGCACGGGAAAGTCGCTGGCGTACCTGGTTCCGGCCGTCCGGCACGCCATGATGACCGAGAACACGGTGGTGGTGGCGACGGCCACCATCGCACTGCAGCGCCAGCTGATCGACCGCGACCTGCCGCGACTGGTCACCGCCCTGGCGCCGCTGCTGGGCCGGGAGCCGGAGTTCGCCATCCTGAAGGGCCGCCGCAACTACCTGTGCCTGCACCGGCAGCGTGGCGGCGCGGCCGATGACCCGGCCGATGCGCTGTTCGAAGCGGTAGATACTGGTCCGGCCTCGCCGCTGGGCCGGCAGGTGAAGCGACTGCACGAGTGGGCGGAAGAGACGGCCACCGGGGACCGGGACGAGCTGGTTCCCGGTGTACCCGAAGCCGCCTGGCGTCAGGTCTCGGTCAGCGCGCAAGAGTGCATCGGCGCGCAGCGTTGCCCCTACGGCTCGCGGTGTTTCGCCGAGCGGGCCCGGGACGCCGCCGCCAAGGCCCACATCGTCGTGACCAACCACGCGCTGCTCGCAATCGACGCCACATCCGACATCGACGTCCTGCCCGAGCACGACGTGGTGATCATCGACGAGGCGCACGACCTGGTGGACCGGGTCACCTCGGCGACGGCGGGGGAGCTGTCCGGTCCCGGCATCGACGCAGCGGCTCGCCGCTGTGCGCGCCTCACCGATTCCGCGGCGACAGAGCCCCCGGCGGTCGCGGTCGGGGACCGCCTGCGCCAGGCGGCGGCCGCGCTCAGCATAGACCTTGGCGACGCCCCCGCGGGCCGGATGGACGTGCTGTCCGACGCCCTGGCCGCGACACTGGCCTCGGTGCGGGACGCGGCCAGCGCGTGCGCGGACGCGATTCGGGCCGGCGCGCCGAGCCAGGAAGAGGACCCGCAGCGGATGGCCACGGCGCGGATGACGCTGGCGGCGCTGGACGAGCTGCAGCGCACCTCCAGCCGGGTGCTCGACGCGTTCGGCGCCGACATCACCGCGCGTGACGAGGTGGTCTGGCTCGACCGGCCATTCGTCGAGGATGCACGGCGCGCGCCCACGCTGCGGGTGGCACCCCTGGAGGTCGGGCAGGTATTGCGGACCAGGCTGTTCGGGGAGCGCACGGTGGCCCTCACCTCGGCCACGCTCGCCGTCGGCGGATCCTTCACCCCGCTGGCCCTCCAATGGGGGTTGCCCGCGCCCGCCGCCCGTCCTGCCGGGCGGCCGGCGGCCGACGAGGATTCCGAGCACCTCACCTGGTCCGGTATCGACGTGGGCTCACCGTTCGACCATCCGCGCAGCGGCATCTTGTATGTGGCCAGGCACCTGCCTCCGCCGGGCCGGGACCAGCTGCCCGAGGCGTACCTGACCGAGCTCGAGGAGCTGATCGAGGCGGCCGGGGGGCGGACGCTTGGCCTGTTCTCGTCCATGCGGGCGGCGAAGGAGGCGGCCGGAGCGCTTCGTGACCGGATCTCTCATCCGCTGCTCTGCCAGGGCGACGACGTCACCGCCCAGTTGGTCAGGCAGTTCGCCGAGGACGAAGCGACCTGCCTGTTCGGCACGCTGTCGCTGTGGCAGGGCGTGGACGTGCCGGGCAACTCGCTGCAGCTCGTCGTCATCGACCGGATCCCGTTCCCGCGGCCCGACGACCCGCTGGCCTCCGCCCGCCAGCGCGCGGTGGCCGCGCGCGGCGGCAACGGGTTTATGACGGTGGCTGCGTCCCAGGCCGCCCTGCTGCTGGCCCAGGGGGCCGGGCGGCTGCTCCGGACCATGACCGACCGCGGCGTGGTGGCCGTGCTCGATCCCCGGCTGATGACCGCCCGCTACGGCGACTTCCTCCGGGCCTCGCTGCCGCCGTTCTGGACGACCGCGGACCCGGCTCTGGTCCGGGCCGCACTGCGCCGCCTCGCCGCGGCGTCAACCGCCCCTGTTTGATGGCGCGCGCTTGACTTCTTACAAAATGTTACGACAACCCCTGGTGCGGATGAAACGTGGCTTAATGGGTAACATTTTGTGAACTACGGGCTTTAGGCATCCGTTGGGCGGGGACTGGGTACCCAGTCGCAGCGGGAGGTCGCGCATGCAGGAACGGCCGCGCACGGGCAAGCGGCATGTGCTTCGCTGGGTTGCGGTCGCAGTAGTCGTCATCGTCGCCGCCGGAACGCTGACCGCGTACCTGAAGTACCGCGCCGTTTACGACAGCATCACCCGTGTCACGGTGCCCGGGCAGGCTCTGGGCCACCGCCCGCCGGTGTACAGCACGAACTCCATGAACATCCTGGTGTACGGGGTGGACAGCCGGGCCGGCCTGACCCCGCACGAGCAGTACGTCTTGCGCACCGGCGATGACCAGACCGACAACACCGACACGATCATGCTCATCCACATCTCGCCCGGGCGGCATGGTGTCACGGTGGTGAGCATCCCGCGCGACACCATGGTGCCGATGTACCAGTGCGACAGCGGCCGCGGCTACACCGGCCAGCAGGCCGACCCCCACGCCGCCGTGCAGATCAACTCGCTGCTCGAGATCGGCGGCCCGTCCTGCCTGTGGAAGACGGTCGAGCAGGTGAGCGGCGTTCGCATCGACCACTTCATCGGGATCGGCATGCTCGGCTTCGTCAAGGTCGTGGACGACCTGGGCGGCGTCAACGTCTGCGTCCCGTTCAACGTGAACGATCCCCTGTCCGGCCTGGACCTCAAGTCGGGCGAGCAGCACATCAACGGCGTCCAGGCGCTGGCCTTCTGGCGCACCCGCGAGGATCTCGGCACCGGATCTGACCTGGAGCGCATCCAGCGTGACCAGTTCATGTCCGCTCAGGTGGTCAAGGGGGTACTGCACAGCGGCTTGCTGTCCAACCCGCTCAAGCTGGTCTCCGTGGTCACCGACGCGGCCGCCTCGATGACCACGGACTCGAACATGACCGTCTCGGACCTGATAGAGATCGGGGAGAGCTTCCGCACCCTGTCCAGCCAGGACGTCCAGTTCATCACGGTGCCGAACCAGCCGTGGACGCAGAACCCCGACCGCGTTCAGCTCATGCAGCCCCAGGCCGGCACGATGTTCGCAGCCATCGCCCGGGACCAGACCGTGCCGAAGGTCACCCCGGCGCCTTCGGCGTCGGGCGGGGCGCAGGTGCTCACCACCACGCCGTCCAAGGTCAAGGTGAAGGTCCTCAACGGATCCGGCGTCTCCGACCGCGCGGTCCAGGCGGCCACCGGGCTGACCAGGCTGGGCTTCGATGTGACCGGCACCGGTGACGCCGCGAGCTTCGCCTATACCAACTCGGTGATCGAATACGCCTCCACCGCCGATATGGCCGAGGTGAACACGCTTAAGAAAGAGATCTCACACGTCACCGGCCTGCTCGACACGAGCCTCGCGCCCGGCACCGTCGACCTCATCCTCGGCTCTGACTTCACCGGCCTGGCCCCAGGTGCGCCGGCACCCTCCGCCAGCGCCAGCCCGTCCGCCAGCGCCAGCTCGTCCGCCTCCGCCAGCCCGTCGGCCAGCGCGTCCGGAGTCGGGGCCCTGGCTTCCTCCAACGGCGGCATCACCGCGGCCGCCGCCTGCACCGCCGACAGCTCAGCCTTCGCCGGGCCGCTCAGCCCCTGACCGGGATGGCGCTGACGTCATCCACCGCCTCCGGCAGCCTGCGCATGCTGGTGATACGCCGATCCGCCAGCTTGGCGGGATGCCCGGTCAGATCGCGGTCTACCCAGACCGAACGCAAGCCCATCCGGGCCGCGGGCAGCATGTCGTGCACCCAGCTATTGGCCACGTGAATCCAGTTCGCCTTCGCCACCCCGGTCTTCTCGGCGAACTTCCGGAAATGCGCGAGGTCTGGCTTATAGCTGTGCACCTCCTCCGCCGTCACCCAAAGATCGAAGGGAACAGGCAACTGCGTCCTGGTGGCAGCGAACAGGTCCTCGTCGCAGTTGGTCAGGAACGCCAGTCGCCAGCCCCGTTCGCGCAGCGCGGCCAGGGCCGCACCGGCATCGGGGAAGACGGTCATGCCGGCCCACGCCCGGACCAGCGCTTCCTCACCGCCCTGAGGCAGGTTGACGTGCTCGCGCTCGGCGGCCCGGGCCAGCCCGGCGGTGAGTACCTCCCGGTACGGACGCCACCGCGGGGCGGCCTCGAGTTCAAGCTCCGTCTGGTGATAGGCGGTGAGCAGCCGGCTGGCGTCGGTTACCGAGACGCCCGGGATTGCCTCAAGAGCCCCGCCCATGCACGCGTTCCAGTCCGCCACCGTTCCGTAGCAGTCGAATGTCAGCCACCTATCCGTCACCGGTAACCGTCCCTTCCCAGTCCATCTCAGCATCCCACTTCCGCCTCGCGCGGGCACGGCCTTGCCGGGGTCGGTGGTTGTATAAGGGTGTGAACCGCAGCGAGGAGGAAGCGATGACGGACGTAGCCGTCCATCTGTCCGCGGCCAGCGAGAACGGGGCGGGCGAGTACGCCTACCAGACTGGTTTCGGCAATGAGTTCGCTAGCGAGGCCGTGCCGGGTGCCCTCCCGGCGGGCCGCAACTCACCGCAGCGCGCGCCGCTCGGCTTGTTCGCCGAGCAGCTCAGCGGGACCGCGTTCACCCAGCCGCGAGCGGTCAACCGCCGGACCTGGGTGTACCGGATCATGCCGTCGGCCGCTCACCCGAAGTTCTCGCGCATCGGCAACGGCAGGCTCCGCGGCACCCCCTTCGATGAGATCGAGCCCGACCCCAACCGGCTTCGCTGGGATCCTCTGCCTATGCCGGCCGCGGGCACCGACTTCGTCGACGGCCTGTACACGGTGGCCGGAAACGGCGACATCAGGACGCGCAACGGCATGGCTGCACACCTGTATGCCGCGACCCGCTCCATGACCGACAGGTACTTCGTCGACGCCGACGGTGAGCTGCTGTTCGTGCCCGAGCAGGGCACGGTCCTGCTGCGCACCGAACTCGGCCCGCTGGCGGTGTCGCCCGGCGAGATCGCGGTGGTCCCGCGTGGCCTCAGATTCTCCGTCGAGCTTGTGTCCGGGCCGGTCCGCGGCTACCTGTGCGAAAATTTCGGTGCCGCGTTCACGCTGCCCGAACGCGGCCCGATCGGTGCTAACGGGCTGGCTAACGAGCGCGATTTCCTGGCTCCGGCGGCGGCCTATCAGGACGGGCCGACGGCCGCGCAGGTAGTGCAGAAGTTCGGCGGGAACCTGTGGGCTGCCGACTACGACCACTCGCCGCTTGACGTGGTCGGCTGGCACGGGAATTACGTGCCGTACAAGTACGACACCGCCCGCTTCATGACGATCGGAACGATCAGCTTCGACCACCCGGATCCGTCCATCTTCACCGTGCTCACCTCGCCGGGCGAGCTTCCCGGGCTCGCCAACGTGGATTTTGTCATCTTCCCGCCGCGCTGGCTGGTGGGCGAGGACACCTTCCGGCCGCCCTGGTACCACCGCAACATCATGTCCGAGTTCATGGGCCTGGTCCACGGCGTCTACGACGCCAAGGCGGAGGGTTTCCTGCCCGGCGGGGCCAGCCTGCACAACACCTTCACCTCACACGGGCCGGACGCGGAGACGTTCGCCAGGGCCAGCACCGCCGACCTGGTGCCGCAGAAGATCGACGGCACGCTGGCGTTCATGTTCGAGAGCCGCTGGATGATCATCCCTACCAGGCAGGCGATGGCGGCGGGGCACCGCCAGGACGACTATGACGCCGTCTGGGGCAGCCTGACCCGTGGCTTCCGGGCGTTAGCCTAGGACAGGAGGCACTATGTATATTCCCGCCCATTTCGCCGCCGACGACGCGACGACCCGCGAGCTGCTGGCCAAGCACGGCGCGGCCGACCTGGTCACGCTGACCGCGGACGGCTTGCTGGCCACCATGCTGCCGTTCGCGTACGAACCCGCGGCAGGCGAGCGGGGCGCCCTGTACGGTCACGTGGCCCGTAACAACGACCAGTGGCGTCAGCCCGCGCTCGGCGAGTCGCTGGCCATCGTTCGCGGTCCTGACGCGTACGTGTCGCCGTCCTGGTACGCGGCCAAGGCCGAGCATGGCCGGGTGGTCCCCACCTGGAACTACGTCACGGCGCACGTCTACGGCCGGCTCGTCGTCCACGACGACCCGGTGTGGGTGGAGGACGTCGTACGGCGGCTGACCGCCAAGCACGAAGCGGCCCGGCTGGCCTCGCCGGGCCAGCCGCCCGCCTGGTCGGTCGACGACGCGCCTCGCTCGTTCGTCGAGGGACAGCTGCGCGCCATCGTGGGCCTGGAGCTGCAGATCACCCGGATCGAGGCCAAGGCCAAGCTGAGCCAGAACCGCCCGGCGGCCGACGTCGCAGGCGTCGTGGCCGGCCTGACCGCGCGCGGGGATGACCGCAACGCGGCGGCCGTCCAGGACGCCAACGACGAGCGCGCCCAGCCGGCCCGCTAGTGCCGCGTGCCGGAGGCTGTTTTGCGGCTTTCCGAGCAGCATGGCGGGAATTGCGCGAAGGATCTGAGCTTGAAGGAAAACCTTTGGTGTATCCCTGAGCCTGCGAGCAGGGAGAGTTCTTATGGGGATGACGGCGGTAAAGATCAACTGGCCTTGATGGTGCCCATCCGCGTCGCCCGCCTAGTCGAACAATTATCTGGGAGTATCCTGGCTTCGGGGAGTATTTTGGGTACTATAATGCACAAAATACTCCCGGAAGCTAAAATACTCCCTGATCCGCCGGTGCGGACGGGGCGGAGGATGACGCGGGGTCCCGCAGAGCCGTCCGTGGGTAACGGACCGCGCCAGGTTGAGGTCGGTTCCCCCGGACGGACGGGCTGTGCGGCACCCTCCTCCGAACGGCCAGCCATTACCTGACCAAGGGCGCCGACGAACTCATCGCCGAACTCAGACCGTCAAAGAATTAGCGCCACGCGACGCTAGAGACCAGAGACGGCCGGGATCACCTCGGCGGCGATCACCTCGAGCGGGGTGACCTCCCAGACTCCTGTCACCCCGCCGATGGCGACGTCGAAGCCCAGCTCGGCCAGTCGGCCGAGCTGGTCGATCACCTCGGCGGCCTTCTCGCCCTTGGGCCCGACGTCGAAGAGGAAGTAGCACGTCTTGGTGATCTCGTCGTAGTCGCGGCCTTCCGCGTCGCAGTGCGCGCGCAGCACGTCCAGCTTGCGGGCCAGGTCAGGCCCTGGGAAAAGGTTGCAGGCGTCGGCGTACTTGGCCACGAAGCGGAGCGTCTTGCGCTCCCCGCCGCCGCCGATCATGATCGGCGGATGCGGTCTGGTCAGGGATTGCGGCGAGTTCAGCGGCCGTTCGAGTGAGTAGTGCTTCCCGTGATAAGGGCTCTCGTCCCCCTGCCACATCTGCAGGCAGATCTGCAGGGTTTCCTCGAGGCGCTCGAACCGCTCGGCCGTCGGCGGGAACGGGATGCCCAGGCCGCGGGACTCTTCGGAGTTCCACCCCGCGCCGATGCCGAGCCAGGCCCGGCCGCCCGACAGCACGTCCAGCGTGGTCACGGTCTTGGCCAGGATGCCCGGGTGCCGGTAGATGGCGCCGGTGACCAGCGTGACGAGCTTGGCCCGCGAGGTACTGGCCGCGAGGTAGCCCAGCGTCGTGTAGGCCTCGAGCATTTCGTGTTCCGGCGGGCCGATCGCGCTGATCTGAAAGAAGTGATCCATGAGCGCGATGAACTCAAAGCCGCCCTCGTCCGCGGTGCGGGCGACGGTGGCCAGGTCCGCGCCGAGGCGCGGCGGTCCGTCCGGCGTGGTGAAATCGGGGATCTGCAGGCCAAGCTTCACGGCGGTACCTCCTGCCGCTAGCCTCTCACGGCGTCCGGTAGTGCTCGTACAGCGCCCGCAGCGATCGCAGGAACACCTCGCGGTCCGCGGCCGGCAGCGTCGCGAGCATGGCGTCTTCCTGCGCGCGGATCGCCGATTCCACCGATCGCCGCAGCCGGTCGCCCGCCGGAGTCAGCGAAAGCAAGTGCACTCGCCGGTCGGCGGTGTCAGGCTGACGCTGAATCAGCCCGCGTTGCTGCAGGTCGTCGAGGACACCGATGATCCGGCTCTTGTCCGCGTTGATCGCCTGGGCCAGCGCGGCCTGGGTCCGCACCGGCTGCTCGGCCAGGCCGGTCAGCACGATGTACCCCCACATCGAGATGCCGTGCGCGCGCAGGGCCGGTTCCTCGCGTGCGACCAGCACCCTGGTCAGCGGCGCGAACATCGCAGCCAGATCACGTCGGTCGTCGGGAAACGCGCTCATCGTGCCGGAAGAATAACAGCCTTGCACATAATGTGCCGATGAGGATAATAAGCGTATGCATATTTTTACTTCAGGCGGACACCCCGTCAGCGACATCGTGGCCCTGGATGCCCGGGTGGTGCGCGCGAGCGTCCAGGCTGTGTCCCAGGTCCGGGCCGCTGACCTGGCACGGCCTACGCCCTGTGGCGACTGGACGCTGGCCGAGCTCATCGCGCACATGACCGGGCAGCATGACGGCTTCGCCGCCGCGGCGGCGGGCGGCGGCGCCGACCTGGCCCGCTGGCGGTCGGCCGGCGCAGCCACCGGCCCGGTGGGGGAGTACGCCGCGGCGGCCGGGCGGGTACTGGCCGCGTTCGCCGCCGACGGAGTGCTCGACGGGCGGTTCGCGCTGCCGGAGATCCACCCTGAGCTGCGGTTCCCGGCCACCCAGGCGATCGGCTTTCACCTCGTCGACTACGTAGTGCACGGATGGGATGTCGCACGCTCACTCGGATGGCCCGGCTACGTGCTCGACCCGGACCTGCTCGGTACGGCCCTGCTGATCGCGCGCTCGGTACCCGACGACGAACGGCGGCGGCGGCCTGCCGCGGCCTTCGCGCCCCGGGTGCCCGCGGAGGACTCGCTGAGCCCGCTGGACCAGATCGTCGCGCTGCTCGGCCGGCGCCCGCAGTGGCCGGCGCCCGCAGTGGCCGGTGCCGGCAGTCGCCGGACCCGCTCTACGTACGGCTGACCGGCGCGGCGCAGCGGCGGTGGCGAGAGCTCTCGGATGAGGCGGCGCAGGAACTGATCTTGACCACCGGCGCCGTCGACTTCGGCCCGGCCCGCACCCAGGACAAGATGTACGACATCTTGACTGCGTTCGGAGTGCCCGCGGAGCTGATCCCGGCCGCGGCCGCCGCTGAGCGCTGGCCCGGCATGTCGTTCGGCCTGATCAGGTCATGTTCCACCCCGATGGCGGGGGGCTTGACCCGGCCGCGACGGGGTCGTCAGCCCGGCCGCCAGGGACCGGATCCGCGCGTTCGCCAGCCACCGGCTGCCCGGCCTCAACCCCGCGCCGGTCAGCGAGGTGACCTGCCTGTATACCTCGACCGCCAGCGAGGATTTCATCCTGGACCGGCAGGGACCGTTCGTGATCTGTTCGCCCTGCTCTGGCCACGGCGCCAAGTTCGCGCCGCTCGTGGGAGAAATCGCCGCCGATCTGGCCTGCGGGGGGCACGCTCCGGACCCGCGCTTCACCCTCGCCGCCCACCGGAGCTAGCAACTCTGGGCTAGCGGCGCCCGCAGGTGATCCGCCCGGTGGATATCGGTGCTTACGGCGAGCCTGCTTGCCGGCGTCCGGCGCAGGCCATAGAGTCCAAGCCAGGTTCCGTGGGCATCGTCGCGGCCTTAGCGCGGAGGTTCAACACTGGTGACAGCATCCCGCACGACAGAGCACCAGGCAGGAGAGCTGGGTCCGACCGGGCGGCCGTTGTATGCCTTCCCCGATCCCGAGCCGCTCGCGGTCCACGGTCCCGCGCGCATCGTGGCGGTCTGCAACCAAAAGGGCGGCGTGGGTAAGACCACGACCACCATCAACCTGGGTGCGGCCCTAGCCGAGCAGGGTCGGCGTGTCTTGCTCGTCGACTTCGACCCGCAGGGAGCCCTGTCGGTCGGCCTCGGCATCCAGCCGCACGACATCGACTACACGGTCTACAACCTGCTCATGGAGCGCGGCGTCACCATCCAAGACGTGATGCACAAGACCGGTGTCGACGGCATGGACCTGCTGCCGAGCAACATCGACCTGTCCGGGGCCGAGGTCCAGCTGGTGAGCGAGGTCGGCCGCGAGTATGTGCTCGGCGGGGTGCTGCAGCCGGTGATGCCGGACTACGACATGATCATGATCGACTGCCAGCCCTCCCTCGGCTTGCTGACGGTTAACGCGCTGGCCTGCGCGAATAGCGTGCTCATCCCGATGGAGTGCGAGTACTTCGCGATGCGCGGAGTGGCCTTGCTGATGGAGACCATCGACAAGGTTTCGCGTCGTCTGAACACCAAGCTCACGGTCGACGGCCTGCTGGCCACCATGTACGACTCCCGGACGCTGCATACCCGTGAGGTCCTGGCCAGCATGGTCAATGGCTTCGGCGACAAGGTTTTTCATACCGTAATCAACCGCACGGTGAGGTTCCCGGACGCTACGGTGGCCGGAGAGCCTATTACCAGCTTCGATTCCAGTTCAATGGGGGCAAATGCCTACCGGGAGCTGGCCAAGGAGGTACTGGAGCGGTGGCGGCAGGAAGGGGACGATCACGGAGGGTAAGTCTTCCTGGGGTTGCCGAGCTCTTGCGGCCCGCCAGTGTGGGCCCGGACGGAGGCGATCGGCGCCTGGCTAGCGGCCGGGAGAAGCACACCCAGAAGATCACCGTCTACCTGTCCGCCGAGGAACTACTTGACCTGGAACGTGCCCGGCTTGCGCTGCTGCGCTATGGCGCCGCCGCCGACCGGGGCCGGATCGTCCGCGAAGCGATCGCTGTCCTGCTCGCCGACCTCGATGCCCAAGGCCAGGACAGCCTGCTGGCCCGCCGCATCGCCGCGGCGGACCGCGAGCTTCCCGGCCACCTGGCCCGTCCCTAGCCGGCCCGCGATACCGTCATGATCGTGAGCGCGCATGACCCAGATCTGGCGGGCGACCCGGAAGGCGCGGCCTCCTCTAGCGCCTTCGAAGTGCATCTGGACGTGTTCGAGGGCCCGTTCGACCTGCTGCTCGCGCTTATCTCCAAGCACAAGCTGGACATCACCGAAGTCGCTCTTTCCCAGGTCACCGACGAGTTCATCGCCTACATCTCGCACCGCGCCGACGGCTGGGACCTGGATCAGGTCAGCTATTTCCTGGTGGTCGCGGCCACGCTGCTCGACCTCAAGGCCGCCCGGCTGCTGCCCTCCGGTGAGGTAGAGGACGAGGAGGACCTCGCTCTGCTCGAAGCCAGGGACCTGCTCTTCGCCCGGCTGCTGCAGTACCGCGCGTACAAGGAGGTGGCGGCCACCTTCGCGGCCCGGATGACCGCCTCGGCCCGCCGCTTCCCGCGGCGGGTCCCGCTCGAGCCGCGCTTCGCCCAGTTGCTGCCCGAGGTTCTGCTCGGCCTGGGCCCCGCGGAGTTCGCCCGGCTCGCGGCGCTCACGCTCGCGCCCAAGGTGCCGCCGACGGTATCGACCGAGCACATTCACTCGCCCGTGATCAGCATCAGGGACCAGGCCCACCTCATCGCGACCCTGCTGGCCGAGCTCGGCCGGGCCAGCTTCCGGCAGCTGACCGCCCGCGCGGCAGGCAGCTATGAGGTGGTGGCGTCGTTCCTCGCGCTGCTCGAGCTGTACCGGGAAGATGCCGTCTCCTTCGAGCAGGTGGCTCCGCTGGGCGAGCTGTACGTGACGTGGAACGGCCACGACCCCGGCGTTGACAACGTCAGTGAGCTGACCGAAAGTGACGACGAACGATGAGCATCGAATCCCACCCCGGCGGATCCAGCCCGGGCCTGAGAGCCAGCCTGGAAGCGATCCTGCTGGTAGCCGACGAACCGGTGCCGGCGGTCGTGCTCGCCCAGGTCCTCGAGCGCCCGCGGAACGAGGTGTCGGCCGAGCTGCGCGACCTGGCCGCGGCCTACGCCGCCGAGGGCCGCGGCTTCGAACTGCGCGAGATCGCCGGCGGGTGGCGGTACTACACGCGCGAGGATTGCGCCCCGCTGGTCGAGCGTTTCGTCAGTGACGGGCAGGAGGTCCGGCTGACCCAGGCGGCGCTGGAGACCCTGGCCGTGGTCGCCTACCGCCAGCCGGTGAGCCGGGCCCGCGTGTCGGCCGTGCGCGGGGTCAACTGTGACGGAGTTATGCGTACGCTGGTACTGCGCGGCCTCACCGAGGAAGCGGGCACGGACGCGGAGACCGGTGCCATCCTGTACCGGACCACCAGGTACTTCCTGGAACGCTTGGGGCTGGCGAGCCTGGAGGACCTTCCGGATCTCGCGCCCTTCCTGCCGGAGAGCATTGAGGACATCGAGGATGAGAACGCCCGACCGTAACCCCAGGGTCCACGAATTTGACGACGAGGACGAGGGTGAGCGGGACTCGCTGACCGATGTTCCCGGCGGTGTCCGGCTGCAGAAGGTCCTGGCCGCAGCCGGGATCGGCAGCCGCAGGTACTGCGAAGAGCTGATCGGCGCGGGCCGGATCGAGGTGGACGGCGAGACCGTCCGCCGGTTCGGCGCCCGGGTCGACCCCGAACACCAGGTGATCAGGGTGGACGGCAAGCGCATCCCGGCCAAGGCCGGCCAGGTCTACCTGGCCTTCAACAAACCGCCGCAGGTGCTGACCGCAATGTCGGACTCGCGCGGCCGGCGGACGGTGGCCGACTATCTCGGTGACCGTCCCGAGCGGCTCTTCCACATCGGCCGGCTGGACTACGACACCGAGGGCCTGATGCTGCTCACCAACGACGGTGAGATCGCGCACCGGCTCGCGCACCCCAGCTTCGAGGTGGCCAAGACCTACCTGGCCGAGGTGACCGGCACGCTGCCGCGGGATCTGGGCCGCCGGCTGACCGCCGGGATCGAGCTCGACGACGGCGTGGCCACGGCGGACAAGTTCCGGATGATCGACCGGTCGGGCCACCGGGCGCTCGTGGAGATCACCTTGCACGAGGGCCGCAAGCACGTGGTGCGGCGGATGCTAGCCGCGACGGGACATCCGGTCAGCCGGCTGGTCCGCACCGATGTCGGGCCGGTCAGGCTCGGCAACCTTAAGCCGGGGACCTCACGCCATCTGAGCACGCCAGAAATCGGCGAGCTCTTCGCGGCGGTTGGCCTCTAGGTAACCTGTGGTGATGGGGAGGAACTGGCCGATGGCAGTCAGGGCGATTCGCGGTGCGGTGCAGGTCGATTCCGCTGACCGGGAGGCAATACTCGAAGCGACGGCCGAGCTGGTCGCCGAGGTGATGGCCCGTAACGACCTCACCACCGATGACGTGATCAGTGTCCTGTTCACCGCGACGCCCGACCTGACTGCGGAGTTTCCCGCGCTGGCCGCACGCAAGATCGGCTTCCACGACGTCCCGCTGATCTGCGCTTCGGAGATCGCCGTGCCCGGTGCCATGCCGCGCGTGGTGCGGCTGATGGCTCACATCCAGACGGACCGCCCGCGTTCGGCCATCCAGCACGTGTACCTGCGGGGTGCCGCCGCCCTCCGGCTCGACATCGCTCAGTAGTGATGGCCCAGTGAGGGTTGCGGTCATCGGGACGGGCGTGATCGGGACCTCGATCGCGCTCGCGTTGCGCGAGCATGGGTGCGGCGTCTGGCTGGCCGACCGAGATCGTGAGGCCGCCCGGCTGGCGGTCAACCTGGGTGCGGGGGAGCCGCTGCCGGACCAGGGCTCGGCCGATGTCGCGGTGATTGCGGTACCGCCGGAGGCGGTGGCCGCGACGCTGTCCGCCGCGCAGGCTCGCGGGCTGGCAGGCTGCTACACCGATGTGGCTAGCGTGAAGCAGCTTCCGGTGGCCCAGTCCCGGGCGGCCGGCTGCGATATGACCAGTTATGTGCCCGGGCATCCACTGGCCGGCCGAGAAAAGCACGGCCCGGCAGCGGCCCGCGCCGATCTGTTCCTCGGCCGGACGTGGGCGCTATGTCCCGGCCCGGAGACCTCCGCCGTGGCCCTGGAGACGGTCACCGCGCTGATCCGGGCGTGCGGCGGGGTGCCGATGCGGACCGACGCGGTCGCGCATGACCGCTGGGTAGCGCTTACCTCGCACGCGCCGCACGTGGTGGCCGCCGCCATGGCGGCCCGCCTGGAGGACGCCCAGCCAGAGGCGCTCGACCTGGCTGGGCAGGGACTGCGCGACGTGACCAGGATCGCGGCCGGGGACGCGGCGCTGTGGACCCAGATCCTGACCGCGAACGCCGCCCCGGTGGCCGGAGTGCTGGCCGAGGTGGCCGCTGACCTGGCCGAGGTGGCCCGGATCCTGGCTCTGGGCTCCGAGGGATCCAAGCCGGTCACCGAGCTGCTCGACCGCGGCCAGGTCGGCGTGGCCCGGATACCTGGCAAGCACGGCGGCCAGGCCCGTGAGTTCACCTCCGTCCAGGTCGTCATCCGCGACCAGCCAGGTGAGCTGGCCCGGCTGTTCGACGCGGCCGGAGCGGCCGGCGTCAACATCGAAGATGTCCGGATCGAGCACTCACCCGGGCTCCCGGTCGGCGTGGCGGAGCTGGCCGTCCGCCCGGCCGAGGCCGGGCTCCTGCTGGACACGCTGGAGGCCGGGGGCTGGCCGGTGCGCAGGTAGCATCCCGCCGGTAGCATCGCTCGGGTGAAAACATCCGCAGGCCGCCAGAACGCCCCCGGGCTCGTCGTCGCGGTGGACGGGCCCTCCGGTTCGGGTAAGTCGAGCGCTTCCCGCGGCGCGGCGGCCGCCCTCGGCCTGCGCTACCTAGACACCGGGGCGATGTACCGGGCCCTGACCTGGTGGCTGCTTGACCGGGGCGCGGATACCAGCGATGCCGGGGTGGTCGCCGAACTGGCCGGCGAGCCGGTCATCGAGGTCTGCACCGACCCGCGGGCTCCGTGGACCAGGGTCGACGGGACGGATGTGTCCGCGGCCATCAGGACCCGCGAGGTCACCGGCGCGGTCAGCGCCGTCGCGGCCGTCCCGGCGGTACGCGCGCACCTGATCGCGATGCAGCGGGACATCATCGCCGCCGCGCCGGGCATCGTCGCCGAGGGGCGCGATATCGGCACGGTGGTCGCGCCCGAGGCGCCCGTGAAGGTCTTCCTGACCGCCGATGGCGCCGCCCGCGCCACCCGCCGGGCTGAACAGTCCCGCTGGTCGCAGGTCGCTACCCGCGCCGACCAGGACCGGCGTGACCGCCTCGACGCGGCCCAGAGTGAGAAGGCCACTGACGCGGTCGTGATAGATTCCACCGGGCTAAGCTTGGACGAGGTGGTCGACACCATCGTCGAACTGGCCCGCCAGCACGCGGATATCCCTTTCCCGCGGCAGAAGAGCAGATCATGACGCCGAACGAGGCCGAAGCCAACTCCGAATCCAGCCCTAATCCTGTCCCCGTGGTGGCCGTAGTCGGCCGCCCGAACGTGGGCAAGTCCACGCTGGTGAACCGGATCCTGGGCAGCAGGCAAGCAGTAGTGGAGGACGTCCCCGGGGTGACCAGGGACCGGGTCACCTACGACGCCTTGTGGAGCGGCCGGGAGTTCACGCTGGTGGACACCGGCGGCTGGGAGCCCGCGATCGAGGGCACGCAAAGCCTGGCCGCCCGGGTCGCCGCCCAGGCCAGGGTCGCGGTCGACGCCGCCGATGCGGTGCTGTTCGTGGTGGATGCCAGGGTCGGGGTGACCGACGCGGACGCGGCCGTGGCCAGCGTGCTCCGCCGGTCGGGCAAGCCCGTGGTGGTCGCCGCCAACAAGGTCGACGACACCAAGGCCGAATCCGAGGTCGCCGCGCTGTGGTCGCTGGGGCTCGGCGAGCCCGCGCCGGTCAGCGCGCTGCACGGACGTGGCAGCGGTGACCTGCTCGACCTGGTGCTCCAGGCGTTGCCCGACGCGCCGGCCAGCACCGATGACACCGAAGGCGGACCGCGCCGGGTGGCCCTGATCGGCCGCCCGAACGTCGGCAAGTCCAGCCTGCTGAACAAGCTGGCCGGCGCCGAGCGCGTGCTGGTCGATTCGGTGGCGGGCACCACCAGGGACCCGGTTGACGAGCTCATTGAGCTCGGCGGCATCACCTGGCGGTTCGTGGACACGGCGGGTATCAGGCGGCGGTTCAGGGAGAACCAGGGCGCGGACTACTACGCGGCGGTGCGCACCGCGGGCGCGCTCGACCGGGCCGAGGTCGCGGTGGTGCTCGTCGACGCGAGCGAACCGCTGACCGAGCAGGACCTGCGGATTATCTCCATGGTCATCGAGGCGGGCCGGGCCCTGGTCGTCGCCTACAACAAGTGGGACATGGTCGACGAGGAGCGGCAGCATTTCCTGGAGCGCGAGATCGACCGCCAGCTGTACACGGCCCGCTGGGCGCCCCGGGTGAACATCTCCGCGACCACCGGGCGGCACACCGAGCGGCTGGTGCCCGCGATCTCCCAGGCGCTGGAGGGCTGGGAGACCCGGGTACCGACCGGACGGCTCAACGCGTGGCTGACCGGGCTGGTCGCGGCGACCCCGCCGCCGGTACGCGGCGGCAAGCAGCCGAAGATCCTGTTTGCCACCCAGGCCGGAGTTCGCCCGCCGCACTTCGTGCTGTTCACCTCGGGTTTCCTTGAGGCGGCTTACCGCCGGTTCATTGAAAGGAAGCTGCGTGAGGAGTTCGGCTTCGACGGCACCCCGGTCCTGGTGTCCGGGCGGGTCAGGGCCACGCGCGAGTCCCGGGGCGGACGCCGGACGGCGAACCCGTCCGCGCGGGCGGAGCGCCGGCACTGACCCGCCCCGGCGACCTGCTCGACGCCGACCGCAGGCACGTCTGGCATCCCTACGGGCCGATGCCGGGCCGGATGGAACCCCTGGTGGTGGAGTCGGCATCAGGGGTCAGGCTGCGACTGGCCAGGCCGGCGGGTGGGGTGCGCGAGCTCGTTGACGGCATGTCGTCGTGGTGGGCGGCCATTCACGGGTACCGTCATCCCGTGCTCGACGAGGCGGCAACCCGCCAGTTGGGACGGATGAGCCACGTGATGTTCGGCGGGCTCACTCACGAACCTGCGATCCGGTTGTGCGAACGGCTTGCCGCGCTGGCGCCGGACGGCCTGGAACATGTGTTCCTGTGCGACTCGGGGTCGGTCTGCGTCGAGGTCGCGGTCAAGATGTGCCTGCAGTACTGGCGGTCGGCGGGCCGGCCGGCCAAGCGCCGGCTGCTGACCTGGCGCGGCGGCTATCACGGCGATACGTTCATGGCGATGTCGGTGTGTGACCCCGAGGGCGGCATGCACGCGCTGTGGGGTGGAGTGCTCGCGGAGCAGGTGTTCGCCGCCGCGCCGCCGGCCGGTTTCGCGGCCGGCCTGGACCCCGCGTACGCGGCGTCGCTGGCGGCCCTGATCGAGGAGCACGCGGACTCGCTGGCCGCGGTGATCGTGGAGCCCGTGATCCAGGGCGCGGGCGGAATGCGCTTCCATGACCCGGGCTACCTGCGGGTGCTTCGCGAGGCCTGCACCGCGCATGACGTGCTGCTCATCTTCGATGAGATCGCGACCGGGTTCGGCCGCAGCGGCTCGCTCTTCGCGGCCGGTCACGCCGGCGTCAGCCCCGATGCGATGTGCGTGGGCAAGGCGCTGACCGGAGGATACGTGTCGCTGGCCGCCGCCTTGTGCACCCCGGCCGTGGCGTCAGGGATCGGTTCGGGCTCGGTTCCCGTGCTCGCCCACGGGCCCACCTTCATGGGCAACCCGCTGGCCTGCGCGCTGGCACTCGCGTCGCTGTCCGTGCTGTTCGACCCCGAGTGGTACCCGGGCGGGTGGCAGGCCCGCGTGGCCCGGCTGGCCGCCGGGCTGAACGCCGGGCTGGCCCCGGCGCGCGACCTGCCCGGGGTGACGGACGTCCGGGTCCTCGGCGCGGTCGGCGTCGTGCAACTGGACCGCGAGGTCGACGTGCCGACGGCGACAGCGGCGGCGGTACGCGCCGGGGTGTGGCTGCGCCCCTTCCGCGACCTGATCTACACCATGCCGCCGTACCTGACCTCGGATTCCGACCTGGCCCTCATCTGCCGGGGCGTGCTGGCCGCCGTCCGGTCCCTGGAGGCCGGTCAGGGGTAAGAACGCGAACGCTCCCGGCGGCGGGGCGGGGGAGGGCGTGGCCGTCGAATCGGTGACCGGTTTCGCCCCGCCCGTGAAGCGCACCAGGTCATGGCCGTGCACCAGCCGCCCCGGCATCGGATCCGAGGCCGCCCGCCGGGTCAGAGCATCCACCGGAAGCTCGCGGGTACCCCCCGCCAGCACCAGGTTGCCGAACCTGCGGCCGCGCAGAACCGCCGGGTCCGCGATCAGGCAGGCGTGCGGGAAAACCGCCCGGACCGTCGCCACCTGCGCGCGGGCATGCCGCAGGGATCCGCCGTCGGCCACGTTGACGGCGAAGACCCCGGACTCGTCCAGCGCCCGGCGGGCCGCGCCCGCGAACTCCACCGAGGTGAGGTGGGCCGGCGTGCGGCCGCCGGCGAAGACGTCTGCGATGATCACGTCAAAGGAACCCGCGGGCAGCCGTTCCAGGACCGCCCGCGCGTCGCCGATGTGCATCCACGTAGCGGGCCAGCGTGAGGGCCCCGGCGCCCAGGTGCAGCACCCGCAGCGGCTGACCGGCGGGCGCGGCCAGGTCGACCAGGTGCCCCAGCCGCCTGACGTACTCAAAGTCGAGGTAGCCGGGATCGTCCAGGTCGACATGCGATTGCGGGACGCCGCCGATCAGCAGCACCCACGCCGCCCGCCGGTCGGCATCGCGCAGCAGCTCGGCCCGGCCGGTCTCGTCCTCGGTCACCTGTCTCCTCCCTAGCTGTCATTATCGGCGTCTCCGGGCCCCGGATCGGGTAGCGGCTCGAAGAACCCGGTCCGGATGTGCGAGGCTGTGTTAGGTACGTCCCACGCCGCAGGAGGCCCGCATGGCTATCGACCAGACCAAGCCCGCCGGGGAGCAGGCCGGCAGCGAGCAAGGGCCCGCCCAGCCCGATCCCGGCGCCAAGCCCGATCTTGATGAGACCAAGCGCAAGTTCCGCGAGGCCCTGGACCGTAAGCGCGGGATGCACGCCACCGGGAACGCCGAGGGGACCCAGGATACGGGTAAGGTCCACGGCTCCCACGGCCCGGCGGCCAGCCGCCGGTCGTTCCGCCGCAAGAGCGGCAGCTAACCGGGGGCCGATGCTAATCCGGGACCGCGCGGAGCCACCGGCGGTCGTCGGTGAGGTACCGGTCCAGCCGCAGTCCCGCCTCGCCCAGCACGGCTACCAGCTCGTCGTTCCCGAGCCGGTTCGCTACGAAGCTCTGCGTCCAGCGCTGGTCGTCGGCCACGTACTCCACCGTGGCCGACACCAGGTTGGGCACGGGACGTGTCACGTCCCGCAGCCGGAAGATGATCCCGTCCCGCGTGGTCTCGGCCTCGGCGGCGGCCGAGAACCACTCCGGCGGGTGCTGCTCGATGATGACGCATCCGTCGTCTGCGACGTGCCGGCGGCAGGCGGCCAGGAACGCGGTCCGGGTCGCCCGGTCCGCGTTGATCAGGTGCGACGCGAGCAGGACCACGTCGAAACGGCGCCCGAGAGCGAGCTCCTCGATCCGAGCGCATACCGTGTCCGCACCGCGGACATGGGCCAGCATGTCTGGTGACTCATCGACCGCGACGTTCCCGGAAGACTGTGATGGGCTGGTCATCCCGCCATTGTGCCGAATGTTAACGCGATCGCGGAAAGAAGCGGCACGCCCCAGAACTGAGTCGAGCCATCCCGCCTGCCGCCCTCCGGTACCGCCTGCGGGCTCGACTGCCCGCTGTCCACCTGCGGTTCTGCTGCCCCCGCCAGATGGAACCAGACGGTGGTCCCGGACGGATTCCTGAGGTACCCCCACTGGGCGGCGAGGTGCTGGACGAGGAACAGGCCATGTCCGTCGGCCGCGTACAGATCGCCCTTCACCACCGGCGTGCCCGCCGAGCCCTCGTCGATGACCTCGACCAGGACACCGTGCGGGATGCCGATCACCACAATCGTCACGGTCCCGCCGTCGACGCCAGATTTGGTGTGCGCGATGGCGTTGGTGACGATCTCTGATGTCAGTAAGGTCGCCGTTTCGGTGTCGGTGCTGACCTGGTGCCCGCTGAGCGTCCGCGAGACGAAGGCCCGGGCCGACCGGACCTGCTCGGGGCGACCGGGGATAGTCAGCGTGCCGAGGACCGTCGCATCCGCGCCGCGGGCGCGTGCCCATGGTCCTGGCCTGGTGGGCGGCGCCCAGGACCACGATTGTCGGGATTTACCTTCAGGCGTTGCCATGTCCAGACCCCTCCCAGTTGCCGAGACCGTGTTCTCACCCGTTCGCGACGTGGCCAACCAAAACATCTGGCACATCAACTACTTAAATAACATTAAGCACTTGAATAGCGGCAGATTCATGGATCACGCTAATACCCGAAATACCTCGCTAAATCGTAAAAACAACTAATAAGAACGAGGTATCTACCTTTAGCCAGTATGTCCGGGTTTGTGTGCCTTCATGGTTGACCGCGACTAGTATTCACAACGATGATGGGGGGCATGCCTCCCCTCACGCAAGTGCGTGGAGCAAATTTCCCAAATGAAATCCCGGATGGGATTTCATCGAGTGGCTTCCTGGTGTATCTTAACTGGTGTCAGGGACGGTACGGAGTGTTCCGGTTACCCGCCGATGCTTGAGTGTGGTTCTCATCGCTATTGGGTCCGGGTCCTTAAGTACCATCCTCAGCACTATTCCTCTGCTGAACCAGGAGGCGATATTCTCGTGCCCCTTGGACCAACCGTTCGTAGGCGTAGGCTCGGTGTCGAGCTCCGGCGCCTGCGGGAAGCGCATTCGCTCAAGCTTGAGGAAGTGGCCGAGCGACTCGGCTTGGCTCCTTCCACGCTCTCGCGCATCGAGACGGGAAAGGCACCGACCAAGTCGGCGTACCTGACCGCCATGCTGGCGATGTACGAGGTCGAGGACCCGGGTGTGCGGAAGGTCCTGGTCGACATGGCCCGCGAGGGGCACCGCAAGGGCTGGTGGTCGATTTACGACGACGTGCTGCCCAGCGGATTCGACATCTACGTGGGCCTGGAGGCGGAGGCTTCCGGGCTGCGGAGTTACGAGTCTGACCTGGTGCACGGGTTGTTGCAGACCACCGACTACGCGCTAACGGTGCTGCGTGAACTGCGGCCGAGGGACAGTACGGAACAGGTCGAGCGGGTGGTGGACCTGCGCATGGAGCGGCAGCGGCTGCTCGACCAGGACCCGCCGCTTGACGCCTGGATCATTCTCGACGAGGGCGCGATCCGGCGGAAAATCGGCGGCTCCGCGATCATGCGGCGCCAGCTCGAGCACCTGGTCCAGGCGAGCAGGTGGCCCAATGTGACGTTGCAGGTCCTTTCATTCGAATCGGGCGCTCACGCAGGCCTGATCGGACCGTTTGCCATTCTGGAGTTTCCCGAGCGAACGGATTCGGACGTGGCTTACACAGAATCTCTCGGCGGCATGATCTACCTGGAGAAAGACCGGGAGGTCCGGGCCTGCGCCGAGGCATTTGACCGTATGCGGGCCGCGGCGCTTTCCCCGGCCGCGTCGGTCGACCTGATTCAGCAGGTGGCACGCGAGCTCACCTGATGAGCACTTTCACCAACAAAATCACATAACCAAGAAGTGGAGAGGCTAAATGGACACCGACCTCACAGGTCTGCGCTGGTTCAAGAGCAGCGCAAGCAGCGCGGCGGGCTGCGTCGAAATAGCGCACCTGCGTGAAGGGGGCGTCGCGGTCAGGGATTCGAAGGACCGTGGCCAGCAGCCGCACATCTTCAACCGCCATGAATGGGAGTGCTTCCTCATCGGCGCGAAGAACGGGGAATTCGACCTTCCCGTCGCTTAAGTCTTCCCGTCGCCACGGCGCCGGCGGAGGATGACGGGCGGGGCTCAAATCCGCTCCAGCCCCGCCCGTCTTCTGCGGCCGAGCGAATGGTTGGGGGGACGAGCCGGAGGGCGGTGGGCCTAGCGTCCACCGCCCTCCGTTGCCTGGCCAGGGGCCGCTCGGCGGTGCGGCTCGCGTTTACTGATGCTCAGTTAGCTCCTTGTCGAGTTGGGTGATGATCGTGGTGAGAATATGGGGTGTCTCGCTGGGCTTGCTGCTCACCACGCTGAGCCGTTCCATGGCCAGCAGGTAGCGGTCAACGTCGGCTTTCTTGTCGAAGTAGAGCGCGCTGGTGAGCTGTTCCAGGTACGCCACGTCGGGGAGATCCGCCTCACCGAACCGCAGGATGGTGAATCCGCTGGGGACGGCGTAACCGCCCACGCCGGCCGGGATGATCTGCAGCGTGAGGTTCTGCCTGCTGCTGAGGCTGAGCAGGTAGCGGAGCTGATCGCGCAGGATTTCCTTGCTTCCGATCGGTCGCCGCAGCGCGGTCTCCTCAAGGATCGCCCAGAGCTTGAGCCGTCCCTCGGTGAACCGGCGCTGCCGTTCCTTGCGCAAGATGATGTGCCGATCGGCTTCGCCGATCGGGATGTCGCAGAACGCGACAACGGCCGCGGTGTACTGCTGCGTCTGCAGCAGGCCGGGGATCAGCTGCGGCTCGTACAAGCGGATCGAGATGGCGGCCTCCTCCATCCCGATGTAGGACTGGAACCAGTCGGGCAGGATGTCGTTGTACCTATGCCACCAGCCGGGCCGGTTGGCCTGCTCGGCCAGGCTCAGCAGCTGCTCTCGCTCCACCGCGCCGACGCCGTAGAAGGTGAGCAGGTCGAGCACGTCGATCTCACGGATCGCATTCCGGCCGAGCTCGATGCGGCTGATCTTGGATTCCGATCCCCGGATGGCGCGGGCCGCGGCCTGCGCGGTTATGCCCCGGCTGTCCCTGAGCCGCCGCAACTGGGTGCCCAGCAAGATGCGCAGCACGGTGGGGCCCTCTGTCGACTCAGGCATCGGCCCTCCAGGATGTCCGTTCCGCCGCGCAATTGTCTCCCGCAATTGCGCGGGGAGTTGCTGTCAATTGCCTTCTTTCGTAATCATCATGATATCCCACCTGGGATTGCACGCCACCCCAATGCTGGCCGCTTTGCCGCACGTTCTTGGACACCTGTGTCTCAGACAGTTATGTCTGGCCGGGAACACTAATGACCGGTTACGCTGGTGCCGACTCGTGTTGGCTCTCGGGTCCGCCGGGCTCAGGCTCGGGCCGGCGTCCGGGGGCGCTGTGGTCTTCGGTCACTCCTGGGTCAGCCTGGGGGCCGGACCGGGTGCCTGGCCTGCACGGATCCGCGATCGGCCGCGACCGCGCCCGGAACGAAAGGAACCTCAAGGTTGATGAGCGGTGAGGGTGCCAAGGACTTCGATGACTGGCGGACGACATTCAGGCCAGATATTGCCAGCCCGGCCCGCATTTACGACTACCTGCTTGGCGGAAAGGACAATTATCCCGTTGACAGGCAGGCCGGAGATGAAATCGCCGCCCATCTGCCGAACATTCGCCAGGCGGTTAGCTGGAACCGTACCTTTTTGCGCCGGGCGGTGCGTTTCCTGGTGCGAGAAGCAGGAATCCGCCAGCTGATCGACATCGGCACCGGCCTGCCGGCCGCGGGGAATGTTTACGATGTAGCAACGCAGGCCGACCCGGCGACGAGGATCGTATACGTGGACAACGACCCGGTGGTGCTCGCGCACGGCCGGAACATGCTCCATGGCGTACCCAACGCGGTCATCCTCCAGCATGACCTGCGGGTGCCCGCCGGGATTCTGGCCGACCCCGAACTGCGGCGGCTCATAGATTTCTCCGAGCCGGTCGGCATCTTGCTCGTCGCGGTCATGCATTTCGTCGCCGACGCCGACCACCCGGCGGCCATCATCGCCGAACTGCTCGCGCCATTTCCTTCGGGCAGTTATCTGGCCCTCTCGCACGCCACAGCGGACCGAAATCCCGCAATTATCCATGCGGCCAGGGTGTACGACGAAGCCACGGCTCAGGCCCACATCCGCCGCCGCGATGACGTGCTGGCCCTGGTGCGCGGTCTGGACCTCGTCGAACCTGGCCTGGTCTGGACACCCCTATGGCGCCCAGAGGCAGACGCGGAAATGCCGCCGCGGGCCGAGGAGTTCCTTTCCTACGCGCTGGTCGCCCGCAAGCCGTAGCCACCCGGCCCGGCCCGGCCGCGGCCGGTCCGTAGGATGTCATCATGCGTTACAGGTCACTCGGAGAATCCGGGCTGCAGGTATCGGTGGTCGGGCTCGGCTGCAATAACTTCGGCAGCCGCCTCGACGTCGACGGCACGCGCGCGGTGGTGGACGCGGCCATTGACGTCGGCATCACGCTGTTCGACACCTCGGACACCTACGGCGGGGGCGGCGGATCCGAGCGCGCCCTGGGCGAGGTTCTCGGCTCGCGCCGCGACCAGGTGGTGCTGGCCACCAAGTTCGGCGGCCGGGGCGTGGACATGGGCTACGGGCCGGCGGCCGGCGCCAAGGGCAGTCGCGCCTACATCCGGCGTGCGGTCAACGAGTCGCTGCGGCGGCTGCGCACCGACTACATCGACCTGTACCAGCAGCACGTCCCGGACCCGACTACCCCGATCACCGAAACGCTGGCCGCGTTGCACGAACTGGTGGCCGAGGGCAAGGTCCGGTACATCGGCCATTCGAATTTCTCCGGCTGGCAGCTGGCCGACGCGGCGCACCTGGCGGCCGGGAACGGTCGCACCCCGTTCATCTCCGCCCAGAATCACTGGTCGCTGCTCGAGCGCGCGGCTGAGGCGGACGTCGTCCCGGCGGCCAGGCACTTCGGCGTGGGCGTCCTGCCCTTCTTCCCGCTCGCCAACGGCCTGCTGACCGGCAAGGTCAGGCAAGGCCAGGCGATACCGGCGGGAACCAGGCTGGCCGGCCGCGAGGGCTACGTCACGCCGGACAAGCTGGCCAAGGTCGAGGCGCTGATCGGCTGGGCCCAGGAGCACGGCGTTACCATCCTTGACGTGGCCATCGGAGCCCTCGCGGCCCAGCCGGGCTGCTCCTCGGTGATCGCCGGAGCGACGAGCGCCGAGCAGGTGAAGGGCAACGTGGCCGCAGGCGAATGGATCCCGTCCGCCGATGAGCTCGCCGAGATCGACCGTATCGTCCCGCCGCCCGCCCCGGCCGGCTGATAATCCTGCGTCAGCTTCCGGCCACGGCCGCCTTGTACAGGGCCGCGACGTTTGCGCCGAGTACCGCCGAATACGAAACGGCAGGGGTATCGCCGCCCTGCTCGTACCCGCCGATCACCCCGATCACGGTGCCCTGCCCGGTCGCGGCGTCGACATCGGCGAGGAACGGCCCGCCGCTCGTCCCGTCGGTGTAGCTGCCGCAGTCGAATTCGAGCTGGTCGGTCATCGGTTCCTTGAGCCAGTTCTGGCAGGTGATCGGCTGGTTGGAGGAGTCCGGATAGCCGATCACCTGGACCAGCTGACGGGTGGCCAGCGCACCGGTCGCGAGCGCGTCCGCTCCGGTCACGTCCTCGATCGGCACCCCCGAGCCCGGCTGGCTGACCTGGAGGAAGGCCACCTCGACATCGGGGTTGGCGGATGACTTCCACGCCTGGTCCAGGTAGACCTTGGTCACGGTCCACCCCCCGTACGGGGGGGTTTTGCTGCCGTCGTAGCCGGGCACGAACTCGACGGTGCCGGACGTGTTCGTCACGCAGTGCGCGGCCGTGATCAGCAGGTCTCCTTGCGGGCTGTTGATCACGCTGGCCGTGCAGAAGTGCTGCTTCAGTTTGCCCCCGGACGTGGTGAACAAGGCCCCGACGGCCGGGAGCCCGGTGAACGCCTGGCCGTTCCTGGAACTCGAGGCGAAGTGCCGGATGGCCCGGACAAAGCCGGTAGCGATGTCACCGGTGGCGCCGCTGGCCGGCGCTACCGTAGCGATCACCGCGACCGCGAGCGCCATGACGACAGCCACCCGAGTGGGTTTGCGTGAGAACCAGCGCGCCGGTCGTCCTGCTCGGAACAGCACCCGCCCGGATCACCCCGCCTCGTTTGTCCGATTTTGGACGGTTGATGACAAACTTCGAGACTCAATTGTGATACAGAACATGGAACTGTACCAGGGGCAAACGCTCTAAAGATGCTCATAGTCACCCGAGTGAGCTGGGGATTCCCTGTGAAACGGCCGCACGCCTCACCAGCGATCGTGCACCTGGGCGCGGAAATACTTGTCGTACAGGCCCTCGATCGCGTCGAGTTCGGCCTGCGCCAGTGGCGGCAGGTTCGCGGCTGCTGAGTTCTGCCGGGCCTGGTCGGTACTGCGCGCACCAGGAATCACGCTGGTCACCCCCGGCTGCTGGACGACCCAGCGCAGCGCCCACTGAGACGGGGCCCACTGAGACGGGGCCCACTGAGACGGGGCCCCCGTGGCCCCCGTGGCCCACTGGCCCCTGCCGGTGATGGCCGCGAACTCCCTGGCCGCCTCGACGCCGGCCTCGAAGTCGACGCCGGAGAACGTCTCGCCGACGTCGAATGCCTCACCGCGGGCGTTGTAGTGGCGATGGTCGTCGGCGGCAAACGTGGTGTCCTTGGTGTACCGGCCGGACAGCAGCCCCGACGCGAGCGGAACGCGGGCGATGATCCCGACTCCCGCCGCGGC
>JBEKKH010000009.1:0-33796 GCA_050010815.1 Streptosporangiaceae bacterium | reverse complement strand
GTCCGGGTGTCCTCCGCGCCCTGCGGCGCGGACAGCGCATCCAGGACCGTGCCCACCAGCGCGGTGCACTCGGGGCTCAAGTTCCCGGTGAAGACGCCCGCGCCCTCGAACGTGGTCTCCAGCCGGACCGCGCGGTCCTCAAACGCCGGGTCCGGGTCACCGGGGTCAGGGGGCGGGGTGGCGCGGGACTGGATCTCCGCGGCCAGGGCGGCCAGGTCCCGCAGGTCCATCCCCCGCTGTGCCGCGCCCGCCAGGATCTCATCGGCGGTGCCGCGGCACTGCTCGGGCAGCTTGTCGGTCCACTGGCACAGGGTCCGGGCGTAGGACTCGGTCATCTCCCCGGTAGCCAGCGCGGCCGCGATCCGGGGATGCGCGCGGGTCCGGCGGACCCACGCGGTGTGCCCCGTCGCGGTGCCCTTGGTGACCCTGGTCTTGTGGATCAGCCAGGACCGGGGACTGTAGTCGCCGTCCTCGCAGCAGCCCTGCCCGGCGGTGAACGCGCCCAGCAACGAGGCCCGGGCGGCGGTCTCGATCGCGTCGGCGCGTTCCAGCCCGGCCAGGCACCGGGCCTGGACCTCGGTGCTCAGCTGGGTCGGGTCGGCGGCGGCCAGGTAGCGCATCGCGGAGGTCAGCATCTCCAGCGCATCGATGGCCGAAGCGGGCGGCGCGGCGGTCACGGGGAGTCTCACCTCCTGCCCGGGAATCTTCTAGCTTTCTAGTTCGATTATAGAGGATAGCTACGACATTTCCGGGGACCGCAACGACGAAGAAGGGCAGATTCCGTTTCGTTCGGGACGGGCCAGCCGACCGGAGGCTCCTGCGGGCCGGGGGCACGCAGGGAGCCTTCGTTCGGCCGGGATATCGGTAGCTAGCGGGGGCGATGAGGCTGACGATCTTGCCGTCGCGGACTGGCGGCTACGGTGCGGTTCATGAGGGGAGTGCCGCGGAGCGGGTGCGCCTGAGCTGGTGCAGCAGGCGCTGCTGGCCGGCCTGTGCCTGCAGGTCGTGATGGCGCTGGGCGGCGAGCTGGCTGCCGATGCTGGGGGGTGAGAACATGGCCGTCTCCTGTTGGTTCCGGCTGTGGCCGGTAGATCCGGCCGTCGGTTAGTCCCACCATGGCCAGCGTTCCTGCTGGTCACCACACATGCCGGCCCACAGGAGAACCCACAGGATCGCACCGCGGCTCAGCCAGGGATGCCGGGTCAACTGCAGACACTGGGTTGCGGTTCGCCCGGGGCGTACTGTGCCCAGTCCGCCTTGGTCGGCGCCCCCACATCGGCGCACAGGGTCGCCGGCCACCAGCGTGCCATCCGGGCTGAACGCCACACCGTTCACGCCGACTCCCGTGCCGGTGCCGGCCGTGATGGGAGCGCCGGCCTCCTGCCCAGTGCGACCGGTACACCGACACCGGATCCACGCCCGCCAGGTCAGCGAGCTGCATCGCCGGCTCCCGCACCGGACCGCCCGCGGGCTGGATGACCCGCCGCGGCCACCGCTGCGACCCCGGCCCCAGCGCACCCGCCGCCAGCTGCGGCTCCCGCCCGGACGCCAAACCCCCAGGCACCGCGGTTTCCCCGCGCAGGGCGGCCAGCACCTCCGCGGCCGGGGCGCGGTCGCGGGCCGCCGCCACGAACACGGCGCGCTCCGGCTCGGGCAGGCCCAGCGCGCCGGCCAGCAGCACCGCGGTATCCCTGCGGGCGGTGCGGTTGATGCCCCGCTCCAGGTCACTGACCGACCGGATCCCCGTCCTTCCGCAGGCCCTGACCCGCTCCCCGGCCACCCGGCACGGTCAGAAAGGGAAACTTCACAATAGGTTATTGGCTGATGGTCGACAACACCGTCGATGCGCGGGAATGTCACCGAGGGGGGCGGTAGCGGTGAAGGACACGGGTGTGAACCTGATGGCTCAGGGCGTCGATGAGGCCAGGTCTTCGGCCTGGGGCCGGGTGAGCCGGGACCGCGGGGAGGTTTTCGTCGCCCTGGCCGCGTTCGCGGTGCTGTGCGTGGTGGTGCTGAGTTCCGCGTCCAGGCTGGTAGAGCCGGACGATTATGCGTATCGCGCCTCGATCGTCGCGATCACCCAGGGGCATTTCCTGACCGCCTCTACTGCTCAGGTTGACCGGCTGGCTGCTCAGCTGCCCGGCCCGCTGCCGGGCGTCTCAGGTGTCATGCAATGGGTGCAGCTCCCCGGCGGCCGGTGGATCAGCGAGAAGGATCCCGGTTACCCGTTCCTGGCCGCGCCGTTCCAGGCGGCCGGGATCATCCGCTTGGCGCCGCTGTTCTACGGGGCGCTGGGCTGCCTGGGCCTGTTCTTCGGGGCCCGGCGCTGGCTGGGCCGCTACGGCGGGGCGGCCGCCGTGGTGCTGTTCTGCTCCTCGGGTGCGGCGCTGCTGTTCGCCTGGCGCGATTACATGCCGACGTTCACCGATGCCTCGCTGATCGCCGCGGGCACCGGCGCCCTGCTGTGGGCGGTGCTGGCCGGCCAGGCCACCGCCCGGCGGCGCACCTGGACCGGCCTGGCCGGGTTCGCGGCGCTGGAGGCCGCGGTCTTCGTCCGTTACACCGACGTGGTAGTACTCGGCTGCGCCGTCGTGGCGGTGGTCGTGGCCAGGAAGGTGCGCGCGGTGCCGGCGACCGCGCTGGGATGGTGGCTGGGCTCGGTCGCGGTGTCCGGCGCCGCCGTGGCCCTGTTCGATGACCTGGTGTACGGCGGGCCGCTCACGTCCGGGTACCGGCCGGGGGAGATCACCTTCAGCCTCGGCGCGGTGCTGCCCAACCTGCGGTACATGCCGGCCCACCTGATCCAGGCCATGCCCATGCTGGTGCCAGGCCTGGCCGCGCTGGCCTGGATCGCCGGACGGCGAGTGCGGCTGCGCCGGGCCGATGTGGAGCGGGTCCCGCTCGCCCGCCGCGACCTGGCCGTGGCGCTGGCCCTGGCCGCGTCCTGGTTCAGCGTGTGGGGGCTCTATGCCACCTACACCTGGACCGCCAATGACCTGGGCTCGACCTTGCAGTTCGCCCGGTTCTACGTCCCCGCCGCCGGCGCGATCTCGCTGCTCGCCAGCTGGCTGGTGACCCGCCTGCCCCTGGCCGCGGTGACGTCCGCCGCCGTGGCGTTGTTCGGGCTTGGCGTCTGGTCCTTCGCCGTCATGCACGAGTTCTGGCTGTTCCCCCGGCCCTGATGCCGCATGGCTGAACGCTTCGTAATCCCCGAGGACCTGGCGCGGGCGGCCCGGCCATTGCCACAGATGCCGGCGTAGCTGTATCAATTGCGGAGTACCGGTGCTCCGACTAATGCAGCTCGGTTACCGACCTTGGGGCGGAGGGTTCAAAAATGCCCATTCCTCGACATTCCGCGGCATTGCCGAGTGTCCAGCTTCCGGCGGTGGCCGCGTGCGACGGCGTGACCGAACTGCGCGTGCATGGTGTCGGCGGGACGCCGCCGGACGCGACCCTCGGCGACCTGGCTCCCGAGCAGGCCAGCGGCGATTCGACCGCGGGCTTCTACCGCACCTCGGACCACGTCGCCAGCGCCGAGGACCGGGCCGCGGGCCTGGATGCGGACCGGCACGTGGAGGTCTATTCGTGGGGCGGCCTGACCTCGCAGAGCAAGCTCCGGGTCCTGTGGCTGGCGCTGCTGCCGTTCCTGTTCGCCAACCTGGCGGGCTGGATGTGCTCGGCCAAGACCCGCGATTCCGGCTGGCGGTTCCGGCTGCACCGGCTGGCCGCCGGGCTGGGCGCGCTCGCGCTGACGGTGAACGCGGCCCTGATCGCGGTGATGATCAGCGCGGACGTCGTCGCTTACCAGACGCCGCAGCGCGGGCTCGCCCGCCATCAGTGGTGGCTCGCGCCGCTGGGCTGGCATTTCATCGTCGGTCATCCGGCCCGCCAGGTCATGCTCGGGGTCCTGGTGCCGGTGCTGCTGGTGCTGGCGCTGGCCTGGCTGGCCAGCATGACCTGGCGCTACGAAGCTGTGCGGCCGCCCTACCGGGTAACCGCCGAGCGCAAGGAAAAGCCCCGCCTGGTCACTGCGGCCGCACTCAAGGCCGGCCTAGCCGACAACGAATTCTGGGATGGCGAGGGCAGCGTCAAGCTTGTCACCTGGCTGCATCTCGCCGTGACCGCGGGATTCCTGGCGATCGTGCTCGGTGTCACCACCAAAGCGCTCACCGGGTCACCGCATGTCATCGCTTTGGGGTGGACAGCGATAGGCCTGGGCGGAGGCACGGTCGCCCTCGGGGCCGCCTATGTCTGCCTCGACGCCCTCGACGCGCTGACCGATGACCTGCGTGGTCGGTTGCGGTTCTTGCTCGTGCCGGCCGGGGTGGCCTTGATTGCGGCCGGCCTTTTCGCCTGGCTGCAACCGGGCGGAGTACCGCCTCGGGCCGCGGAATTGCCCGGGCTGGGCAGCGTGGTCGGGTGGACGACGCTGGCGATCGCGGTGGTCGTGGCCGTCGTGCTGATCTCCATGTTGCTCGGCTTGCCCGGTGGCCGGGAAACCCTGATCGGCGGCCCCTGGGTCACGCTGATGCTCGGGTTCGGCGTGCTGAATATCCTCATGCTCGCCGCGGAGATCTGGGTAGCGCACCTGGTGGGCCCGGTGACCAGCAACGCGGCCGATGCGCTGTCACGGTCGCAGGGCAAGATCTACCTCTCCACCGTGATCGCCTCCGGGGTTCCGCTGCTGGCGTGGGCCGCCGTGGTCGCCGTCCTCGCGTTCGGGCTGACCGAGGCCATCCGGTGGCTGCGAACCCGCCGGCTGCCCGCGGAGATGGCCAGGGAATACCAGGACCAGGCCGCGGCCTTCAGGACCCCGCTGACCGAGCCGCAAAGCTACTGGTACTGGTCCGGGCTCTCTCCGTTCGCTCCGCCCGGGAACGCGTCCGGGAACGCGTCCGGTGACGAAGGCCAGAGCACGAACTGGGAGCAGACGATCGCCCGGGCGCAGTTCCTGAGCCGCGCACCGCACGACGCCCCCTGGCTGCTGTGGGGCATCGTCGTTGCGCAGCTGGCCATGATCGGCTGCGTCTGGCGGCTGCACGTCCAGCCGCCGGTGGTCATCCGTAACCTCGGCGTCGTCATCGCCGGCCTGGTGCTGCCGGCGATGATGGCCTTCCTGTACTCGGCCTGGAACGATCCCGCCAAGAGGCGCACGATCGGGGTCCTGTGGGATGTCGGCACCTTCTGGCCGCGGTCCTACCACCCGCTCTCGCCCCCCTGTTATACCGAACGGGCGGTGCCCGAGCTGCAGCGCCGGATGTGGTGGCTGCACGACAACGGCGGCCGGGTCGTCCTGGCCGCGCACAGCCAGGGTGCGGTGCTCGCGACCGCGGCGCTCGTGCAGCCCGGCTGCCGCCCAGAAGGCGACTACCCGGCCCTGGTCACGTTCGGCTCACCGGTGTGCAACCTCTACAGCTGGGGGTTCCCTGCCTACTTCGACCATGACCTGCTCGAGCCGCTTGAGCCAGGCGGTGAAGCGAAGCTGAACGACTGGCTCAACTTCTATTACCCGACCGATCCCATCGGAGGTCCGGTCGCCGGGGACCTATCCCGGGCTGACGGCAGCCTGGTGGACCGCGGCCTGCTTGACCCGGAGGAGTGCTATTACCTGTACGGGCAGGCCGCACCCTCCCCGCAGGGCCATTCCGGTTACTGGGCCGACCCCCGGGTCTGGAACCTGATCAACCGCACCGCCGCCGTAGAATCGGGACACCGGGCGGTCAGACAGGCGAGCTAACCTCAGGCTTTCGCGGGCTGCCTTCCCTAGCCGCGAGGAGTAGGCGCATGACGACAAGCTCGGATAACCGCGCTCCGGCGCCCGTCACCAGGCCCGGGTTCTACGAAGTCCGCACCCCCGATCCTGAACGGCTCGTGCATTACTACCAGGACGCGCTTGACCTCGTGGTCACCGAACGCTCCGGATCCGCGACGTACCTCACCACCGGTGTCGACCATCACTGCGTGATCGTCGCCCAGGGCGAGCGCGACGGCCGCGCCGCGGTCGGCTTCGAGGTAGCCGGATCGCTCACCGATGTCCAGCGCGAACTCGAGAAAATGGGTATCGACGCCGAGCTGCGCTCGGACCCTCAGCCCGAGATCCGCGCCGCGCTTACGCTCCCTGAGCCGGAAACCGGGACGCCGATCTACCTCTACCAGGGCCAGGAGGCCAGCGGGGTCGGCGGGGTCGGCGGGGTCGGCGGGGTACCGACCGCGTTCGGCATCAGGCCGACCAAGCTCGGCCACATCGCGTCGTACGTGGAAGACCTCGAAGGCGCGCAGAGCTTTTATACCGACGTGCTCGGCTTCCGGTGGTCCGACACCATCGGCGACTTCTTCACGTTCCTGCGCTGCAACGCCGATCATCACGCCATCAACCTGATGCGCAGCGTCAAAAAGCACGGGTTGTTCCACGTCGCCTTCGAGATGCGCGACATCGTGCACCTGAAGGACGCCCTCGACCACCTGGCCAGCCGGGACATCCGGCTGCAGTGGGGACCAGGCCGTCATGGCGCAGGCCACAACATCTTCACCTACCACCACGACCCCGACGGCAACCTGGTGGAACTCTTCACCGAGATCGACACTATCTACGACGAGGGGACCGGCCAGTTCCAGCCCCGGCCGTGGCACGAGCACTGGCCGCAGGTACCCCAGGTCTGGGAGCTGGGCCCCGGGGCCGCCAACAAGTGGGGCCCGATCGATCCGGAGATGATGGCGCACTAACGCGGCACTAACGCGGCGCTAACGCACCGCGGCGTCCCGGCTGGCGTGCCTGCTTGGGCTCATCGGCACGTGCGGGCACCCGCCATCCGGCTCGGTGCTTGGGGTGCCGTTCCAGGTGTTGAAGTCGGCGACGGTGGCAAAGACAAGCAGCGACCGGTGCAGCCCGTTGTCCCGCATCGTCTCGTAGGCCTGGGGGTCGGGCTCGACCACCATGAACACCTTGCCGGCCACGAACGCGCGGTGGTGCATGCCGGTCAGCACATCCAGGGCGGTGGCGTCGGCCAGGGTCGCCTCGGTCAGGTTCACCGCGATCAGCAGCAGGTCGCGAGTTAAGGTGCCGCGAAGCTCGGCATCGAGCAGCTCTGCTGTGCCGGCTCCGACGTTCCCGCGGACGTTCACCACCAGGCACCGTCCGCACTTATGTGAGTTGATCGACAAACCCATCGAGTCCAAGACAGTCTCCCGCTGCTGCCTGATCCACTCGACTGCGTAGGCCACGTCTCAGGACCATACGCTGGATATGAATTGAAACCCTAGGGCATCAGCGGCACCTTGACATGCCTAATCTAACAATTAGTTGACGTAAGATCACTGACAGTTCGGACATTTGGCGTACTTGCCCGCAGCCCGGCCGCGTCAGCGGGGCGGCCCCGGCGGGTCGAAGGGAGGCGGCAGAGGTGGCTGACCGCTGGCGCCCTCGACGATCTGAGCCGAGAAGGCCTGGAGCTTGATGTTGCGGTTCTGCGACGTGGTGCGCAAGATCGCGAACGCTTCGGCGGCGGTGATCCGCCGTTGCCCCATGAGCACGCCGATCGCCTGGTCGATGACCGCGCGGGAGGCCAGCGAGGTGCGCAGCTGATCAGTGAGGGCGACGTGGTCGGCCAGCCTGACGGCGATCGACAGTGCCCCCGAGGCGTTCTGCGCGAAACGCTCGGCGCGGCTCGTCGCGGCCGGCCCGAAGGAGCCGGCCACCCGCGAATACAGGTTGAAGGCACCGATGGTCACGCTGCCGCTGCTGAGCGGGAGCGATAGCGAGGACCGGATCCCGTGCTGAAGGGCCAATGCCGCGTAGCCGGCCCACCGCTGGTCGCTGGTCAGGTCCACAATGGACACCAGGATGCCGGTGCGCATCGCGTGCAGGCACGGCCCCTGATCCAGGCCGTACTGCACCTCGTCCACCTGCGCCGCCAGTGCGTCCGTGGAGGCCACCGTGAGCGGGCGCCCGTTGGGCTGCAACGTGATCCCGCACGACAGCCCCTCACTCACCGTCGCGACCGCCAGGCCGGCCAGTTCGGCCAGGAAGTCCTCAATGGTCTCGGTGCCAAGCAGCAGCGCTTGCATCTCCATGATGCTCGCCGCCATGTCGCCGGGCGTGCTCTCATCGGCCATGGTCTACGACCCATCCCAGGAACCCGCCTACGGCGGGACAGCTGGCTAAACGCCACACCCTGGGACGGCCCGTCCTATCCAGACGAGCGCGAAATGCCTCAAAGCAGTACCAGCCACCATCCTCCCAATCCAGCCCCCGCGCAACACCGCCATCCCGGCTCCGCTGTATCAGGCCGCGGACTTGGCCCTCTGTATGTGCATAAGGGCCTCCGCCCGCGATCCGATGAGGGGGTACGACGTTGACTGTTACGACGGGAGTGGAGTGGATCAACACATTCTCTGGTCCGTGCAAGCAGGCCAACCTTGGTAACCGGGCCAATGACGCCGAGGGATTTCAGGGTGCCATGGCGTCGGCCGGTAACACCGGCGTATTCAACTGGGGCGACGACAACGCATGGGAAACAGACTTCCGTGCTCCCGCCTTCGGCGGTGACTCGCTCGACTGGTCCGACAACGTCAACTTCTGCTACTTCGCGGACCATGGCGGAAATTGGAGCAGCGTCTATCGCATCGGATTCACCGCCAAACACGACGACTGCATCGGCTCCTCCGACCAGTGGACCCTGGGGGCCAAGTCGCTCAAGTGGGTCGTCTTCGATACCTGCGACCTGGTCCTGGATACAAGCGTCGGCTCGATCGTCGAATGGTTCGGTCCCATGCAGGGCGTCCACCTGGTCTTCGGGTTCGTGGGCCTCGCCTACGACGACGGCGGGAGAGGCGCCAGCTTCGGCAGCGCCGCCGCGTCCGGGGCGGGATTGTCGGACGCGTGGCTGGACGACGCGATCGCTTCCGGGGCTGACCAGACGGCGATCGCCATCGCCGCCGGAGCGACGCAAGGCGAGGCCATCTACCGCCGGGACTTCGAGTGCATCCCCTGGGTGAATTGGGATGTGACCGCCACCAACTGGATCGCGTGGAAATGGTACAGCTAAGCCACGCAGCTAAGCCACGCGCCTAAGCCACGCGCCGCTCTCTCGCGCCAATCACCGGAAGGATGCCTCCGATGGCTGAAATCATTATCGAGCAGGAATTCAGGATCGAGCTGCCTGGCGGCTTGAACATCTACAGGCTACGTCGCCCGGAAGTCAGCGAGGAGATCGTCCGCCAGGTGGGCACTCGCTTTGGCCTGAGCGGGACCGTCGAGGCGGGCACCTTCACACTCAATGCCAGGAGCATCTCCTATACAGAACGATCCGCCTGGGGATTGCAGCTGTTCCGCCGTTCGGGCGGCTGGCAGTACCGGGATGCGACGCGCTGGCAGGTAGACGCCGGGCAGGAATCCCCCCGCATCTCAGCTGAGGAAGCAGCCCGGCTAGCCTTGGACGCCATCGCGCGCTCCGACGTCGCCGAACGCTCCGAGCTGGCCCTCGCACGCGTGCGATTCCTGCACGCCGCCCAGGCCGAACGGGGTGGCGCCAACCACAGCGAGCGGATCATCGGTGCGAGAGTTGAATTCCGCCGGACCCTGGATAGTCTTTTCGCGGTCGGGCCCGGCGGCAAGACGGTGGTCTATCTCGACCACGAACGCCAGCTCACCGGCATCGATCACCTCTGGCGCGAGATCGAAGACGTGCACGCGCCCGTGTCAGGGCTGCGGCCCGTGAGCGAGGCGCTCGATGAGGTCCGTCGCCGTTACGCGGGCACCGATGGCCGCGTCGAGGTGACCGACCTCCAGCTGGGCTACTTCGAGCTCGGCTGGGACGACGGCCAGGAATTTCTTCAGCCCGCCTACGTGGCATTCCTGCAATTGTCCTCCCCGGACTCACGATTCAGGATGGGCGCAGTAGCGGCGCTGCCCGCCGCGGTCAACGCCCCTGGGCCGGTAGAGCGTGAGTCACGGTCGAGCGAGCCGCAGCCGCTCCGCTCTCGCTGACCGCCCCTACCCGCCGCCATCGGCGCTGAAAAGGTGCGGCCCGGCCGCTCCGGGTAGCCACTGCAGAGCCTTCTCGAAGCGGACGACCGTCCCCTCGCTGGTGCTGTCGGACAGCTGCAGGTTGTCGACCACGGCATCGATGATCGCCAGGCCGCGGCCGTGCTCGGCGGTCACGGGCACAGAATCTACGGCTGGGACCAGCCCACCGCCCGCACCGGTCCAGTTGCCGTCCGGTGCGGACGTGCCATCCCGGCTGCTGGTATTGACGACCTCGGCCACACCGGAACACGTGCCTCAGCCGGGCCATCCCAAACCAAATGCCGGGGACATCCGCGGCAATCCCTCGTTCCCCGCCGCCGGTGGTCTAGCATCGCCCTTTTGGACAAGGCCAGCTCGCGTACGGCTGACAGGGGAGGACGTTCACCGGTGGCACGCCTGGCGATCGCGGAAGGCTTCCTGGGAGATGACCAAGATGACCAGGACGGGTCCGGCCCAGAGGAGCTGCGGCTCATCCTCGCTCACCCGTTCGCGGCCTGGCGCACGTTCCTGCACCCGAGCCAGCGCGACATCGCCTACCAAGCCAGCTACGCCGGCCCGGCTCAGGTGACCGGCGGCCCAGGCACCGGCAAGACGGTGACCGTGCTGCACCGCGCGGCCCTGCTGGCCAAGCGCGCCCCCCACTCCGAACCGCCCGTCCTGCTCACCACCTTCAACGGCAACCTGGCCCACGCCCTGGCCGCCCAGCTCGACCTGCTGGTCTCCGACGCCCCCGTGCGCCGGCAGATCGAGGTGCTCAACGTGGACCGGCTGGCCTACCGCATCGTCAAGCAGGCCCGCGGCACGCCCGTCATCGCGGACGAGCAGGAGGTGAACGAGCGCTGGGCCAAGGCCGCCGCGGACGCCGATCTCACCCCGGCGTTCGGCAAGAACGAATGGGAGCAGGTCATCCTGGCCCAGGACCTGCGCACCGAGCAGGCGTACCTGACCTGCCAGCGGGCCGGCCGGGGACGGCCGCTCACCAAGGCCCAGCGCGGCCTCCTCTGGCAGGCCGCCCAGCAGGTCACCGCGGGACTTGCCGCCGCCCGCAAGTCCACGCATCTCCAGCTGGCCGACGAGGCCAGCCGGCTGCTCCAGGGGGCGCCGCGCTACCGGCACATCCTGGTGGACGAGGCCCAGGACCTGCACCCGGCCCAGTGGCGGCTGCTCCGCGCGGCCGTGGCGCCTGGCCCGGACGACCTGTTCATCGCGGCTGACCCGCACCAGCGCGTCTACCAGAACCGGGTCTCCCTGGCCAGCCTGCGGATCAGCGTGCGGGGGCGAAGCCGCCGCCTGTCCCTGAACTACCGGACCACCCAGGAGATCCTGGCCTGGGCGGTGCCGCTGCTGGGGACGGACCCGGTGACCGGCCTGGACGGCGAGGTGGACTCCCTGCTCGGCTACCGGTCGTCCCGGCACGGCCCCCGCCCGGAGCGACGAGTGGCTGCCGCCCGGACTCAGGAGTTCACTTTTTTGGCCGAACGGCTCCGCTCTTGGCTGGCCACCGGAATCGAACCGCACGCCATCGGGGTGGCGGCCCGGTCCGCCGGCCTGGTCCGCGAGGCGCGCCAGGCGCTGCAGGCCGAAGGCATCGCGACGGCCTCGCTGAGCGCCCGGCCCGGCCCCAAGGCCGTCCGGGTCGGCACCATGCACGCGATGAAGGGCCTGGAGTTCCAGGCCGTCGCGGTCATCGGGGTGGAGCAGGGACTGGTACCCGGGGCGGTCACCCCGGAAACCGAGGATGCCGCCACCCACCTGCAGCGGGAACGCTGCGTCCTGTTCGTGGCCTGCACCAGGGCCCGGGACCACCTCTACGTGTCCGGCACCGGCGAGCCCAGCATGTTCCTGCCCCCCACGGCGCCCGAACCCGACGGCGATCTCCCGCCCGCCGCCGGCCTGCCCAGGCTCTTCCGGCTGCTGCTGGCCCGCCGCAGCCTCGATCCCGGTCTGGACGCGGAGAGCTTCCTGACCTGGGCGACCGCACCCGGCCGCAGGCTCCGCCTGGCCGAGCTCGACGTCTCCGTGCGCCGGTTCCTGGTCGAGGGCGGAGATCAGGCCCTCGACCTGGCCGACCGCTGCCTGGACCTGCTGGACCGGCTGGCCGCCCGTGACCCCGACGACCCCGACGACCCCGACGACCCCGACCTGGCCTCGGTCCGGCTCCCCAGCCCCTTCGTCGACGCGGCGCGCCAGGAGACCGCCGCGCTAACGCCCGCCGCGCTAACGCCCGCCGCGCTAACGCCCGCCGCGCTAACGCCCGCCGCGCTAACGCCCGCCGCGCTAACGCCCGCCGCGCTAACGCCCGCCGCGCCCGGACCCCGCCGTCCCCCCGCCCCGCCGCCGCGCCCGCGCATCACCCTCGACCCGGACACTTCAGCCCTCCACCTGATCCTCCCGGCACCCCCCGATGGCGTGACCGTCTGGCGGGTGATCGCGGACGGCGATCCCGCCACTGTCCGGAGCCGCGCCGGGGCTCCGCCGGCCGCCTACCCGCTGACCCGGCCGGTCCGTGCCATCCACGTCTCCCTGGCCGGTGCCTCGCTGGCCGGTGCCTCGCTGGCCGGTGCTTCGCTGGCCGGTGCGGATCACGTGACCGAGCTGGAAGTCGTGCCGCCCGCGGACCCCGTCCTGTTCTTCTCCGCGGACGGCAGGCACCTCCCGGCGCGGCTGCCGCTGCCCCCGGACCTGCTGTGGATCCTGAGCCCGGGCGACCGCGAGCTCGTCGCGGCCGGCCAGCTCCGCGCGGTCACGCAAAGCCCGGTGCCGCTGGGCTGGGACGGCTGGCGGCTGGAGCTCGTTTCCCTGGAGCAGGCCAGCTCGGTGAGCCTTCGGGGCGGCCCGGCCCACGCCGTGTCGCCGCACCCGCGCCCCCGCCTCCTGCTCGGCGAGCCCGTCCTGACCGCGCCCGACGGCTCACCCGTGTACCCGGAACCGCCGCGGCTGTGGCTGCCCGACGCGGGCACGTTCGGCATCACCGTCCGCGGTCCCCTAGGCCGCGGCACCCGCACCACGATCTCCCTCGCCGAACCCACCGACCCACCCCACCCCCAGCCCCAGCCCCGCCCCTCACCCCAGCCCCAGCCCCAGCCCCAGCCGCTGGCCAGCGGAGCCGAGATCACCTCCGGCCGGCTAACGATCCGCGACCGCGCGCAGGCCGACCCGCTGGCCGCGGCGCTGTACCTGGCCCGCGCGCCGTGGCGCGAGCCGGTCGTCGTGCCGGTTCCCGCCGACGGAGTGGTCACGCTTCCGCCCGGCGTGTCCGAGGCCGGCCCGCTCCTGGTCCAGCTGCACGCGCAGGATCCGTCGACGGTTACCTGGCCCGACTGGCCGGGCCGCGACGCCTACATGTGCGTGGCCCCAGGCGTCCCGGCCTGCGCCGACACCGAAGAGGAGGCCCTGTCCCGGTTCCTGGCCGGGCAGCGGGACCTGCCCGTGCGGCCCCGCCAGGTGGAACGCCTGTGGCGGCTCATCCACCTCGCCGCCGATCTGATCGCGGCCGGCGCGCCCGCCGATCTCCGCGAGCGCTGCGCGGCCGTGCTGGCGAACCAGCCCAGGCTGGCGATAACCGGGCTCCTCGACGCCGGGCTTGACGCCGCGGCCTGCGTGGCCGGCCTGATCAGCACCGGCCTGGCCGCCGCGCGGCCGGTCATGATGGACGACATGCGCGTCGCCGAACGGCTCTGGGACATCGTCCCGGCGGCCGCGGCCGTGCTGTCCAGCCGGCTTCTCGCCGGGCCGACCTGCCCGGACGAGGATCCCGCCGCGGTCGTCGTGGAGGCCGCGCTGGCCCGGTGCGGTCCGAGCCTAGCTGCCGTGCTCCGCGGCGCCGGCGATCCGCACGCCCGGGACGACCTCGCCGACCTCGCGGAGCGGCCGCCCGCGGCCGTGGTCCCGCAGCCCCTGCTCGACGCGGGCACCAGAGCCGCCGCGGCCCGCCAGCTGTTCGCCGCGCGCCGGACCCCCGAACTAGCCAGGGCCGCCCAGGACGCCGCCGTCGTCGTCGGTTCGGCGGAGCGTCTGGTGGCCGCTTCCCCCTACCGCCGCACGGTTACCCAGATCGCGGCCCGGCGTCCCCACGCGCTGCCCGCCATGTCCGCGTCACTGGCCCTGGTGGCGCGCATCTCGGCGCGCGGCGACGAGAACTGCCGCTCCTTCGAGCGCGCCTGGCGGCCTCGCTGGACCCAACTGGCCCGCCAGGCACCCGATCTGACCAGCATCGACCTGGTGCTCGCGGAAGCCCAGATCGCCGCCACCGACCGTGCACGCTTCGGGTAGGAGAGCATGCACCACGGTTCGTTCAGGCCTGGGGGAAGTAACCGCCGTGGAAGCCGAACGGGATGTGGTGCGGCACGCGGGCACGTCCGATCTCGCTGAGGTCGGTGGCGTCGAGGGCGAGCAGGAACGAGGTGCCGGCGTCGGGGTCGAGTACGACCGACAGCAGCACCCCGGCATCCTCCTGCTCGGTGTCGGGGGCCCGGGCGAAGATCGGCTCGCCGGGGTAGGTGCCGGGCTCGGACCACGACGCCGAGGTGCCGTCTTGGAGGTCGGCCTTGGTGATGCGGTCAGGGAAACTGCCATCCGCGCTACCGATGCCGTACGCGTAGCGGTAGGGCTTGCCGTTACGCCGGCCGTAGTCGATGCGCGGCAGTTCCAGGGTGATGCCGGGGAGCGGTTCGCGGGTCACGTCGCCCCCGCCCAGGGGTATCCGGTACCGGCGCAGCCGAGCTTCCGGCAGCCGAGCGTCCTGTGATCGCAGCCGGTCCAGGTAGAGCGCGTCGATGATGTCGGCATTGTCGTAGGCACAGGCGTCGAGGATGATCTCGTTGCCGTGCTCGTAGGCGTTGACGTGGTGGAAGGCGAAGAAGGGCTCACCGTGATAGGTGCGGCTGCTTCCGGTGTTGAGGTCGAGGACCTGGAACCTGGTGCCGCGACCGGGACGCCAGCGGTAGTTGGCGATAAAGGGACGGCCGAGCAGCGGGATCGCCACCGGGACCACGACGAACGGGAACTCCACGAGCACCAGGTACCGCTCGGTGATCGCGAAGCTGTGCATGTAGGACGGGAGCCGTACCGCCAGACGCGCGATGACGCGGCGGCGGCCGCTTCCGTTCTGGGCGTAGACCTGGTAGGTGGAGCGCGGGCCGAAGTGGGTCGCGTAGCTGGCCAGCTCGCCCGAAGCGGGGGCGCGGTGCGGGTGGGCGGTGGTCAGCTGCCCCGGGGCCGGCGGGGCCACGCCGAGCGTGTCTAGTGTCCCTGGTGCGAACTTCACCGGGAGCGGGGTCTCGGTCAGTGCGAGGAACTCGTCCCCGGATCGAATGATGTTGACGTTGGCGTTGTTACCGAACGCAGGCGGGAGGAAAGCCGTCGCCACGCGCTTGAACAGCGTCCGGCACGGGTCGGTCGCGAACTCGCTGTAGGTGATGGTGCCGGTGTCGCGGGCCGTACGGTAGGCGGGACTATCCAGGAACCGGTTCGTATACGTCACCTCGCCGTCGGCGAACCCGAACCGGTGCAGCATCGCGAGCCCGTCGAACCAGTGCCGGTAGCCCTGTGATCCCGCCTCGAACTTCGCCGGGCCGATGCGCAGCAGCCCGCCGGCCAGCCAGGAGGGAAACTTGCCCTCGACCGGGAGCTGGGCGGGCGGCAGTTCCCGGTCCAGGCTCCGAAAGCCGATCTGGTGGCCAGCCGCCATGGAACCTCATCCCTGGGTAATCTCCGCGCCGCGAAGGTCAACGATTGTCAGTGTATCGGCCGGTCTCGGTCTCGGTCTTACCAGCCGAGCTCCCTGAGCCGGTCGTCCCCGATGCCGAAATGGTGGCCGACCTCGTGGATGACGGTCCGGCGGACCTGGTCGGCAACCTCCTGCTCGCTACGGCAGATCGTGCAGATGGCCTGCTGGTAAATGGTGATCCGATCGGGCAGCACCCCCGAGTACTGCGAGGTGCGGCTGGTAAGCGGGATGCCCTCGTACAGCCCGAGCAGCCCGGGCGGCCCCGGATCGTGCTCGACGGTCACCGCGACATTGCGCATCAGCTGGCCGAGTTCGGTGGGCAGCCCGTCCAGCGCCGTCACGACCATATCTTCGAACCGGCCGGGTTCAACCTCGATCACCAGCTCATTGTCCAACCGTTCTCGGCCCCGCCCGGCCGATTTCCGTGGTGGATCCGGGCTCGGCGGTGGATCCGGTGCACGGGGGTGCACCAAATGCTCCACGTAGCCCGGATCCACCACAATCTAATGCCCGGCCGCCGCACCACAGGACACGAACCTGATGTCCCGTCACACAGGTACCAACAACCCAGCGGACGCAGCGGAGTCGCGCGGGTCGGGTCACGGCCTGAGCAGCGGCCGCAAGTCGTCGAGCCGGTCGAACAGACCCTCGCATCTTCATCTGCCACACCCGACTCTAGGCGAGCACATCGAGGTGCTCTATCCGACCTGGGCGGTCCGGCCGGCCCAGTAGGGCGCCCGGAGCTGACGTTTGAGGAGCTTGCCCGAGCCGGTGCGCGGCAGTTCGCCGGCGAATTCCACCGACCGCGGCACCTTGTAACCGGCTAGGCGCGCGCGGGCGAACGCCGTGATCTCCTCGCTGGTCAGCGACGATCCGGGCGACCGAACGACCGTCGCGTGCACGACCTCGCCCCACTGTTCCGACGGGATCCCGAACACCGCGACGTCGTAGATCCCTGGATGCTGCTCAAGCGCCGCCTCGATCTCGGCGGGGTAGATGTTCATGCCACCAGAGATGATCATGTCGGACCTGCGGTCACAGATGTACAGGTAGCCCTCGTCGTCCCAGTACGCGACGTCGCCGACCGTGTGGAAGTCGCCGCGGCTGTTCGACTCGTAGCTGGCGTCGTTCTTGTAGTAGGTGTCGAACGCGCCCTTGGACCGCACGAAAACCTCGCCCGGATGATCCGGCCCGGTGCCTGTGACATCATGACCGTCGCCGTCGAGCAGCCTGATCTCGATGCCGGGAGCAGGCTTGCCGCACGATCCCGGCTTGCGCATCTGGTCCTCGGGTATCAGCACGGTGCTCACGCCGAGCTCGGTGGACCCGTAGACCTCGAACAGCGATCCGGGCGGGAAGTCCGCCACATACTGCTGCTTGAGCGCGTAGCTCCACGGGGCCGCGTTGGCCACCATGACCCGCATGCAGGAGCGGTCGTAGCGGTCCTTGACCTCCGTGGGCAACGCGCAGATCATCCGGACCAGCGCGGGCGCGGAGAACGTCGAGCTCGCCCGGTACTTGTCCACGAGCCGCAGCCAGTCCTCGGCGTCGAACTTGCGCTGCACGATGATCGTCTGGCCGAACAGCAGGCCAGCGTTCATGAACGCGCTGGGGCCGCTGTGGTAGAGCGGGCCGGAGGTGAGGTAGATGTCGTCGGGCCGGTAGCCGAACAGGTTCAGCAGGGCGCCGAGGACGTCTGGATCCTGCGGGCCGGACCGGAACGCGCCCTTCGGCTTGCCCGTCGTGCCAGAGGTGTAATACATCGTCCCGCCCGAGCCGGCCACCTCCCCGCCCGAGCCGGCCACCTCCCCGCCCGAGCCGGGTACCTCCCCGACGCCGGGCACGGTGGGCGACGCGGCCGCGATGTCGGCGTCGGTCAGCATCCCGTCCGGGGCCGGGCCGCTCACCGCGATGATGTGCCGCACTTTTTCCAGCCGGCCGCGCAGCGCCGCCAGCATCGGCGCGTGCTCGCAGTCCACGTAGACGACCTCGGCGTCGCTGTGGTTGACGACGTAGAGAGCCTCGTCCGGCGTCAGCCGGTAGTTCAGCGGCACCGAGACCGCGCCGATCTTCCTCGTGGCGTTCATGACCGCCACGACCTCAGCCGAGTTCGGCCCGCACCACAGCACCTTGCGGCCCGGCCCGGCCCCCAGCCGGAGCAGCAGGTTCGCCACCCGATTCGACTGCGCCTCAAGCTCGGCGTACGTCCACGCGACGACGGTCCCGTCCGGCCTGTCGTCGATGACGCCCAGCTTGTCCGGCTGGCTCTGCGCGTAGCTCGAAAGAATGTCGTCCGGCATCGCACCAATGTACGGACCCGGCCCCTGATCGGTAAACCATGTCAACCTTCGGCTAACGCACCAAAATGCGCGCGGACGGCCGCGGCGACCGCCATGACATCGACGGGCCGCCCCGGACGCTGCATGCTCCCTTTCTAGCGTCTGGGCTGCCAGGATGGTGACGTGGAGGTACTGAGCAGCCGGATTCTGCTGCGGCCCGTCGACCTGGACCGAAGTCACCGTTTCTACCGTGACGTGCTGGGCCTGGCGATCTACCGGGAGTTCGGCTCTCCGGCCGACCCTGGCCTGGTGTTCTTTCTCGGCCCGGGATTCCTGGAAGTGTCCGGTCGTTCGGCCGGGGATCCGGGTGGACCGGTGGAGATCTGGCTCCAGGTGCGGGACGTACGCGCTGAGCATGAGCGGCTAGCCGCCGCCGGCGTTCATATTCTGCGCGAGCCCCGGACCGAGCCCTGGGGCCTGATCGAGATGTGGATCGAGGATCCCGACGGCGTCCGGATCGTTCTCGTCGAAGTCCCCGCCAGTCACCCGATCCGCCGGGACCTGCGGCCCTTTCCGCCGCCAACGTGATGTTGCCGATCGGGCTCCCGCCGGGCCTGGCCGTTTCCTAGCGCTCGTTTCCTGCGCGCAGCCAGCTGATGTAGTCGGCGACCGCGCGCTCGGCGTCGTAAGCGGGCTGGTAGCCGGTGTCCTGATGGATGCGGGTGATGTCAAGGTACGTGTCACGGCCCGGCCCGTTCGGGTCGCGGCCGGCCGGGAGCTCGATCGGCGCGTCGGGGATGACCTTCCTGATCGCGGCAGCGATCTCCCGGTACGTCGTCGCCCGTCCGGCGGCAACGTTGTAGGTACGGTGGCTCAGCCGCTCCGATAGCTGCAGGAGCGCGATGGCCCGGCCGCAGTCCTTCGCGTAGCACAGGTCAATCCCGTCGTCGGCGTAGGCAGGCGAGTGCAGCGCGGAGAGATCCGGCGCCATGCCGCGGACCGCTGCGTGCACGAGCTGGGGCGCCGCGAAGAACGGCGATGCCGTGCGGCCGAGCGGGCCCCAGATGCCGCCGATGCGATAGCTGAGAACCTCAATGCCCGTAACGCTGGCCATATAGTCGGTCAGCAGCTCGCCGATCTTCTTGAACGCCGGGATCACGTGGCCTGCTGTCATCGGGAGCGGCATGTCCTCCCGGTACGGCGGATTCTCGGTGACGCCGCCATACACACCTATCGTGCTCGCGACGCCGACCCGTGCCACCTCCCAGTCGCTGGCCGCCTGAATCACGTTGAGCAGGCTGTCAATTGCTTTCCGGGCGCCCTCGAAGGGCTCGTAAGCGCCGGGGGGCCACGGTACGGACCCGGCGAGATGCACGATACCGGTGATCTTGTGGCGCCTGCCGATCTCCAGGAAGGCCGGCCGGTCGGTGATGTCGGCCTGCTCGACGAAGACCCGCCGGCGGGCCTCGCTGGAGAAGGCGTCGGGCACCGCGGCCGCCCGGCGCTGGACGAGCACGCACGACTCACCCACGTCGAGCATGGCCCGGGTGGCGTGCGACCCGATGAAACCCAGGCCTCCTGTTATCAGGATCATCTCCGCTGCTCCCCATCTCCCCGCGCTGCTCCCCCGTCTCCCTGCTCGACCGCCGTTACTGCACGCGGTCCGACCGTCAGATGGGTTGAACGTCAGTATTGCTGACGATCAGTCTAAGGGTAGGATTATTGGGTGTCCAGCGAGACCAGGGATGACCAGCACGTCGGGGAAGGGCCGGGGCCGGAACTGACCCGCCGCCTCGGCTACCTCCTCAAGCACGCACGACTGAAGCTGGCCGAGCTGACCGCCGCCGCCCTGTCGCCATACGGACTGGACGGGCGCGAACTGGCGGTGCTGCTCGTGCTCGCCGGCTGCGAGCCGGCCTCCCAGCAGCAGGCCGCCCGGCGACTTGGCATCGACCGCACAACCATGGTCGCCCTCCTTGACGCGCTCGAAGACAAGGGGCTGGTGACCCGTCACCCCCACGCCGAGGACCGGCGCAAGAACGTCGTCGAGCTGACCGCGCCCGGCCGCGACACCCTCCGTCACGCCACCCAGGCAAGCGACGACGCGGAACGCCGGTTCCTCGCACCGCTGACCGAACCCGCCGCTCAGCAGCTAAAGGACGCCCTTCACGCACTCCTGACCCCGCGGGCGCAGTAAGCCACGGAACTGCGTAAGTCACGTTTGTGCCCACCTGCCAACTCCTGATGCGGCAGAATAAGCCCAGCCAGAAGGCGGCCGGGCAACTAGTGCGGCATCTCCCGTTGCCTGATGCGACTCATGGCAAGGATTCTGGGTGGCTAACAAAAACGAAACCATAGTGCCTGCTGCGAGCCAGATCGATGCGGACGGCAGCGCCGTCGCGGACGCCAGCGTCGCGGACTCCAGCGCCGTCCCGACGGCGTCCCGCCTCGACCGGGCCATCGGAGCCACCGGTGACCCACGGCGCAGGAAGTGGCTGCTGGCGCTGCTGCTGGCGGCCGGCTGGCTGGTCCAGGCCGGGCTGCGCGCGTGGTTTAGCCGCGCGCAGGTCGTGCCCCTGGACAATACCGACGAAACGGCCTATCTGGTCGCGGCGCGGTTCCTCGCGGGCGGCCCAGGGGCCGACTTCTCCGGCGCCACCCTGTACCAGGGCGGCTATCCGCTTCTGATCACGCCGGTGTACTGGTTTACCAAAAACCCCACCGCCGTGTATCACGCCGTGCTCCTGGTCAACGCGGCGGTCAGCGCCACCGTGATGCCGCTTGGCTACCTGGCCTGCCGTCGGCTCGGGCTTGGCCGCCCGGCCGCCTACGGCGTAGCCATGGTGGCGGCGCTGCTGCCCGCCGCGCTCTTCTACAGCGAGTACGCGATAACCGACGCGATCTTCCCTGTGGTCACGCTGGCCTGGCTGCTGGCCACGCACAGCTGGCTGGTGGCCGCCTCGCCGCGGGCGCGGTACACGGCGGCCATCGGTGCCGCCGCGCTGTCCGGCTATGCCTACGCGGTGCATTCCCGGGGCGAGGTGCTGGTGGCCGGGTTTGTCGCCGTGGCCGGGTTCGTCGCCTGGCGCCGGCCCGTCGCCCGCGTCAGCGTGGCCGCGGCCGCGGTGACCGTGGTGGTGACCGTCGGCGCGGGCTGGGCCCTGGACCGCTACCTGGCCTCGGCCCTGTACCCGGAGGGCAAGAACAGCCTTTCCGGCCACACGAAGAGCACGCTGGAAAGCGTGTACGGGGCCATCCACGTGGTCGAGATGGCAGGCGGCCAGTTGTGGCGGCTGGTGCTGGACAGCTGGGGTATTGCCGGGATCGGCCTGGTCGCCGCGGTGGCCGTGGTCGTCCGGGGGAGCTGGGGGATTTGGGGACGATCCCAGCCCGGTACCGCGCGGCGCAGCATACCGACCGACCTGCGGGTCATGGCGGCGCTTTCGGTCGGGGTCACCGTCGGAATCGCCGCCGCCGCGTCGGCCGCGCTGGGGCCCGACCAGCCGCTGACCTGGGCTTCCGCGCGCTACCTGGACGCCATGATCGTCGTGTTCTTCCTGGTCGGCGCGGTGGTGCTGGTGCGGGCGGCGACCCGGCTCATCCTCGCCTCCGCCGCCTGCGTCGCGGTCCTCGCCCTGGTGGCCGCCGTGACGGTGTCCGTATATGCCGGAACGTCCCTGCCCACGGGCCGCGGGAGGACGTTTATCGACGGGGTGCCTGGCGTGCTGACCCAGGACTGGAGCCGGGCCGGCGTCCTGGCCGCGACGGCGGTCGCGCTGGCCCTGCTCGTGGTCTGGGTCCTGTTCGCGCTCCTCGCGCACCGCCTGCGGGTCATGGTCGGCGTCCTGGGCGCCGCGACCGCGGCGGTGAGTCTGGTGGCCGTGGCCCAGCTCACCGCCCATACCTCGCAGGCCGACGGCGTGGTGGCCAAGGCGACGGGCGTGCAGCAGCTGGCGGCGGCCGGCGGCCTGAAGCCGGGTGTGCGGGTCGCCGTCGCCTTCGACATCAGCGGGGTGATGCGGATCGCGCAGGCGTTCGAGGTGCCGTCGACGCAGGTGCAGGCCTTCAATCCCTACTGCCAGCCGCCGCCGGCCGACGCGACCGTGATCGATATGGGCTGGCCGCAGGGTCGACCCGCCCAGGCGAGCTGGTCGTACGCCCCGGCCGGCTGGCGGATCGTCGCCGCCAACCGGTACGGCGGCTGGGTCGTCTGGCGCAAGTCACCGGGGGCCGCGGCTCCGGGGGGGACGCGGACTGACCTGTGCGGACGCCGTCACGAGCAGGTATCGATAGCCGGCCCGATCCCGGGGAATCACGTCTGACTCGTGCCGCCGCGCCCGACGCCTGACGCCGCCCTGGGTCAGCCCATGGACTTGGCTCCGTCCAGGGATTCGCGGATGACGTCGGCGTGGCCGGCGTGCTGTGCGGTCTCGGCGATGATGTGCAGCAGGACGCGCCGGGCCGACCACGATTCGCCGGAGGCGAACCAGGGGGCCTTGGGCAACGGATACCCGGCGTTCAGGCTGGGCAGGCTGGCGACCAGTTCGTCGGTCCGGCGGGCCACTTCGGCGTAGTCGGCCAGCACGCCGGCCAGCGTCTCGCCGGGCAGCAGCCGGAACTGGCCGGCTCGCTGCGCATAGTCGTCCTCGGTCATGTCGGCGAAATCCTTCATCGCCGACGGGCCCGCCAGGATGAAATTCACCCAGCCCTCCTCGGTGGCCGTGACGTGCTTGATCAGGCCGCCCAGGCATAGCTCGCTCACGGTGGTGCGCTCCCTGGCCTGCTCGTCGGTGAGGCCGCGGGTGGTGAAGCGCAGGAAGTGACGCCGCGTGGCCAGGACCGCCAGCAGGTCGGCGCGCTCGGCGTCGGTGGAGGCGTGGCCGTCAGCCGCCAGGCCGTCGTCGGTGATCGGGGTGCTGGTCGTCATGTTCTGTGCGCCCTTCGTGGTAGCCGGGGCGGGCTTCCGTTCCCGCTCTAAGTCCACGCTACGAGCTATAGCGGTCACTTTCTGACCTGAATTGCGCGATGCTGGTGACATGGCCAATACCAGTTCGCGCACGCTGCGGTTGCTCTCGCTGCTGCAGGCACGCCGGTACTGGCCGGGTGCCGAACTGGCCGGACGGCTGCAGGTTTCGCCGCGCACCCTGCGCCGGGACATCGACCGGCTCCGTGAACTGGGTTATCCGATCCAGGCCCAGCGCGGTGCCGACGGCGGCTACCAACTGGCCGCGGGCACCGCGCTGCCGCCCCTCCTCGTCGAGGACGAGGAGGCCGTCGCCCTGGTGATCGGCCTGCAAGCGGCCGCGCAGAGCGCGATCGAGGGCATCGCGGAGTCCTCGGTCCGCGCGCTCGCCAAAGTGATCCAGGTCATGCCGGCCCGGCTGCGGCGCCGGGTCGAGGCGCTGAGCGCGATGACGGTGCCCGCGAGCTGGGGAAACACGGCCAGGGCGGCCGTTGACCCAGGCGTCCTCACCACCGTTGCACTCGCCTGCCGGGACAGCGAACGACTCCGTTTCTCCTATACCGCCGCCGACGGCGAGCACACCGACAGGCACGTCGAACCACACCGCCTGGTCTCGCTCGGACGCCGCTGGTACCTGGTCGGCTACGACCTTGGCCGGCACGACTGGCGCAGCTTCCGCGTCGATCGCCTCACCGGATCCCTCAGCACCGGATCCCTCAGCACTAGATCCCTCAGCACTGGATCCCTCAGCACTGGGCCCCGCGGCACCGGAACGCGATTCCGACCCCGCCAGCTGCCCGCCGCCGACGCCGCCGCTTTCGTCCGGGCCGGCCTGGACAGCGTGGCGGCCGTCTACGAGGTGGAAGCGCTCGTCCAGGCTCCGGCCGCGACCGTGCGCCGGCAGATCGGTCAGTGGGCTGCCGTCGAGGACATTGACGCGACCCGCTGCCGGGTCCGGATGACCGCCGACTCACTGGACTGGCCGGCCATGGCGCTGGGCGTGGTCGGCGTGGATTTCCAGGTTGTCTCCCCGCCCGAACTGCTCGACCGGGTCCACGACTGGGGCCGCAGGTTCAGCCAGGCCAGCGTGGCCACGCGCGACTGACGGGTCAGCTTGTCGTCCAGGGCCGCAGCTTGTCGGGATTCCGAACGGCCCAGATGTGCTTGATCCGGCCGGCTGCGATGTCGAACGCGAACACCGTCACGGTGACGCCGTCCTGCTGAGCCACCAGACCGGGCTGGCCGTTGACCGTCCGCTCCAGAATCGTGGTGTCGCCGAGCACCCGGCCGGCCAGCTCGACGAGATAGCGCGCGACCTGCTCGCCGCCTTCGATCGGGTGCAGCGCGGCGCGGGCCAGGCCGCCGCTGTCGGCGGTGGCCGTGGCGGCCGGGTCGAGGAGGCCGATGAGGGCGTCGATGTCCCTGGCTTCCCAGGCCTTCTTGAAGTCCCTGACGATACCGCTCTGCCGGGTCACGGGGACCGCGGCAGGCTGTACGCCCCGGATCCGGCGGCGGGCCGAGGAGGCCAGCTGGCGGCAGGCCGCGGGCGTACGGCCGGCGATCTCGGCGACTTCGGCGAAGGAGTAGCCGAAAACGTCGTGCAGGATGAGCGCGACGCGCTCGGCCGGGGTCATCGATTCGAGCACCACGAGGAAGGCCATGCCGACCGACTCATCCAGGGTGACCCGGTCGGCCGGGTCGGCGAAGGCGCCGCCCGGCTGCACGCTGGTCCACTCCGCCGGGTCGGGCAGCGGCTCAGGGATCCATTCGCCGACGTAGCGCTCCCGCCGCGCCCGGGCCGAGCCGAGCAGGTCCAGGCAGATCCGGCTGGCGACGGTCGTCAGCCAGGCGCCGGGGGATTCGATGGCGTCCTGCTGCGGCCGGGACATGGCGTACCAGCGGGCGTAGGTCTCTTGCACGGCATCCTCGGCCTCGGCCAGGGATCCGAGGAGCCGGTAGGCGAGATTGATGAGCTGACGCCGCTCGCTCATGATCGCGCTCAGGCCCGGATTGGGCTGTCCCGGGGTGGTCATGGTGCCGCCCTTCGTCGTTCGCATCCTCGGCGTCGCCTCACATTCCGGCGGGCTACGTCGTCGTACTGCTGAGAAAAGCACATCATCGGAGAACGTCAAGGAGATGACGATGGACGCCCGTATCGATTTCTTCGGCAGCCCCTTCGGGCAAAAGCTGGTTAAGCGGCTGACCTCGGCCGGCGCCGTTCTGCATGATTCGGCCCTGCCCGTCGCGACGCAGCAGCTGGTGGAGCTGCGGGCCAGCCAGATCAACGGCTGCGGCTTCTGCACCGACATGCACACCAAGGACGCACTGCACGCGGGGGAGAGCCAGCAGCGGCTGAACCTGGTCGCGGCGTGGCGGGAGGCGAAGGTCTTCACCGAGGCCGAGCGGGCCGCGCTGGAACTCGCCGAGCAGGGCACCCGCATCGCCGACGGCGCGGCCGGTGTCACCGATGAGGCCTGGGCGAACGCGGCCAAGCACTACGACGATGACCAGCTCGTCGCGCTGGTGGCGGTCATCGGCCTGATCAACGCCTACAACCGCATGAACGTCATCATCCGGCAGCCCGCCGGCGACTACCAGCCCGGCCAGTTCGGATAGGGTGACTGACGAGCATCGATGCGGGGGAGGCGAGGGTTTGGCCCAGCGCACGGTATTCGGCCTCGCAAAGGCCTTCAAACGCGACCGAACGACCTTTCGGCCGGACATCGACGCACAGGCGGCCTTCAGCCGGGGCGTCTCGCTCGGGCAGCAGGACGACGTCGAAGGCGCGCGATCGGCCTTTCAGGAGGCGATCGACTCCGGGGACCCCGAGCTTGCCCCGGCGGCCGGTTTCCAGCTGGGCCTTTTGCTGGGCCGCCATGACGACCTGGACGGCGCCAAGGAGGCCTACCGGCAGGCGGCTAACTCCGGGCATCCCGAGTACGGGCCGACGGCGGCGCGCAATCTCGGGCACCTGTACAAGCGGCAGGGCCGGTACCGTCAGGCGGTCGTGGCCTACCAGGTCGCCATCGATTCCGGTCACCCGGACGCGGCCCCCTGGTCGATGCTGTACCTCGGGAACCTGCTCAATGACATGAGGTACCCGGCCGACGCGCGGGCCAGCTACCAGAACGCCGTTGATTCCGGCCACCCTAAAGCCGGCCCGCAAGCCGCCCGGCACCTGGCCGATCAACCCTGACCAGGAGGGCTTGGCGGTGGCGATCTCGGTAGTGGCCCAGGTCCGGGATCTGACGGCCGAGGAAGACGCGGCCCTGCTGCAGGCGCTGAACCTGGAGGGTTCCCCGCCCGGCGGGGGACGAATCCGCCTGGCTGGGCCCGGCGGCCGGCGGGCGGCGCCTAAAGAGGCGAAGCTGACTACGAGCGTTTTCGTGAGGACAGGCTCATCCCCGCGCTCAGGGGCCTCGGCCGCGCGCTGCAGCTGATCGAGATGTGGCCCGCCGCCGAAACGGTCCGCATTCTCCCTGTGACCTGACCCTCCCGCGCGCCACGCGGGTCCTAGACCGCCCATGGCTCCGCCAAGCCCACGGGCGATGGCGGCAGGTCCCTAACCAGGCGCCTAAGACTTGCGGCCTTTCCGGCGTGGCGTGCCCGGAATGTCGGCGGTCATTGATAGTATCGAACAAAGATTTAAAAGATCATTCCGGCCTAACGATCCGTGGCGCTTGCGCCATAGAAAACTCGGGCCCACCGGCAACGAAAAACGCCCTAGCTCCCGAATTCCGCGAGGCCCGAGGGGAGGTGACGACCCGGTGAATACGGTGACCGCGCCGGCTGGATCAGGACCGCCTGGTCGCCGGGTTCTGCCGCGCGGTGCCGCAGCGCCGACAGCACCAGGTGGGCCCGCCGCAGGCCCGGTGCACCGGCCTGCGGCGCAGCGCCGCCCGCGATTCCACGATCAGCACCGGCTCCCGGCTGTTCCCGGCCGCAAACCGCCGCCCAGCCGGCCGCCCCGCAGGTCAGGACCGCAGAAAGGCCAGCAGGTCGGCGTTGATCGTCTCGGCTTCGGTGGTCGGCATGCCGTGCGGGAAGCCGTGGTAGGTCTTCAGCGTCCCGTTCTGCACGAGCTTGGCGGACAGCGGCCCGGAGTCGGCGTAGGGAACGATCTGGTCGTCGTCGCCGTGCATCACCAGGACGGGCACCGTGATCTTCTTGAGGTCCTCGGTGAAATCGGTCTGGGAGAAGGCCACGATGCCGTCGTAGTGTGCCTTCGCCCCGCCCATCATGCCCTGGCGCCACCAGTTCTCGATGATCGCTTCCGAGGGCTTCGCGCCTGGCCGGTTGAAGCCGTAGAAGGGGCCCGCCGCCAGGTCACGGTAGAACCCGGACCGGCCGGTGGCCACCTGGGCCTGGAAACCGTCGAAGACGCTCTTGGGCAGGCCGCCGGGGTTGGCGTCGGTCTGCAGCATGAGCGGCGGGACCGAGCTGATCAGGACCGCCTTGGCCACCCGGCTCTCCCCGTGCCTGGCGATGTAGCGCACGACCTCGCCACCGCCGGTGGAGTGCCCGACGTGGACCGCGTCGTGCAGATCGAGGTGCTCGACGACCGCGGCGAGGTCATCGGCGTAGTGGTCCATGTCGTGACCGTCGTTCGTCTGGGTCGAGCGCCCGTGCCCGCGCCGGTCATGGGCGATGACGCGGTAGCCGTGGAGGAGGAAGAACAGCATCTGGGTGTCCCAGTCGTCGGCCGACAGCGGCCAGCCGTGGCTGAACACGATCGGCTGGCCCGAGCCCCAGTCCTTGTAGAAGATCTCCGTGCCATCGCTCGTCGTAACCGTGCCCATGCGCTACCTCCACTGGTCCAGCCGTTTCATCCGCCCTGACAGAGTAGTTACCTTTCCGTGATACCACCAGGGTTTGACCATGAGCCGAGAGATCACCACCGTGCTGACCGGGTTGTCGTACCTGCTGGTCGACGAGACCTTCGGCAACCGGATCACCGCGTTCGACCTCACCGGTGACGGCGAGCTGACGAACCGCCGGGCCTGGGCGACCTTCGGTGATCTGCCGAACGACCGGGAGCTTCCCGCCGCACTCGGCCACCTCGTCGTCGCCCCGACGGCTGCTGCCTGGACTTCGACGAGCACGCCCGCAGCGCAGCTCGCGAGGCCCGTCTCCTAGCCGTCCACGTCGACATCCCGCACGCCGGCCGCCCCTGATCCATGCACGTCGCCGGCCGCTCTGGCCATCCGTGCGGTCGCCTGGTCAAGGATCCCGGCGCTGGTGGCGAAGTTCAGGCGCGCGTAACCGCCGCCCGCGGCGCCGAACCGCAGGCCAGGCTCGAGCGCGACGCGCCCGTGCTCGAGAAACCGCTCCTGAGCCTGGTTGTCCGGGCCGAGGGCGGTGCAGTCGAGCCAGGCCAGGAAGGTCGCCTCGGGTGGATGCCAGTTGAGCATGGGCAGGCGCTGGCGTAGCAGGTCACCGAGCAGGACCCGCCGATGGTCCAGGGTGGCGAGCAGCTGGTCGAGCCAGGGTTCCCCGGCCGTGAACGCCGCGATGGCGGCCAGGACGCCGAAATGACCAAGGCGCCACCGGGTATCTGCGGGGAACCGGCCGGTCACCGCGGCCATCCGCGGTGCGGCGGTGACGACGGCGGCGCACTTCAGCCCGGCCAGGTTCCAGGCCTTGCTTGCCGACAGCACGCTGATCGCCACCTCGGCAGCGCCGGGCACGGTCAGCAGCGGGACAAAGGCGGCGCCGGGAAGCGCCAGCGGCGCGTGGATCTCGTCGCTGACGATGGCGACCCGGTAGATCCGCGCGAGCCGGACCAGCGCCGCGAGTTCCCCCGCCGTGTGCACCCGTCCGACCGGGTTGTGCGGGTTGCACAGCACGTAGGCCGCCGGGTGGGTGGCAAACGCCGCCTCCAGCGCGGCGAGGTCAAGGCGCCACCCGTCACCGTCGCAGGCCAGCGGCACCTCGAGCAGCCTGGCTCCGGCCTCGGGGATCCAGTCGAAGAACGGCGGGTACACCGGCGGGCTGATCACCACGGCGTCACCCGGGCGGGTGAGTACCCGGAGCAGCTCGACGACGCCGACCCCGACGTCGGTCACGGCCGTCACCGACGCCGGGTCAAGGTCCCAGTTCCACCGGCGCCCGGCAAACCCGGCCAGCGCCCGGCCCAGGTCAGGCCCGGCCATCGCGTACCCGGCATCGGATCGTTCGAGGGCCTCGCGCAGGGCCTCCGTCACGGGCGCGGCGAGGGCGAAGTCCATTTCGGCCACCGTCAACGGCAGCACGTCGGCCGGATACGTCTGCCACTTCGCGCTCCGCCGCCGCCTGAGCACGTCGACCGGCTCAACTGGCAGTTCAGCTGCGGCACCGTCCATGAGCACACCTTCCAGCCTGGCTAAAGGACGCCCTTAACGTCCGCCCACATCTGCTCCGAGTCCAAGTGGTGGTTGATGAGGTACAGCGGCTACCGCATGCTGGGGTGGCCGCGTTGGCGACCGGTATCGCCGTGGTGGTCGCCATCGCGATGCCCGTCAGCACCACCGTGGCCACGCCCATGCGGATCAAGTTCCTGACCAGCATGGATTCCTCCCCTGCCGTGCCCCCGAGGCTCTTGCTCCCCGCTCGTGTGACAAGAGAAACACGAAACCGGCGCGGGCACCAGGGTGTCCGCCAGCCAGCCGCCAGCCCCGCCAGCCGCCAGCCCCGCCAGCCGCCAGCCCCGCCAGACCCGCCAGACCCGCAGACCTGGAACTGACACCACGGATCGTTCGGTCCGCTCCGGCCGTGCTCGGTGGAGTGGCGGCCCGCTCATCCTGGCCGCGATCGATCCCTGGCGTCCCGCCCGCCGCACCGTCCCCAACTGCCCCACCAAACCCCGCCCCAGCCGCGTTCCTGAGCTTTCGTAGTGGATCCGGGCTTGGCGGTGGATCCGGTGGACGGGAGTTCACCACATCCGAACAGTGCCCGCACAGGGACGCAATGCCCGCGCCGTACCCTTACGGTCTTTACCCGAGGTTTTCTGGGCGGCCTCGCTGATCGCCTCGGTGGCAGACGCGGACGGCAACCTCATCGGGCTCAGGATCATCGCTGTCGCGAGCTTGTCGTACCGGTAAATCGGGAGTAATTTTTAGTTGGGATCTATCACCCTTGCTGAGCTGGGTGGAGGCGAGATCCTGGCTCCGGCTGCCCTGGACCTCGGCGGTACCGCACGACTCCGGGTGGCATGCCATGACTCTCTTGCGACAGCAAATCCCGCTTCTGTCGGTGTCATCCCGCGATCACGACGGTGTGACCGTGGTCAGCCTGTGGGGTGAACTGGATTTCTGCGGTTCGTCTGCGCTGCAGGCATACTTCAGCGATAGGAGGCGTCAGACGAGCCTCCGCAATGTCGCCGACCTCACTGGCCTTGCCTACATTGACTGCGCCTGCCTCGCCGTGCTTGTCCGGCTGTGCCAGGACATCAGATCCCAGGGCGGCAGTTTCGCCCTGGCCGGACCACACGGCGCCGTGCACAGGATCCTTGCCGTCACCGGCTTGCTGACCTGGTTCGACGTGCATGACACCGTTGACGGGGCCGCAGTCGCAGTGGCACGTGGCGATCGTCCGGTGACTCCCGGAATCCCGTCTGGGCGTGATGCCGCTTCGTTACCGTTCATCCCTCCGGACGTTATCGGGGAGTCTGGCGGCGCGGTGGGGGCGGGAACTGTGCGGTAGCGTCGTCGACGAAGGCGCGGGCGACGTCGGTGAGACGCTGGCTGCTGTTCCTGGCGTAGTCCCGCAGCAGGCTGAAGGCCTGGTCCATGTCGATGCTGAGGCGCTCAGCGAGCTTGCCTTTGGCCTGCTCGATGGCGACCCGGCTGTTCAGGGCCGCCTGGAGTTGCTCGGCGAGGGTTTCGTTGCGGCGCACGTTCCGCTCGTGCAGCAGCCCGATGGTCGCGACATCGGCGAGCGCCTGGCCGATGCGCAACTCCGCCGGGCCGAACGGGCCTGGCTCAGCGCGGAACAGGCTGAGTGCACCGATGACGTGATCCCGCAGCCGCATCGGCAGGGCCTGCACGGTCCGGAACCCGGATTGCGTGGCGGCGTGCGCGAAGCGGGGCCATCGCTGGACGGGGCCGGTGAGGTCAGCGGCGGTGACGGGCCGGCCGGTCCGGATGCAATCCAGGCAGGGACCCTGGTCGTTCTGCAGCTGGAACAGCTCCAGCAGCCCGGCTTGCTCGCTGGAGGCGGCCGCGACACGCAGCTCACCGCGGGGGTCGGCCAGCATCACTCCGGCCGCGGAGGCGGCCAGCAGGCGGACGCTCCGGTCGGTGAGCATGTGCAGGAAGTCGATGACGTCGAACTCGGCGACCATCGTGTCGGCCAGATCGATGAAGGTGTCAGATAGTAGGTCGGTGTCCATCTGGGTCACCTTTCGCCGGTGGCAGGAAAGCGAAGGATAGCGCTGCGGGAAGCACGGGGGCTGCCATGTTACGGCCCGCCATCTTGACCCGGATCCCGGTGTAGCCGCAAGCGCCGGGTGACGATGTCGGCGGCCACGTCCGCAAGCCGCCTGTCCTGCGCATAAGCGTAGGCCCGAAGCCGGGCAAATGCCGCGGCGGCCGAGACGCCGAGCTGCACCGTCAGCATGCCCGTGGCCTGATCGATCTCGATGCGGTGCAGCGCCAGGTCCGGAGCCTGCCCGCCCAGCCCGGCCCCATCTTCGTCCTGCGGATGGCCGGGCCCGCTGCCGAGCAGCATCACGGTGGCCGCGTCGGCGAGGATGAGCAGGTCACCGAGCTGGCCGGCCAGCAGCGGACCCGCCGAGGTACGGTACAGGCCCATCATCCCAGCGCGGATCGCCCCGACGATCAGCGGGAACACGAAGACAGCCCCGGCGCCGAGCCGGCGTGCCGCAGGCGCGAACGCGGGCCACCGGCGGCTGCACTCCTCATCGTCCAGGTCCGCGGCCAGGACCGGCGCGGCCGATGTCAGTACGTCCTGGCACGGCCCGTGTCCCAGGGTCAGCTGAAGTTCGGCCAGCTGCTCGCCGACCGGGTCTGTCACGTACATCAGGAAATCCGGCTCGCCGCTGCTCGCGGCGGCCAGCCATGCCCCGCTCAGCTGAGCTGACCGGCTCGCCACCGCGCAGACGTCAGCGACCGACACAGGCCGCCCATGCGCGGCCGCATGCGCGGCCACCTCGACCCACAAGACCATTGCCCGGCTATCAGTCACCGCGCATCCGGCCCGCCAGGAACTGGCCATGGGCCTCGCTTCGGCACCGATACCAGTCCGCAACGGCGCCGGCCTCACAGGGCACGCAGTGCTCAGCACAGACCCCCTGGACGTACCGCGGGCGGCGCCTGCCGGCGCTGACAGCAGCAGCACCCGCGCATACGCCGATACCAAGCTCCGAACTCACCGCACGCGCCGCCCTCTGCTACAGCAGCCGGGGCGGTTCTCGACCCAACGGCTCATTTCTTCGATCCGCACCCAACCATACGCCTCAGACCCATAACGCACATCCAGGCCGGTGCGCCGGTAAATCCGCCAGGCTGATCAGTGCCGCACGCAACAGGGCCGCCGCCTCGGACGCTCTTGCGCCGCCAGCGGCCTCGCGCACTCACCGACGATGACATCGCGGGCAACCTGCCAGGCCATGTCCTCATCACCGAGGATCAGCAACGCCTGCCCATACAATGCTGCGGTGTGACGGTGGTAGATCTCCGCGGCCAGGCTACGTGACACACCAGCCGGGTTAACGACTTCCTTGCCGAATCCAAGCATGATAAAGCTCCGCAGCATCCGCTGACGACAGAAACGGCCGCATAGCGATCTGTCAGATAGGTCAGGGCGGTGACACCATCTCGGGCGACGGGGCGGGGGCGTCCATGCCCTCACGCTAGCCCCCGGTCTGTCAGCGCGTTTATGTGGTGATGACCTCGCCGCCTATGGTCGAGATGCACCTCCACGGGCCGACCCGAGGGCATCACAAGTTCACCGTGGCTTCGATGGTCAGCCGACGTACAGGGCGGATGTTTTCGGACTTGGCACGTGGGCCTGGGGCCACCGGATCCACCACTTCACGAAGCCCGGATCCACCACGATCTTGCCCTCCGGCCGCCACAACCAGCGGCACGCGCGTACTATCCCGTCACACAAAACCCAGAAAGCCAGCGAAATGGCCAGTCTCGTCACCCTGCGCCTCGAATTACGGACTGCACCCCTGATGAACCGGTCGTGGGCTGTCATCGTCTTATGAAGTGGTGATTAGGTTCGTATCCCGGAAGGCATTGCTACCGATTGAATTGCTCTTCTTGCGCTAGATGTTGCATCGTCGGGCGGCGGTGAGGTCCGGTGGGGATCGACCGTCCCGAGGACCCGGATGACCCGCCGGACCGACCCGCGGGTCATCGGGATGACCAGGGTGGCGGTGGCCGGTCGGGCCGGGGCGGCGGCCCGCCGCCTGAGACGCGCCCTCGGCAGGAGTATTACGACGAATTGCGTGTGGCGGACTCCGCGGCGAAGTCGGTGACGGCACAGCAGGCGGCGGCGCGGGAGCAGGCCGCGGGGCAGAAGTGGGATGAGGACTCGAAGGAGTCCCGGTGGATGTGGGGGGAGTACCAGCGGAAGTGGCCGCCCGCCGAGCGCGTCCCGGTCGAGAAGCCCCGCGATCCGCCGGGTTCCTGGCGCGAAGGTGACAGGTACCTGGCTCCTGCCCCCAACGGCCGGGCCGAGGCTGAGTGTGACCGTGTCGCCGTCCGGGAGCAGTACACGATCTCCCCAGCGCTGCGCGCCGTCGAAAGCCAAGACCCCGACCGCCACCTGGTCGGCTTCGACTTCCGCCTCAAGGG
>JBEKKH010000008.1:0-34743 GCA_050010815.1 Streptosporangiaceae bacterium | reverse complement strand
ATGCCGTGAGGCGCGAGCGCGCTGTGGTACTTCATATCGGGGAGGATTCTGGCTCCGGGGAGTTTTTTGTGCATCCCGGTACCCAAAATCCTCCCGGAAGCCAAAATACTCCCAGGTAAAACCGGTCAGCTGGAATTCATGAGCGAGTAGGTGCGGGTGAGGTTGACGGGCCCGCCAGCCGACACGCGCAGCGCCCGGCGACCTATCCAGCGAACCCCAGCGACCCCAATGGTCCATCGCCGTGGTCAGGCCAAGGGTTCCACTGCGGCTGGAAACGGGGCGAACGGTACCGGCCACGGCACTAGTTCTGCGGGCGGCGACACGATGGGCCGTTTGAGCCGGTCAGGATGGTCCATCGTGGCGACGGCGGAACAGGCCGCCGCGGCGGTTCGGCGGGACGAGGCGGCCGGGGGCCGGGCCTTGTTCCAGGCTCACGGCGGAGACGCGGTCGAGGTGGTCAAAGGTCACGGTGAGCTGGCCGCCCGCAGGTGCCTGCACCTGCCAGGAACCGTCGGCGGCCACGGCCACCTGGGCACCACGCTGCTGCAGGTAAGCGCGCACCGCCGGGCGGTGCGGCACCGGGAACACCCCCACGCTGCGCGTGATGATCCCGGACAGCTGAATGGCATCGGCCGGCGGCAGGGCCAGCTCGGGTGCGGTGACGAGGGTCAGGACCGCGGATGTCTCACCATGACCGAAGTAGTATCCGTTGGCGCCGAGCAGCCCGCTGGCGACGGTTCCGAGCACGTGACCGTTGCGTACCTCGTCGACTCCGAAGCCCGCTTCGATGAGCTCTTCCACGCCGAGCTCGGTCCCGCGCTGACGCAAGGCGTTCGCGGCCGACAAGAGCTCGCCGCCGAAGGGCAACGAGGTGTTCGCCCACGCCCACAGCCAGGTACCCCCGGCCTCGGTGCCGAGGAAATCACAGCGGGCGGCCGGGCCGCTTGACCACTCGATCCGCTGGCCGGGGAAGTCAATGGAGAAATCGCCATCGCTGCCGACCCAGTCGCCGAGCCTTTCCTGGCGTTCCTGGCCGACGAACGCGTAGCTGGTCAACAGCTCGATGAGCGAGGTCACAGGTGCGCCCGGATGTACCACCAGGCCTTTGAGGCCGCGCCCAAGGACATCGTTTCCCGGCACATGGCGGCGAGAGTACCAGCCGCCAGCCGGGGGCACGGCCGGGCCGAGGGCGGTCCGGGTGAGACGACCGCGACTGTCTCAACGGCGCAGCCGAGCCTCCAGGCCAGGCGAATTATGCGACCGCCAAGACGTCGTAAGCCGGGCTTAGTGCCCGCACCGCCGCGCCGGGCATCCGGGTCACGCCCGGCGGGCTGGCCGCCATGGTCCGGTGAGGCTCAGGACGCAGGCGGACGGCGTACGCGGAAGCAAGACGCTGAGGACGGATGCTCCGGCATCCCAGCTGATGTCGGCTCCAGCGTCCGCCGGGTACAGGATCATGGCCGTCACGGGCTGGTCGCGCAGATGCGGGATCGGCAGCATGACCTCGGCGGGATCTTCGTTCTCGCTGCTGAGGGCTTGGCCGCTGAGGGCGTGGCCGCTGGCCGCGTCGAGTGAACCGCGGTGCCACACGGTCAGGTAGCTGGCGTCCGGAGCGCGCAGGCCCAGGGCGATCCACGAGTCGGTCCAGCCGGGCAGCCCCAGGGGCCAGAACGGTGTCGACCGGGGCAAGTCGGCCCGGATGCTCTTGTACGCCCGCATCGCCTCCCCGACCAGGTCACGCTGATGGAGGCTCATCTGGTCTAGGTGCCCGGATAGGTGGACGCGGCCGAGCAGCGCGCCACACAGGGTAAAGGCAAGCTCGTCGTCGGTGAAGTCCGGCTGCGGATAGGCCCAGACGGCGGCCTGCTCCGGGGTCATCGCCGCGGCCGCCGCGGCCGCGATGGGCGGGTAGCGGAGAAAGTCCTGCTGATCACTGGTGGACTGGAGCTGAAGGCGGGCGAGTAGCGCATAGTCAGTGCGCATTCCGCCCGAAGAACAGTTCTCGATGACCAGCTCCGGATGACGGTCGAGCATCCTGTCCAGCCAGTCCAGGTGTGCTCGGTTCGCCTCCAGCAGCCCGGCGCCCGGAGCGAGGTTCCCCGCATCGGTTCCCGGGGCCACGCAGATGTTGTAGTCCAGCTTGAGATAGCCGATCCCGAGGTCCTCCACCAAGTAGTCCACCACCTCATCCAGGTGCTTCACCGCAGCGCGATGGCGCAGGTCCAGGTGATAGCGGCCGTGCTCGACGACGAGACTGCCGTCCCGCTGGAAGAAGGCCTCGGGCGGCAGCTGCCCGGCGACCGGGCTGTTGATGCCGACGACCTCGGGCTCAAGCCACAAACCGGGGGTCATCCCGGCGGCCCGGATGTGATCGAGCACTTCGGCGATCCCGTTCGGGAACCGCGAGACCGACGGCTTCCAGGCCCCCACGGTGTCCCACCAACCCTCGCCGATGTCGGTGTACCAACCGGAATCGATGCAGAAATACTCCGCGCCCGCGGCGGCCGCCGCGGTGATCAGGGGCAGTAGCCGTTCCGTGGTGGGGTTGCCCATCAGCGTGTTCATGTAGTCGTTGAAGATCACCGGCAGGCGCCGGTGGTCCTCGTGCACGCGCCGGATGGCTCGCCGGCAGGCGGTGAGCCTGGCGATAGCTCCCTCGAAGCCATCGGCGCTCACCGCGACAGCCGCGGGAACCGTGGTAAACATCTCACCTGGCTGCAGGGTGATCCGCCAGTGGTGTTCGGTATATGCCGGTCCGAGGAGCGCGATATAGGCGCCGCGCACCGATCCTCTCGGCGCGTGCCAGCCCCCCGGGCCGCCGGCGGTGGCCGCGCGCCGGTTCGTGCACTCCCCCACCTGCCAGTGCCAGGCGCCGCTGTGCTCGATCTGCCAGGCCCAGCCGCGGCCGGTGCGGCCGTCGATGACGGCGCCCATCGGTAGGTACACACCAGATGACCAGCTACCCAGGCTGGTAAGGCCGAACCGGCCCCGTGGATCCGCGCCGTGAATACGGCGATTCAGGTCAGGCAGGACGTCACGGAGCGGCTTGTTCTGCCAGCGGCCCTCCGCGAGCCAGTCGGTCTCCGCCCACCGGACGTCGAGATCACCAAGGTCAACCGGAACCCCGGTGCCGCCGGACAGGCCGCCGCACAGAAAGGACGTCACGGATTCGACCGTCACCGGCTCGCGGCCATGGTTGGCCAGGCGCACCCAGGACCGCAGGGCACCCTGGCCGGCCAGGATGCGGTAGAAAACCTCGGCCCGCAGGCCAGTGGCTGGGTCGGCAAGGTCGACGCGCAGCTCGCACCAAGCTTGGCCCAGGGAAGTTTCGTGATGGCCAGCGTAACGGAACCGACCTGTGGAGGCGGACTCGCAGTAGCGGCCGCCGGACCACATCCTGCCCTCGCCGGACACGATGACATCGAGCAGCGGAAGCGCCGCGTCGGCAGGCACAGGGGCTGGGGAAGCGGCCTGCGCCGGGGCACCTGCCGGCGCGGAGCCCACGGCGGACGGCGCCGCCAGCCTGGTCATCCTGGCCATTCCGTCTTCATCTACGTCAATCCGCAGCTCTAGGGCGTCATCCGACCAGCCGATGACGATCGGGGGCAGTCCCGTTCCGACGGCCAAGCGAGCCTCCTCGGCACACGCTCGCGGCAATCCCCGCGCGTGAAATCGTGATGTACATGCTCTTGACGCTCATGTTGTGACCGGTCACAATCCTTCCATGGTTGTGACCGGTCACACAAGTGGCGCCACCCCGGAAGGCCCAGCCGCTGAGGGCCCAGCGACGGAGACGGTCGGCGGGCGGGGCTCGCGTGCGGTAAGCATCAGAGACGTAGCGGCCGCGGCGGGCGTCTCCTACCAGACCGTGTCCCGGGTGATCAATGGCCATCCGAGCGTCAAGGAATCGACCCGGGATCTCGTCCTGGCCTTCATCGACGACCTCGGCTTCCGTCCCAACCGGGCAGCCCGTGCGCTGGCGGGCGGCCCGGTGCAGTCGGTCACGGTCCTGACCCCCAACACCACCCTGTACGGGTACATGGCCGCTTTGCAGGGCATTGAGGAGGCGGCGCGCGCCAAGGGATTCGCCGTCGGCGTCCGCATGGTCGAATCGACCGCGCCCGAGGTGGTCAACGACGCGGTGGCCCGGGCGATCGAGCCCGGCGGCGCGCTCATCGTCATCGCCTACGACGAGGCAGGGACCGCAGCGCTCGCCGCCGTCCCGCCCAATGCGCCCATGGTCGCGGTGGTCGAGGCCCCGGCGGGCGACGCGGGTTACGGCAAGCCGTGGGTCTGGCTGGACGACAGGAGGGCGGCCCTAGAGGCGACGCGCTACCTACTCCGTCTCGGCCACCGCACCGTTCATTACCTGGCCATTCCGTCCTCGACCCACACCAGCCAGCGGCAGGCGGGCTGGCGAATGGCGCTGGAAGAAGCCGGCGCCACGGCACCGGGCCACATTCAGTGCGGTTGGACCCCCCAGTCGGGCTACCAGGCAGGACAAAGGCTCGCCGTCGATCCGGACGTGACCGCTGTGCTGTGCGGCAACGACGACCTCGCTCTTGGCCTCATGCGGGCGATGCAGGAGGCGGGCCGCGCCATCCCGGCCGAGGTCAGCGTGGTCGGATTCGACGACACGCCGGTAGCGGCATTCCTCACCCCGTCCCTCACCACGGTGCGCATGGACTTTGCCGAACTGGGCCGGGCCAGCTTCGGATTGCTCCAGGCACTTCTTGAGCCGGAGACCGCCGTGCCTTCGGCCCCATGGCCCGAGCCTGAGCTGATCATCCGCGAAAGCGCGGGGCCGCCAAATCTGCCGCGCGGGTCCCGCAGACCCGCGCGGCAGGCACTCGATGCACGCCATAGCAAAGGAGCATCTCGTGATTGAGAAGATACACAGCAGGCAGCGTAGGCGCGACGGCACGGTCCCGCGGCCAGGAGGAAGACGCCAGCGAAGAAAACGCCAAGCGACGATGGCGTCCACCGTAATCCTCGCCAGCGCCGCAGGGCTGGTCCTCGCCGCCTGCGGCGGCCCGGCCGCGTCATCAGCCGGCAGCTCGTCCTCAGGGGTGGTCGACATCACCTGGCAGACCATGTGGTCGGGCAACACCCTGACGCTGCTCAACCAGATGGTCAATGCGTTCAACAGCAGTCATCCGGATATCCACGTCACCGAGTCGAACATCCCTAGCGCGACGGGCGACGCCAAGCTCCTGTCCGAGATCGCGGCGGGCGATCCGCCTGACGTGTTCACCGAGTGGAATCCGGTCCTCGGCGAGTACGCGGCGGACGGCACCATCCAATCGATGTCTCCCTACCTGACCGGGCAGTACGCTGGCCTGGAGAAATGGGAGTACCCGATCGCGCTGCAGGGCGGGCAGTACAAGGGCACGCTGTACGCGATTCCGATGTCGATGAACTCCTGGGCGCTGTACTACAACAAGTCCATCATGAAGGCGGCTGGCATCTCCTCGCCGCCTACCACGCTGGCGCAGCTTTACGCGGATCAGGCCAAGGAGTGGATGATCTCGGGCAACAAGCTCGAGCAGATCGGCTTCTACCCGATCTACAACCTGGGCTTCGAGTATTTCGGCAGCTTCTTCGGCGCGGTCAACTGCTTCAGCTCCTCAGGGCAGTACGACTTCGCCGGGTGCAAGGGCGCTCAGTCCGAGGCGAACTTCCTCGCGCAGTACGACAAGTACCCGTACGCGGATATCGCCGCCATGCAGACGGCCTACGGGGCCGTAGCCGGCGGCGATGACGATGCGTTCGTGGCAGGCAAAGAGGGATTCAACATGGACGGGCCGTGGGAAGGCGCGCAGAACATCCCGGTCACGAACCCGAGCATGGTCGGCAACTTCGGCGTCGAGGCGTTCCCTGGCACCGAACCAGGACCAAGCACGTTCGGGCAGGGAAATTACAACATCATCCCGAAGGGCGCCGCCCACCCGTCGGCCGCGTTCACGTTCATCGCGTGGCTGGCAGGCTACGACAACACGAGTTTCACATCCCAGATCGACCCCAAGGGCGGCTGGATGCCCGCGTCGCCGGCCGTCGTCTCCGCGCCGGCTTACCAGGCCTGGCTCAAGGCCAATCCGTGGCTCACGGTCTTCGTGAACCAGATGTCGAGCCCGTATTCGGTGACGCCCACCCTGACGAAGTCCGAGTCGGAGTTCGAAACGGCGGAGGCGACGGCCACCGAAGCCATCGGCGAGAAGACGAATACCCCGCAGCAGGCGCTGGCCTACATCGACGCGCAGGCGAACAACGGCGCAGGCGGCTAAGAAGCCGGGCGGTTAACGGCACGGTCGCGAAGGACGAGGTAGAGAGACACATGAGGCTGCATCACTGGCGTCAGACGAGGCTCGGGCTGCTGTTCGTGAGTCCGTGGATCATCGGGTTCCTCGTCTTCTTTCTCTACCCGTTCTTCGCGACCTTCTACTACAGCTTCACGAGGTTCACCGGGATCGGTAACCCGGTCTTCGCCGGCCTGACGAACTATTCCGAGCTGATCCATGACGCTACGTTCCGCACCGCGCTGTTCAATACCTTCTACTACACGATCATCGAGGTGCCGCTGTCGACCGTGGCCGCGCTCGGGCTCGCGCTCCTGCTGAACATGAAGGTCCGCGGCCAGGCGATCTACCGCACCCTGTTCTACATCCCGTCCATCGTGCCCGTGGTGGCCTCGTCCCTGATCTTCGTCTGGATCTTCCAGCCATCGTTCGGCTTGGTGAACTCGCTGCTCTCGGACATCCATGTCGAGGGCCCGACATGGTTCTTCTCGATTACCTGGTCTAAGCCCACCTTCATCCTGCTCGGACTGTGGGGGCTAGGGCAGCCGATGGTGATCTACCTGGCCGCGCTGCAGGGGGTACCCAAGGAGATGTACGAAGTCGCGGCGCTCGAAGGAGCGGGACCGTGGCAGCGGCTGCGCAAGGTAACGGTGCCGATGATCAGCCCGGTCATCTTGTTCAACGCGATCTTGTCGCTCGTGCTCTCCATCCAGTATTTCACCCAGGCGCAGGTCATCGAAAGCCCGCCGGGCAGTCCCGGCAGTTCAACGATGTTCTACGTCACTTATTACTACCAGCAGGCCTTCACCGACCTGCATCTGGGATATGCCTCAGCTATGGCGTTCGGTCTTTTTATTCTCGTCCTTATCATCACGGTCTTGCTGCTGAGATCGTCGTCAAGGTGGGTGTATTACGAGAATGACCAGCGATAAGGGCCGGTAGCATGCACACCGCACAGTCGCAGGTGACACCGGATGCACGTCCCGCCTCCGCGGGCCGTGCGCAGCGCCCGCGTAAGCGGCGCTTGACCCGCCGCAAGGTAGGCGCAAGCGCGGTCAAGCACGTCGTGCTGATCGTGCTGAGCGCCATGTTCGGGCTCCCGCTGCTCTGGATGGTCCTGACCTCGTTCAAGACCGCGGCGCAAGCGCTCACGCTGCCGGTGGTCTGGTGGCCGCACCCGATACTGGTCAGCAACTACCCGCAGCTATTCGCCGCACTACCGTTCTTCAGGTTCTTCCTCAACACGTTCGTATACGCGGGCGTGACGATCGTGGGCGTCTGCCTCTCGAGCAGCCTGGTGGCCTACGGGTTCTCGCGGCTGCGCTGGCCCGGACGGGACGCCGTCTTCTACGTCATGCTGATGACCCTGATCCTGCCCTTCGTGTGCACATTGATACCGCTGTTCGTGATGTACAAGCGCTTCGGCTGGATCGGCACATACCTGCCCCTGGAGGTGCCGACATTCTTCGGCAGCTCCGTTTTCAGCACGTTCTTGCTCCGCCAGTTCTTTATGACGATACCGCAGTCATTGTCCGATGCGGCACGAATCGACGGAGCCAGCGAATTCTATATATACCGGCGGATTATCTTGCCGCTGGCTAAACCAGCCATGGCGACCGTAATTCTCTTCCAGTTCATCTATTGCTGGAATGACTACCTGGGTCCGCTGATCTACATCAGCAATCAGTCATCGTATCCGCTCTCGCTCGGCCTAGCGGAGATCCTCGGGGATTACTCGACCAACTGGGCCTGGGTGATGGCCGGGGCGACCGCGGCGACAGCCCCGATCGTCATCCTGTTTTTCCTGACCCAGCGCACGTTCATACAGGGGATTGCCCTCACCGGCACGAAGGGATGAACGCCTGATGCCCGTGAACTCGCCCATGAACTCGCGGAACCGGCTAGCGGCCAGCCGGGGCAGCCGCGCTGACCGAGCCGGCGCCTTCACTACCCCGGTCACGGCGGCTCTGGCCACTATCTTCAACTTTCTCGCGCTCAACTTGGTCCTGCTCATCGCGTTGGTGCCGGTGATCACACTGCCGGTAGCGGTGAACGCGGCCACGGTCGCACTACACCGATGGCGCGACGAGGGCGAGGACAGCGTGGTGGCCGAGTTCGTCACCGCGCTCCGGTCCAGGCCCCCGCTGCGGACGACGATCCTGGTCGGCGTGCCGCTCGTGGCCGCCGCCGTCGGCGTGGCGGAGGTACGCCATTTCAGCCGGGGCGACAGCGTGACCGACCGCGTCTACCTCGGGCTCGGCCTCGGCGCGCTGCTGATCACCCTCATGGCCATGGGATATGTGTTCCTGCTCACGGCGCGCGGGCCGGCGTGGTCACCGGCTGAGCTCTGGACGCTCTGCGCTGGCCTCGCGATCAGAAATTTCCTGGTGACCGGACCGCTCTTTCTCATCGAGATAGCTGGCGCCACAGCCATCAGCCTCTTCGACCCGGCGCTGCTGCTCCTCGGAGTCCCGCTCCTTCTTCTCCAGCTCATGCAACGAACCGCGCAATTCGGTGTTCGCAGAGTCGAACCGAAATAGTCGCCGCCAGACCGGTGCCCGGGGTGCGGCAGATGACCTCCCTGCCCGCACCCCGGGCACCGCTTGCCGGCCGGTCGGCCGATCCGGGCTGGGAAGGAAAGATCATGACAGACGTGCGCCGGGTCGCCATCGTCGGCACGGGTTCACGGGCTCAGTTGTTCACCAGGGGCCTGACCCGGCGGGCCCGCTACACCGTGGCCGCGCTATGCGATCCGAGCCCGACCCGGATGGGATATCACAACCGGCTTCTGGTCAAGGCAGGTAACAGCGCCGCCTCCCTGTGGTCGCCCGGCGCCTTCGCCGAGATGCTGGCCAAGGAGGACATCTCCGAGGTCGTGGTGTCGACGGTGGACGCGCTGCACGACCGCTACATCGTCCCGGCCGTCGAAGCGGGCTGCCGGGTCGTCACGGAAAAACCGATGACCGTCGACGCCGTGAAATGCCAGTCGATCCTGGACGCGACCAGCCGCACCGGTAACCCGCTCACCGTGGCTTTCAATTACCGGTACAACCCGGTTCACGAGCGGGTGTGGCGGCTGCTGCAGGAGCAGGCAATCGGCGAGATTCTCTCCGTCCACTTCGAGTGGCTGCTCGACGTGCGGCACGGCGCGGACTACTTCCGCCGCTGGCACCGGGACAAGGCCAACAGCGGCGGGCTGATGGTGCACAAGGCCAGCCACCACTTCGACCTGGTGAACTGGTGGCTGGGCAGCGAGCCGCAGGAGGTGTTCGGCTACGGCCGGCTTGGCTTCTACGGGGCAGACGCCGGGACGCGCCATGGGCTCCGCCGCGACTACCAGCGCGCGCACAACTCGCCGCAGGCGATTCAGGACCCCTTCGCCCTGGACATCTCCGGCCATCAGGGGATGCGGGAACTGTACCTTGACGCCGAAGCCGACAGCGGCTATATCCGCGACCGGAACGTCTTCGACGGCACGATCAGCATCGAGGACGACATGGCCGTTCTCGTGCGTTACGCCAGTGGAGCGTCGATGACTTACCACCTGACGGCCTATTCCCCGTGGGAGGGTTACCGGGTCATGTTCAACGGAAGTGCGGGCCGGCTCGAGCTCGAGGTGGTGGAAAGCCAATGGCAGCCGCCGCCTGACCAGGTGGATTCGACTGCTAGCGCCATCCACGGCGAGGTCGCGATGGCGAACGCCGGCGGGGCCACGATCCGGGTGCGCAAGCTGTGGGAGCCACCGGCCGACATGTTCGCGGCCGGTGACCATGGGGGCCACGGCGGCGGCGACGAACGGATGCTGACCGCGCTCTACGGCCCGGCGGATCCCGGTGGCGAGCCCGAGCCGGGCGACGCGGCCCGCCAAAGCGCCAACCAGCGCGATGGCGCCCTGGCGCTGACCGTCGGTGTCGCGGCCAACGAATGCTTCCTGACCGGGCAGCCGGTGCGAATCGCCGACTTGGTCGAGTTCGGGCCGTAGCCTTCCACCGCCTCAGGACGTTTACTATCGGCCCGAGCTTGATCCGTGTGGCCGATGATACGGATGGGAACAAACCGCCGCGGCGGCCAGCTCGGGCGCGGTGACAAGGGTATGTTCTGTGCCCGGGGGGTATTACGCTGCCGTTAGCCACGGGAAAGACGGGTACGGGCCATCCGTCGCATCGGGAACGCGAGACCATGACCAGTCGCCAGCCGGGAACTATGCCACCGGGGATCGCCGGCCGCGGGAGGCGGCCGGGCGACGCGGGGCTGCCCGGCGACGGGGGTCGGGCGTCCGGGTCGGCGGCGGGGCCAGGATGGCTGGTCCGGGTGCTGCCGCTGACGCTGCTGATCGTTCTGGGGCTGGCCGGGCTGCGCGGTGCGGTGGCGCAGCCCCGGTGGAACGGCCCCTGGCAGCGCGACGGCCTGGCCATCGGGTCCGCGCTCGAGCTCGTGCTGGGGGTCCTGCTCGTGATCACGCTGCGGCGCCGGGCCGGCCGGACGCGCGCGGAGTTGGCGGGCAGGGCGGTCAACCCGGTGGCGGCCAAGCTGCGCGGTGTGCTGGTCTTCGTCCTCAGCACGGGCATGGTCGTGGTGGCGGTGACCGTGCTCGTCGGCCTGCACCTGCACCTATTCACGACGAAGCCCGGGGGGCGGCCGTTTGCGGCGCCGTCTCAGGTGGTGCCCACCCTCAGGAGTGCGCCCGCCGGATCGCACTCGTCGACCTTTCATGTCTCCGCGGCGGTCCTGCTGTACTCCCTGCTCGTCGTGCTGCTCGTGGCCGCCGTCGTGATCAGCATCTGGTGGGCCAGGCGGTTCGCCTCGCCGGGCCGGGCCGGGGCCGCCGGCGTCATCGTGGAGGACTCACAGGACCTGCGAGAAGCGGTGGAGTCCGGCCGGTCGGCGCTGCGGACCCTCGATGACGCCCGCGCCGCCATCATCGCCTGCTACCTGGCCATGGAAGCTCACCTAGCCGAACGCGGCACGGCCCGGGCCGTCGCCGACACGCCCGACGAACTGCTGGCGCGGGCGCAGTCCACCGGACTGGTGCGCGGTACCGCCGCCGCCCGGCTGACCGCACTGTTCTACGAGGCCAGGTTCTCCAGTCATCCGCTGGCCCGCAGCCACCGCGACGCGGCCGCCCGCGCCCTCGACGAACTCGCCGCCGCGCTGGCCCAGACCCACCCCGCGCCGACCGGGCCCGCACCGGCCGAGGGAACGGGATCGGCGTGATGGAAGGGCCCGCAGGCGGTGGAGGGGCCGACGGCACGGTGAGCCCGTGGCGCGGGACCGGGCCGGAGCTTGTCATCGCCGGGGTGCTGGTGGCCGCGACCACGGTGGCGGGCTACGCCACGGCCGGCTGGGCGGGTTTGGCGGTGGTGGCGATCGTCGCGGCGGCGATCGCGTTGCTCGTGCTGCGTATCCTGCTGCCGCAGCTGACGCCGGACCAGGCCAAGCAGGCCAGGACGAAGCCGACGGCTAAGACGCTGAGCGGCTACTCACGCCGCAGGTTCGTCGTGCAGACCGCGATGACCAGCCGGGGTTTCTACGACGGTGAGCTCAGGCCGGTGCTCGAGCACCTGCTGGCCGCCCGGCTGGCCGAACGCCACGGCGTTCACCTGTACCAGGACCCGCCCGCCGCCCGCGCCCTGTTGTGCCGCGATTCCCGCGACGCCGACCTGTGGGACTGGGTCGATCCTGCCACCCGTCCGGCCACCGCGCCGCGAGGCGGAACCGAGCAACGGGGTATTCCCCGGCGCACCCTGGCGCGTCTCATCGACAGATTGGAGAAACTGTGAGCACCCCGATGGGGACGGAACAGACCGCTCAGGTGTGCACGGAGATCCTGGACGAGCTCGAGCGCGCGGTCGTCGGCCGCCGCCGCACCCTGGAGCTTGTGCTGATCGGCATCCTGGCCGGCGGGCACGTCCTGCTCGAGGACCTGCCCGGACTGGGCAAGACCCTCATCGCACGGTCGTTCGCGCAGGTGCTCGGCCTGGACTTCGCCCGCATCCAGTTCACCCCGGACCTGCTGCCTTCCGACGTGGTCGGCGCCCCGCTGTATGACCAGCGGTCGGCCGAGATGATATTCCGGCCCGGCCCGGTGTTCACCCAGCTGCTGCTGGCTGACGAGATCAACCGGACGCCGCCGAAGACCCAGGCGGCGCTGCTTGAGGCGATGGGTGAGGGCCAGGTCAGCGTGGACGGACAGACCCGCAGGCTGCCCGAGCCGTTCATCGTGCTGGCGACGGACAACCCGATCGAGTACGAGGGCACGTACGAGCTGCCCGAGGCCCAGCTCGACCGGTTCCTGATGCGGTTGCGGCTGGGCTACCTGACCGTCGGCGACGAGACGGCCATGCTCAGGCGCCGGGTGGATCGCGCCCGCGAGGCGGTGGAGCTCAGCCCGGTCACCAGCCCGGCTGGGGTGCTGGCGATGCGACGGTCGCTGGAGAACGTGGAGATTACCCCCGACCTGCTCGACTACATCGTGGCGATCGTTGCCGCGACCAGGAAGGACCCGCAGGTTCAGGTGGGGGCCAGCCCGCGCGGCGGCCTCGCGCTGGTCCAGCTGGCCCGCGGCCAGGCGCTGCTGGCCAAGCGCGACTACGTGATTCCCGACGACATCAAGCAGGTGGCGGTGCCGGCGCTGGCGCACCGGATCACGCTGCGGCCCGAGCTGTGGGTCCGCCAGGTCTCCTCCGACGAGGTGACGGCCAAGTTGCTCTCGTCCGTGCCGACGCCGAAAACCGACCCGGCCGCGCGGGCGGGCGGCCGCGACCAGGCCCGGGCGGTCACCGGCTGATGTCCTCACCCGATTTCCCGAACGGCTCCGCGCTTGACGTACCCGGTCACCAGCTCGAGCTGCACTGGAGATCGTCGAGGCACGCGCGCCGCCTGCTCACGCTGGCCGTGGCCGGGGTGTTCATCGCCACGCTGGCCCGGCGTCCCGAGTTCGCCGGGGTGGCCGCCCCGGCGCTGCTGCTGCTCGCGGCCGGGCGGGTCCAGCGGCGGCCGCCCCGGGTCACCATGCGGGTCAGGCCGAGCTCCGGACGGGCCTTCGAAGGTGAGTCGGTCGCGGTGGACCTTCGGGTGGAAGGGCACGACGACGCCTACGTCCGGTGGACGCTGCACCCAGGCGCGGCCATCGACCCGATCGGCAGCACCGTCGCCGACGGAGCGCAGGCCCGCTTCATCATCTCTCCGGAACGCTGGGGACGGCGGCCGATCGGCACCGCTGACGTTGTGCTCCGCGACCGCTGGCGGCTGGCCGAGGGGCACGCGACGGTGATCTTGCCCCGGCTCGACTGCTACCCGGCCCCGGCGGACCAGCGGACCAAGGTGGTGCTCAGGCGGCTGCCGAACCGGCTCGGCGAGCATCCGGCCCGGACCTCGGGTGAGGGCATCGAGTTCTTCGGCGTACGCGAGTACGTGCCAGGCGACCGCCAGCGCAGCATCAACTGGCCCGCCAGCACCCGGCGCGGCCGGCTGCAGGTGAACACCTTCGCCGCCGAGCGTTCCCAGGATGTGGTGCTACTGGCGGATGTCACGTCGGACGTGGGCACGCCTGGGTCATCGGCGGTCGACCTCGCGCTGCGCGGCGTGGCGGCCGCGGCCCGCGCCTACCTGGACGGCCGGGACCGGGTGGGCGTGATCACCTACCAGTGGGGCGGGGCGAGCTGGCTGGTGCCCGGGCTGGGCCGGCGGCAGGTGTACCGGATCATCGACTCGATGCTGGCCAGCGATACAGGGCACGCTCGCGGCGCGAACTTCCGCAGGCTGCCGCGCGCGGCGCTGCCCCCCGGCGCGCTGGTCGTGGTGTTCAGCCCGCTGATCGACCAGCGGTTCGTCGAGGCGCTGCGGGACATGCGCGAGCGCGGCTTCACCATGCTGGTCGTCGACGTGCTCAACGCCGAACCGCCGGTCCGGCGGCGCAGCGCGGACCGGATGGCCCGGCGGATCTGGCAGCTGGAGCAGGACGCGATCAGGTTCTCGCTGCGCGAGCTCGGCGTTCCCGTCGTGCACTGGGACGGCGTCCAGTCGCTGGACCTGCCGCTGGCCGGCCATACCCGGCGCCCGCTGGCGGCCCGCCGATGACCGGCCGCGCTGGCTTGGGAACCCGCGCCCGGCGCACCGGTGCCGCCCACGGCCCCACGAACCTGATCGGGGCGGCCCTGATCGGGGCGGCACTGCTCGGTGCGGGCTGCCTGGTGTGGGCGGCCACACCGCCGACCCACCAGGGCTGGACAGGCTTCGCGCTGTTCGTGGCGATCGTGGCCGTGGTCGCGGGCGTGCTTCGGCTCGTCCTGGCGGACGTACCGGTGCCGGAAGACAACTACCTGCTGCCGGTGCCGCTGCGGGCCGGGCTGAGGTTCCTGGAGATCCTCCGCCAGGTGCCCTGGGAGGATGGCGCGCTGGTCGCCATCTTGTGGCTGGAGGTGCTGCACTCGGCCCGGCCGTGGCACACGGCGATGCTGGGCGCCGGGCTCATCGCCTACCTGCTGACCACGCACCTGGCCGAGTCGGGCGCCTCCTTCGGTGCGCTCAGTCCGCAGGTCCGGGTGCTGGCCATCGGCGCGGGGCTGCTCGCGCTCGGCGCCGGAGCCGGGATGCTGCCCGCCCTGAGCCCCGGGGCGGGCTCGGCGCTGCTCCGGCTGCTGGCGGCGGCCGCGCTGATCACCGCGGCCGGCCTGGTGCTGCCCCACGTCGCCCGCGGAGACAACCCGGACCCCGGCCCGCCGCCGGACCGTGAACCCAGGATCCGCCGACACGGGCGAATAAAGCCGCCCGATATGATCCGGGGCTCCCAGATCCGGCCCCGGGATCGCCGCTAACAACATCGCGGGTCGTGATCTCCATGGAGCGAAGGTCGCGTGGTCCGGGTACCGGGGGGCGGGCGGGATCACCCCGGGGGCGGGGGGCGGAGGTTGTCGGGATATACAAAGGGTGGGGCGATAAGCGGGGCTTCCCTGGAGCGTGGCGGCTTACGACCGGGCTGGTCAGGCGGGAAGATGGGCCAAGTGAGGAAGATAGGGCACGCGGACTACAGGAAGGCATAGCCGATGGCGGAGATCGTCCGGGCCGGGCTGATCCAGCAGCGCTGGACCGGGGACAAGGATTCGATGATCGCGGCGGCGGTGAGCCACATCCAGACGGCCGCCTCAGCCGGCGCGCAGGTGGTATGTCTTCAGGAACTCTTCTACGGGCCTTACTTCTGCCAGGTGCAGGACGCCGACTACTACTCCTACACCGAGGCGATCCCGGACGGGCCGACCACCCGGCTGCTGCAGGACGCGGCGCGGCAGCACGGCATCGTGATCATCGCGCCGATGTACGAGGAGGAGCACCCCGGGGTCTACTACAACACCGCCGCGGTGATCGACGCGGACGGAAGCTACCTGGGCAAGTACCGCAAGACCCACCTGCCCCAAGTCAAGGGGTTCTGGGAGAAGTTCTACTTCCGGCCGGGCAACCTGGGCTACCCGGTCTTCGACACCGCGGTCGGCCGGATCGGCGTGTACATCTGCTACGACCGGCACTTCCCCGAGGGCTGGCGGGCGCTCGGCCTGGCCGGCGCCCGGATCGTGTTCAACCCATCGGCGACCAGCCGCGGCCTGTCCTCCTACCTGTGGAAGCTCGAGCAGCCCGCCGCGGCGGTGGCCAACGAGTACTTCATCGGCGCGATCAACCGGGTCGGCATCGAGCCGCTCGGCGACAACGACTTCTACGGTCAGACCTACTTCGTCAACCCGCGCGGCCAGCTGGTCGGCGACGACGCCTCCGACTCCGACGACGAGGTGGTGGTGCGGGACCTGGACATGGAGCAGCTGGCCGAGGTGCGGAACCTGTGGCAGTTCTACCGGGACCGCCGGCCCGACGCCTACGAGTCGCTGGTGCAGCCGTGAGTACCATCCTGATCGTCGGCGGCACGGTAGTGACGGCGTCCGGGACGCTGGACGCGGACGTGCTGGTCGAGGGCGAGAAGATCGCCATGGTGCTGGCCCGGCGGCCGGGCCTCAAGGTCACCATGACGGCGGATCGGGTTATCGACGCGACGGGTAAATATGTGCTGCCTGGCGGGATCGATGTGCACACGCACATGGAGATGCCGTTCGGCGGGACGTTCTCCGCGGACACGTTCGAGACCGGCACCCGGGCCGCGGCGTGGGGCGGTACCACCACGATCGTCGATTTCGCGGTCCAGGCCAAGGGCACCTCGCTGCTCGCCACCCTGGATAAGTGGCACGCCAAGGCGGACGGGAACTGCGCGATCGACTACGGCTTCCACATGATCGTCTCCGACGTCAACGACGCGACGCTCAAGGAGATGGACGCCTGCATCGGCGCCGGGGTGAACAGCTTCAAGATGTTCATGGCCTACCCCGGCGTGTTCTACGCCACCGACGGCGAGATCCTGCTCGCCATGCAGCAGGCGGCCCGTTCCGGCGCGACCGTGATGATGCACGCGGAAAACGGCATCGCCATCGACCAGCTCGTCGCGCAGGCCATCGCGGCCGGCCGCACGGACCCGGTCAACCACGGGCTGACCCGGCCGCCGGAGCTGGAAGGCGAGGCGACCTCGCGGGCGATCACGCTGGCCCAGGTGGCGAACTGCCCGCTGTACATCGTGCACCTGTCCGCCTCGCAGGCCCTGGCGGCGGTCGCGCAGGCCAGGGACGCGGGACAGAACGTGTTCGCCGAGACCTGCCCGCAGTACCTGTTCCTGTCCCTGGACGACCTGGCCCGGCCGGACTTCGAGGGGGCGAAGTTCGTCGCCTCGCCGCCGCTGCGGCCCAAGGAGCACCAGGATTCGCTCTGGCGGGGCCTGCGGACCAATGACCTGTCCGTGGTGTCGACGGACCACTGCCCGTTCTGCTTCGCCGAGCAGAAGGAACTGGGCCGGGGCGACTTCTCCAAGATCCCGAACGGGATGCCTGGCGTCGAGCACCGGATGGACCTGCTGCACGCCGGGGTGGCCGCGGGCCAGCTCACGCTGCCGCGCTGGGTGGAGGTGGCCTCGACCACGCCGGCCCGGATGTTCGGCCTGTACCCGCGCAAGGGCGTGATCGCGGCCGGCTCGGACGCCGACATCGTCATCTACGACCCGGCCGCGCGGCAGACGCTGTCGGCGGCGACCCACCACATGAACGTGGATTACTCCGCGTACGAGGGCATGGAGATCACCGGGAAGGTGGTGACCACCTTGTCGCGCGGGCGGCCGGTCATCGACGAGGGCACCTATCGGGGCAGCGCCGGCCACGGAACGTTCCTGGCCCGCGGGCTGAATCAGTACCTGGTGTAGGGCACGAACCACATTCCGTTCGGAGGAAGGTATGGATTTCGGGGTTGTGCTGCAGACCAACCCGCCGGCCAGCGGCGTGGTGGCGATGATGCAGCGGGCCGAGGAGGCCGGCTTTTCCTACGGCTGGACGTGGGACTCGCACGTGCTGTGGCAGGAGCCGTTCGTCATCTACTCGCGGGTCCTGGCCGCGACCACCGCGATGACCGTGGGCCCGATGGTAACCAACCCGGGCACCAGGGACTGGTCGGTGATCGCGTCGCTGTTCGCCACGCTGAACGACATGTACGGTAACCGGACCGTGTGCGGGATCGGCCGCGGCGACTCGGCCCGGCGGGTCATCGGCCAGTCGCCGATGACGCTGGCCACGCTGTCGGCCGCGATGACCGTGATCAAGGGGCTGGCCGAGGGGCGCGAGGTCATGCTGCACGACCAGCCGCTGCGGATCCCGTGGGTCCGCGACGGCAAGCTGGAGATCTGGATGGCCGCGTACGGCCCGAAGGCGCTCAAGCTCACCGGCGAGCAGGCCGACGGTTTCATCCTGCAGACCGCCGACCCGGACATCGCGCGCTGGACCATCGGCGCGGTGCGGTCGGCGGCCGCGGCGGCCGGGCGTGACCCAGCCTCGATCACCATCTGCGTGGCGGCGCCCGGATACGCCGGACCCGACCTGGCACATCAGCGGGAACAGCTACGGTGGTTCGGCGGCATGGTGGGCAATCACGTGGCGGACCTGGTGGCCAGGTACGGCACCGACGGGCCGGTCCCGGCCGCGCTGACCGCCTACATCGAGGGCCGCGAGGGCTATGACTACGCGCACCACGGCAAGGCGGGCAACCCGTCGGTCGGGTTCGTGCCGGACGAGATCGTCGACCGGTTCTGCCTGCTGGGCCCGGCGGCCGCGCACGTGGACCGGCTGCGCGAGCTGGCCGAGATCGGGGTGGACCAGTTCGCCCTGTACCTGATGCACGACGAGCAGGAAAAGACCCTGGCCGCCTACCGTGAGGAGATCATTCCCGCGCTGCGCTGAGGATCATCGCGGCGGTGCTTTGCGTGGTCCCGCCGTCGCTCTGCGCCGGGAGGCCCGACGGCGTCGGGGACGGCCCGGGAACCAGGCCCTCGAGCTGAGGCAGGGCCTGCTCGTCGGCCAGCGCCATGGCCAGCTCGCCGGCCGCCGTCGGGTGCAACGGCGCCGGGTCGCCCGGACCCTGCACGTACGGATCGGCCGTGCACAGCTCGTGGCCGGTGAACGGCGGGTCGGTGACCCCGAACCCGAACGTCTGGGCCCCCTGGGCCAGCACGGTATTCAGCTGGCCCAGCCGGGACAGCAGTACCTTTTCCTTCGCGGTGGTGAATCCGTAGCGTCGCAGGCAGCCGATGTCGGTGCCGAACGGCGAGTAGTACTGGTTGACCAGCACCGCGGGGTGGCCGGGCAGCTGATCGAGGTCGCCGAGGAGCTGGTAGTAGCTGGTGGTGAAGGCGCTGATCAGCTGGCTGAAGTAGGCCGAGGACACCTTGTCGTTGCACACGGTGCTGGCCACGCACAGTCGCGTCATGATCGACCACTGGACGTCGTCCGCGCCGACGCTGACGATGATCACCTTGGCGTGGGTGGCTTGCTGGGCCTCGATGAGCTGGGGTGGCGCTACCTGCCCGTCGTTGAGCACCTGCACGCCCAGCAAGCCGTTGCGTACGGTGGCACCGCCGCACGCCAGGTTCAGTACCTTCCAGTTGTTCACCGTGGCCAGGTCGGCGGCGTAGGCCTCGCCGCTGCGCCCGCAGGCCCGGTCCAGGGCGGTGGCCCCGGCCACCGGCGAGTTGCCCGCCGCGGCCGCGGTGGAGTCACCGATCACCACCGCCTGCACGCTGGGCAGCGGGTGGTTCACGGTCTGCGGTAGCGCGGCAAGCGGATCGGATCCGACCAGGTCATCGAGGGTTTTGACGCTGCGAAGCACCCCCGGGGTGCTGGACGCGGTGAACAGGATGCCGCCGACGTTGACCGCGCAGACCACGACCAGGCCCACGATCACCGTCCTGGCCATCTTCGCGTGCGATTGCCTGCGGATGCCGGCCACCGCGAGCAGCCCGACGACGGCGAAGCCGGCCGCGATGAGCGTCTCCCACTCGAAGTATCGCGTCCAGCCCTGGGCCAGCTGCTGGCTGAGATTCAGCTCGAGCTTGCGCGGGGTGTCCGAGCGCAGCAGCTGGGCGACCTGCCGGTCGATGGTGATATGGGTGAGCTGGAGCCGCGGGCGGATCGGGCCGGCAAACCGCGGCTTGGTCGGCATGACCTGCCCGAACAGGTCGAGCTCGCCCGGACCGGACAGGCTGAGCGACGGGATGGCCGCGCCGACCTGGGCGCTCTGGCCCGCTGCGGATACCGTCTGCAGCGGCGCCACCTGCAACGCCAGCCAGATCGAGCCGACCGTGATGAGGACGAAGGTGACAAGGTAGAAGGCGGCGATCCTGGTCAGACGCAGGAACGAAGCGATAAGGCACTCCCCCGGGGCGATATGGCCTGCCGACTAAACGTTACCCTGCGTTCGTCCGATAGCAATGTGGCCCGCGGTCAGAGGTCGTGCTTTCGTTCCAGGTAGCTCAGCGCGGCCCAGCCCACCGGCACGGGAAACCAGAAGGTCAGCAACCGGAAGAGCAGCACCGAGCTGACGGCGACCGCGCCAGGCAAGCCCGCGGCGGTCAGTCCGGCGGTGAGCGCCGCCTCCACCCCGCCCAGGCCGCCTGGGGTGGGCAAGACCGACCCGATCGCGCTCCCGGTCAGGTACACCACGGCGATGCTCGCGATCGGCACCGACCGGCCGAACGCCGCCACGCATGCGGCCAGGCACAAGATATAGGTCAGGCTCAGCAGCAGGGCGCCGCCGATGCCCTGGGCCAGCTTGCGCGGCTGCTGCGCCACCTCGAGCAGCCGGGGTAGCACCTGGCCGAAAATCGGCGATACGCGGGCGCGCAGGAGCCGCCGCCCGGCGGGCAACGCGAACACCGCGAGCGCGACGACGACGAGCCCGGCCAGCACGAAGTAGGCCCACCGCGGCGGCTGGATCGACGTTTTCCCCGTGGTGCCCGCGATCGCGGCGAACACGACGAGCAGCGAGATGTGCAAGACGAACGCCACCACCTGGGCCACGCCGACGCTGGCCGCCGCGACCGGCGCGGGGACCTTCCTGCGCTGCAGGTAGCGAACGTTCAGCGCGGCCCCGCCCACCGCGGCGGGGGTAACCAGCGTGACGAACGATCCGGCCACCTGAACGAGCAGGGTGCGGAAGAAACTCAGCCGCCCGGTGACGAAGCCGGACAGCGACAGCGTGGCGCCCACGTAGGTCGCGGCCGACAAGGCGAGTCCCGCGATGCTCCAGTGCCAGTTCGCCGAGCGCAGCACGCTCGCCAGACTGGCCCGCTCGAGCTCGCCCGCCAGCAGGTAGGCGGCGACCACGCTCGCGACCAGGGTCAGCAGGGTGCGCAGCCTGATCCGTTCCAGCCGCACGGCGACCACCGCGCCAGCCGGCACCGCCGCGGTCAGGAGCTTGCGCAGGGCAGGCAGGACGTCGCGCCGCTGGCGTAGCGCGTGGCGCGTCGAGCGGGCCAGGGCCACCGGCTGCAGGAGCGGCACCACGGCTACCAGCTCGTCGGCGCCGGCCTTCTCCACCGCGAGCCCGGCCGCTCGTTCCGGTCCGACGAACAGCGCGAGCTCGGCCAGGAGCTGGGAGAGGTCAAGGCGTATCTGCAGGTCGGTCGCGCCCACATCGCCATCGCCCGGGTCGAGCAGCATGACCTGGTCGTCGCCGGTCAGCAAGATCCGGTCGGCGGTCAGCGCCCGGTGCGTGACCCGGTGCGCGTGTAGCCGGCTGACCACGTCCCAGATCTGCCTGAGCTCGGCGTCGGAGCAGCCAGGATTGCGGTCCGCCAGCGTGGTCCCCTGGTGATGGGTGAAGGCGAGCACGGAGGCCTCGGGGCCGACCCGGACCAGGGCGCGCAGCTGCGGCGTGGGCGCGCCGGCGTCTTCGGCGGCGTAGGACAGCAGTGCCCGGCGCTCGACCTCGTGATCCACCGACAGCGGGGCGTTGCGTGACACCTGCCCGAGCAGCCGGACCGAACGATAGACCCGGTAGATCGCTCCGGCCGCCTGCTGGTCCCGGTCGTACACCACGACGTCCAGGTTCGTGGCTTCGGCCGTGGTGGCTTCGTTGGGAGTGGCTTCGTTGGCAGTGGCTGCGTTGGCAGTGGCTGCGTTGGCAGTGGCTGCGTAATGGCGGGAGCCGGGGCCCCCGGCCCTGGGCTGGCGAACCCGCCGGATCGCGGTCACCCGCACGCCGGCGGCGGCCAGGGCCGCCGCGATGTCGCGGGCGCCGGGGCGCTGCGACGCCGAGCCGGCCCCGTACCTGACGGCGAGGCCGATGGCCCGGCCCGCGGCCAGCGTGATCAGCAGGGACAGAACGGTGGTGTTCAGCGCAGCCACGTGCACGACCGAGTACACCCCGACGGCCACCCACAGAGCGTTCCGCCAGGATGGCCGCCCGACGAGGCTGATCATGGTGACGTAGGCGACCAGGCCCACCAGGTAGGGATCGAGGGCGGCGACGTGGCTGGCGCCGGGCCGGGACATGATGATCGCGTCGTATAGCCGGGTTACGGCGCCGTGCCTGAGCAGGTCATCGGCCACCGCCGCGACGGCCGACGCCAGCACGCCGGTGGCCACCGCCTCGCCGACCCGCCGCAGCTGGCGCCGGAGGAGCAGCTGGAAGCCCAGGGCTACGGGCAAGATGAACAGGGCGATCAGCGCCACCTTGGGCGCCACGTCGAGCAGCGCGTGCGGCAGCCGTCTGCTCGCGCCGACGATATCGGTCTCCACCCCGGTCGTGGTCGCGCTGGCCGCGATGCCGGCCACCGCCAGCGCGACGATCTCGATGCAGGACAGCGTGCAGCGCAGCAGGTCAACCGGCTTGCGGATACGGCGCTCGAGCTGATCGGTGACCTCGATCTCGCCCGGTTGCGATGGCGTCACGCCACGATCGTTTCACCTGGCTGCCCGACTACATAACCGCACCTCCGCAGGTCCGGCGTGGGCTACATAAGTCTATTAACCTGGTCGTAATACTTGACTTTTACGCGGGCCTGGTGAAAATCTGAAGGAGCGGTGGCCTGATCAGCTGAGGGGAGCCTCAATGCCCACGAATGCGGCATCCTCCGGCATGACCGCCGCAGCGCGCCTCCCGGTCCTCGCCTCGGACACGACGGCCACCAGGGCGGGTGCGGTGGCCACCAGGGCGGGCGCGGTCAGGGCGGGCGCCGGGGCACCTGGGACGGTGCTCGCCGAGGTACGGAGCATATCTTCGGTTGATCCGGCGATTGCGCAGGTGCGCAAGGGGCACTTCCTCCTTGTGAACGAGCTCACGGTACTCGGTACCGCCGGACGACGACACCGCCTGCTCGCTGACGTGCTCAGCGGCGGCCGGCCGGGTAACGGGCGAGCCGAACGCGGCGGGCAGATCCGGTCATGACCAGGCATCCCGGTACCGGGCATTCCGGAAACGAAATATCCAGGACGAGAAAGAACGGAAGCGGGCTTTCCGGAGCTGAGCGGTCCGGCATTGAGCGTTCCGGCGCCGGATCGCCTGGGGACGCTCCTGCTGGGGAGGGGCGTTCTGGGAGGGACATCTCGGCCGCCGAGTTCCGGGATGCGATGGGGCACTTCGCAACGGGGGTCACGGTCGTGACCTCTGTCGACGCCGAGGGTCAGCCCGTAGGCACGACCGCCAACGCGGTCACGTCACTGTCGGTCGACCCGCCGCTTGTCATCGTCTGCTTCGACCTGGGCAGCGTCACGCTGCAGGCGATCCGCAGCCACGGCGCGTTCGTGGTAAACGTCCTGGCGGCGCCGCAGCAGCACCTGTCCAGGAATTTCGCCAGGCGAGGGCTCGCCGCAGCCTGGGATGGGGTCGAGCACCGGCGCGGACCGACCGGCAGCCCCCGGCTGGAGGATGTGCTCGCGGTCCTTGAATGCACCGTCGAACACGCGCTGCCCGGAGGCGATCACGAGATCATCGTCGGCCGTGTCAGGCATGTGGAAACCAGCGCCAACCCCAACGGTCCGCTCGTGTTCTTCCGCGGTACCTACGCGTCCCTCACCGATCAGGAACTCCCCGCCTGCGGTTAGGCGGGCGAGGAGGACACCGGGCTGAGGCGCGCCAGTGCCCTACGGCGAGGGCCCTGGCCCGTCCCGCCAGCCCGGCTATCCTGCTCGCCGATTCGGAACGGTCGGAGGTATGGGTGTGGCACCGTACACCAAAGGATGTGCACGGTGCCACACCCATACCCATGCGCTCAGACGCGCGAGTGACGAGAAACCTATGCTGTGACGCTAGGGGTCCCTAGCGTCTCCCAGCGGAGCAGGGCGACTTGGTCCCTCGGCTCGGCCTGGACCCCAGTGACACCCGTGGGGACTATGCGGCGCCAGCGTTCCGTGGTTCGGCCGGGTTCAGGCCGGGGTCGGCCGGGTTCGGGCCGGGTTCAGGCTCGGGTGAAGACGGCGTGGATCGTGATGGTGTTGTGTACGGACGACATGCCGAGCTGGTTCCAGGTGAGCCCGTACTGTGACCGGTCCACTTCGAGCGTCGCGTCGAGCGCGATGGCGCCGTCCGCGACCGGAGCGGCCGCCGCGGTGAAGCTGACCGGGTTAGTGCGGTCGCGGACGGTGAGGGTTCCCTCAACGGTCACGCCGTCGCTGGTGGGCGTGAGCTTGGTTGCGGCGAAGGTGATCACCGGGTGCTCGTCCGCGAGGAAGAAGTCCTTCGAACGCAGGTGCTTGTCGCGGCGGGCGTTCTTCGTGTCAAGCGCTGCGGTCGCGACCGTGATCTGGCCGCTGACTTCCCCCGCCGGCGAAACGGTCCCGGCGCCTTCGACCTTGGTAAACGTCCCCTTAACCGGAACCAGGCCCCACATGCTCTTGGACTTCAGCGCGACCGTGGACCGCGCTGGGTCAAGGGTCCAGCTACCGGCCAGCGAGCCGTCGGCCAGCTGCGCGGCCAGGGACGTCTCTTGCAGGGGTGCGGTCATAACAGGTCCTCCTGGATAATTTAGGTCGTAGGGCCAAATAGTTTTGCTATTCGAACCATATATACTGCTGAGGGCGACGTCAAAGGGGGGCGGGTGGCAGCGGAACCTAGCGCAGCCAGCCATTCAGCGGCATGCTTGCGCCTGATGCGCCTGTTCCCGCGGGTTATGCGCGGGATCCGGCGGTACCAGGATCAAGCCGTGCCAGAGACGGGTGTGGCCCTGAGCCCCCGTCACGTCGCCGCGCTTGAGCAGCTGCGCGATGGCCCGCTAAGCGTCGGCGCACTCGCTGACCAGCTGGGCCTGTCCCTGTCCACCGTCAGCGGCGTGCTGGCTGACCTGGATCAAGCCGGGTTGGTGGAGCGGTCCGCCGACCAGGCCGACCGGCGACGCACGATCGTCCAGATAAGGCCCGAGGCCCGGCGGGCGGCGGAGGAATGGCTGGACGGCGCGTCGGCTCCGCTGGCCCGGGTGCTTGACCGGCTGGACACCGACGAACGGGCCGCGTTCATCAAGGCCATGGACATGCTCGAGGCCGAGTTCAGGATTACGGACACCGGTGCCGTCTCCAAAACACCTAAGGTCCCGAAAGCCTCCAAAACCCCGTCGGGCCCGGCGGGCCCAGTGGTTCATTTGACCACGGTAGCCCCGTTGCCCCCGCCCGATCAGACAGGATCTCCGGGTCAGCGATTAGCTGCGTCCCTGTCGGTAGGCTGGCCCCATGGCTGACTACGACGATGGTCGGGTGGCGTGCACCGACCAGGAGATCGTCATCCGTCACTACTATCTGATGGGCGCGAAGCACATCAGATACCAGGCCATGCGAGAGGTGCGCTCGGTCCCGCTCGGGATGATGGGCAAATGGCGCATCTATGGCAGCGGTGATCTCCAGCACTGGTTCAACTTCGACCCTCAGCGCCCCCGCAAGAACACTGCCCTGGTGATCTACCTGGACGGACGGGTCAGGCCCGTCATTACCCCGGACGATCCCGAACGTGTCGTCGCTGAACTGGCGGCCCACGGGGTGAACGTCACGACCGGCCGGGAGCCGGGGCTGCGGTAAGGCGCGTGCTAAGCCCGGGATAACGGCGCGGCGGATCAAGGGGACGGCGGTTTTCGCCCACGCGGCGATGGCCTCCTCCAGGGTGGCGAACTCGGGCTCGGTGACGTACAGGCCGCGCGCGGGGACGGTGGCGCCGAGTTCGACCAGGACAGGGCGCAGGTGGACCTCGACCGCCAGCAGGTGGCCCGGCCAGCCGCCGGTCATGACCGGAACCGCGACGGTACCGGCGAGGCCGTTGTTGCCGTAGCGATCCAGGAAGGCCTTGAGCATGCCGGTATAGGCGGCCTTGTAGGTCGGCGACGCGAAAATGGCGATGTCGGCGGCGGCGACCTCGGCGCTGAGCCTGGAGAGCTCGGCGGCGGCCGGATCGAACAGGCTGGCGGCGTGCTCAGCCAGGTCAATGACCAGGCGGGTCAAGGCGGCGGGAGGCGGCGGGCTGGCGGTGACGGGCGGCGGGCTGGAGGCGTCCAGCTCCGCGGCCAGCACGTCGGCTACGGCTTGGGCTACGCCCAGGGTGCGGGATCCCGGCTTGGGGTTGCCGGTGACTACGGCGATCTGCATGCCTGCGCCTCCGTTCGCGAGAATGTTCGTCTGTGGATGTGAAGCTAGGGATCGTTCGGCCCCATGTCCTTATGAGGCAGCGGCCGATTGGCGCGGGCGACTGTCCTGCGGGCCGGACGTCGGGGCGAACGGGGTCGCGTTGGCGGTGGCGTCCAGGCTGTCCGGGGCCGGGTGAGCCCACAGGCCGCGGGCGCGCAGGATCGGCAGCACGCCCTCGCCGAACCAGTACGCCTCCTCTAGGTGCGGGTAGCCGGACAGGATGAACTCGGACAGGCCGATCCGGGCGTACTCCTCGAGCCGGTCGGCGACCTCGGTGTGGCTCCCGACAAGGGCCGTCCCGGCGCCGCCGCGGAGCAGCCCGACGCCTGCCCACAGGTTCGGCGAGACCTCGAGGTTGTCCCGTGAGCCGCCGTGCAGCTCGCGCATCCGGCGCAGGCCCTCGGACTCGCTACGGGCCAGGTTCTCCTGCACCCCGCGGATCATCGCCTCGTCGACGTCCTTGATCAGGCGGTCGGCCTGCCGCCAGGCCTCCTCGGAGGTGTCCCGGCTAATGACGTGCAGCCGGATGCCGTAGCGCAGCGTGCGGCCGGACCCCCGAACTTCGCGGGCCAGGCCGTCCATCCAGCGCAGCTTTTTGTCCACCGCGTCGGGTGCTTCGCCCCAGGTCAGGTAGACGTCGGTGTGCCGGGCGGCGACCGGGCCCGCGGAGCCGCTCGAGCCGCCGAAGTACAGGTCGGGTACCGGATCGGGGAGCGCGGCCAGGCGCGCGCCTTCTACCCGCAGATGGTCGCCGTCATGCGTCACGGTCTCGCCGCTCCACAGCCGGGTCACGATATCCAGGAACTCGGCGCACCGCTCGTAGCGCTGCGTCTTGTCCAGGAAATCCCCGTAGGCCCGCTGCTCGGCGGACTCGCCGCCGGTTACCACGTTGAGCAGGAGGCGGCCGCGGGAGTGCCGCTGGAAGGTCGCGGCCATCTGCGCAGACAGCGTCGGTGAGATCAGGCCGGGGCGGAACGCCACCAGGAACTTCAGCCGCTCGGTGACCTCGGTCAGCATCGCGGTCACCAGCCAGGCGTCCTCGCACCACGCGCCGGTCGGGGTCAGGGCGGCCTCGAAGCCGAGTTGTTCGGCGCTGCGAGCGATCTGGCCGAGGTAGGCGATGCTCGCGGGACGGATGGTGCCCGCAGTGCCGGTGGCGACACCGTGTCCGCCGCCGACGATGTCGCGGCCGTCGCCGTTGGTCGGAAGGAACCAATGGAAGCGCAGCGACATCGTCCTTCCCTTCATGCCCTTCATGTCCTTGATTCTCCGGGACCGATGTTATCGCATGCCCGATCGTTAATACGATAATTCCGATTGATTTAATATACAAACAGCTGACCGGGCCCGAGGCGGGTAGATCGGTTTCCTGGACGGGCGACGGCGCGTATTGTCCGGGGCATGAGGGCATCGGAGATACGCCGCTTGATCCAGATGAAGCCGGTCGAACTCGACGGCACGCGCAGACGGCTGTCGGCCTGCCACGACATCGGCGACCTACGAGTCACGGCCCGCCGGCTGATCCCGCGGCCGGTCTTCGATTACGTTGACGGCGCCGCCGACGAGGAACTGTCGATGGCGGCCAACAGCCGGGCGTTGCGCCAGTGGCGGTTCCGGCCCCGGGCGCTGGCGAACGTCACCGCGGTGGACACCGCCGCGCGTGTGCTGGACCGGGTGCAGCCGCTGCCGCTGGTGCTCGCCCCGACCGGATACACGCGCATGATGCATCCCGCGGGCGAGATCGGCGCGGCCAGGTCCGCGCAGCGGCACGGGCTGGCGTACACGCTGTCGACCATGGCCACCACCACGATCGAGGCGGTCGCGCAGGCGGCCCAACCCGACCTGTGGTTCCAGCTCTACATCCTCAAGGACCGCGGGCTGACCAAGGAACTGGTCGACCGGGCCGCTTCGGCCGGGTACCGGGTGCTCGTCGTCACCGTGGACACGACCGTCACCGGTCACCGGACCAGGGACGAAAGGAACGGGCTCGTCATCCCGCCCGAGCTCACCGTGCGCACGCTGGCGAGCATCGCGATCCGGCCGGCTTACTGGACCCGGATGCTACGCAACGACGCCATCGACTTCGCGAACTTCGCCGGGCACGGCGCGTTGACCATCCGGGAAACCAGCACGAAGTTCAGCCCGTCTATCGGCTGGGACGACATCGCCGAGCTACGTGAGCGCTGGCCGGGGAAGCTGGTCATCAAGGGCCCGGTGTCCCCCGCGGACGCGAGCAGCGCCGTGGCGGCGGGAGTGGACGGGATCCAGCTTTCCAACCACGGCGGCCGCCAGCTCGACCGGGTGGTGCCACCGGTCGAGCTGATCGCCCCCGTCCGCGACGCGGTGGGACCGGACGTGTCGGTGCTGCTTGATTCGGGCGTCAGGCACGGGGCCGACATCGCGGTCGCGCTGGCCCTGGGCGCGGACGCCTGCGCGATCGGCCGCGCCTACCTCTACGGCCTGATGGCCGGGGGCGAGGCGGGCGTGGACAAGGCGCTTGACATCCTGGCCGACCAGTTCGCCCGGACCCTGCAGCTGCTGGGCGTACGTTCGGTCAGCGAGCTCCGGGCCGACGGCCGCAAGCTGCTGGCGCAGGCGTGATCTCGACCGGACACCTGCTCGGTTTCGCGCTGGTCTCGCTGCTGCTGATCGTCGTCCCCGGGCCTGGGGTGCTGTTCGTGGTGGGGCGGGCACTGGCGCACGGACGGCGGACCGCGCTGGCCACCGCTTGCGGCCACGCCGCCGGAAACTACGTGGTGGCGGTCTGCGTGGCGGTGGGCCTGGGTACGTTGCTGCAGCGGTCGGACCAGGTGTTCGTGATCATCAAGGTGGCCGGCGCGCTGTACCTGATCTGGCTTGGCATCCACGCGGTACGCCACCGTAAATCGCTGGCAGCGGCGTTCGCGGCCGTCTCGGAGCCGCAGGACGCTTGGCGCGCACTGCGGGACGGCGTCGTCGTGGGCATCACCAACCCCAAGAGCTACATCCTGTTCGGCGCGATCCTGCCCCAGTTCGTAGCCCGCGGGGCGGGCCACGTTCCGGCTCAGATGCTGGTGCTGGCGCTGGTTTCTGTGATTATCGGGGCGATCTCGGATTGCTGCTGGGGGTTTGCGGCCAGCGCGGTCCGGACCTGGTTCGCCCGGTCCCCGCGCCGGTTCGAGCTGGTCGGCGGGGCGGGCGGGCTCGCGATGGTCGGCGTGGGCGTGACCGTGGCGCTCACCGGCCGCCACAGCTGACGCGGGCGGGGCAGGGCGGGGCTGATAGGGGCGGCGGGCTGGGCCGGGGAGCAGGGATTATGAGCGCGGGGATTCGCGGGGGGGCAGGGGACGGCGGGACTTGACCGGGCCGGTGTTGGTGGCGGGCGGCTCCGGCGACGGCTGCTTGGCCAGGGCGTCGAGGGCGAGCTGGGCCGCGGTCTCCAGCTGCGGGTCACGGCCGGCCGCCGCGTCGTCCGGGCTGATCAGCACCTCTACGTCCGGGTCGACACCGTAGTTCTCCACGCCCCAGCCGAGTTCGTTGAACCAGAACGCGTACCTGGGCACGGTGATGCTGGTGCCGTCGACCAAGCCTTGGCGCCCCTCGATGCCGATCACGCCGCCCCAGGTGCGGGTCCCCACGACCGGGCCGAGGCCGAGCAGACGGATCGCGGCCGTGACGATGTCGCCGTCCGATCCGGCGAATTCGTCCGCCACGGTGACCAGCGGGCCATGCCGCGCCTCCTGCGGATAGGTGCCGGGCAGCAGGTGGCGACCCAGGTCCCAGGCGATGACGCGGCGGGAGAGCTTCTCCACGATCAGCTCGGAGATGTGGCCGCCGCTGTTGCCGCGCACGTCGAAGATCAGCCCGTCTCGGGCCATCTCCGTCCGCATGTCACGGTGAAAGTGGGCCCAGCCCTCGCCCATCATGTCCGGGATGTGCAGGTAGCCGAGGCGCCCCTGGCTCAGCTCGCGGACCAGCCGGCGCCGGCCGGTCACCCAGTCCTGGTACCGCAGCCGGCGCTCGCTGCGCAGCGGCACTATCACCACTCGACGGGTGTCGACGGGAGTCGACTGGCCGGACGACGGGCGGGTCGGGTCGGACGACGGGCGGGTCGGGTCGGACGACGGGCGGATGGTCAGCTCTACCGGCTTGCCCGCGGTGCCGGCCAGCAGCGGCCACGGACCTCGCACCGGGTCGACCGGCCGGCCGTCGACGGCCACGAGTTCGTCGCCGGCCATTACCGCCGCACCCGGTGCAGCCAAGGGTGACCGCGCCCTCGGGTCCGACGACTCGCCCGGTAGCACCCGGTCCACCAGCCAGCGGCCGGAGCCGTCCCGCGAGATATCCGCGCCGAGCTGGCCGACCGGCGCGTACTTCTTCCCCCCGTTCCCGGTTCTGGGGTCCGGGTTCACGTACGCGTGTGACGTACCGAGCTCGCCGAGCAGGTCCAAGAGCAGATCGGCGAAGTCAGCCGCGCCGCGGATCCGCTCAAGCAGTGGCCGGTAGCCGGCTAGCGCGCCGTCCCAGTCCACGCCGGACAGGTCACGGACCCAGAAGTCGCGGCGAATGTACCGGCCGGCTTCGGCGTAGGCGTGCTCCCAGAGCGCGGCCGGATCGGCCTGGAACCTGGCCCGGGATTCGTCGATGACAACGACGTCGGAGGAGTCGTCCTGCTTGCGCGCGGACGGCACCACCCGGACCTCGTCGTGGTCGCGCACGACCAGCCGGGTCCCGTCGCCGCTGACCCGGAACCACTCGACGCCCCCCGACAGCTCCTTGACCTCCCGCTTGCGTAGGTCGAATCGCTGCAGCGCCGACCGGGGCCGGTCGTCGTCCAGGTCGGCACCGCCCTCGCCGAGCACTCCGGCCAGCGGAGCACGCAGCCACACCAGGCCGCCCTTGACCGCGCGCAGGGAACGGTAGCGGGCCTCCTCCACCGGAACGGGAACGATGCGTTCGGCCAGCCCCGTGGCCTCGACGGTGACGGTCACCCCGTCGGCGGGATCCTCGGCCGCCTCGCCATTGACCGGGCGTCCCTCGGGCATCGGCCCGAACGGCGACGGGGTCTGCGCCGCGAGCGGCACCAGGTAGGGACGGGCCCCGAACGGGAACGACAGGTCGAACGTGTGCGTGTCGTAGACCGGGTCGAAGGTGCGCTGGGACAAGAACGCCAGGTACAGGCCGTCGGAGGTGAACACCGGGCTGGTATCGGCAAACCGCCCGTCCGTCACGTCGATGATCTCGCGGTCGGCGAACCCGGCCCGGCGGGCGAGCCGGATCTGGGCCAGCGGCCGCAGGGCAGGCTGGGACCAGGCCAGCCAGGCCGAGTCAGGGGACCAGGACAGCCCGCTGACGGCCCCGTCGGCGTTCGCCGCCAGCTCGGTGACCTGACCCGATTCCACATCGACGACGAGCAGCCGGCCGTCGTGGGCCGCCGCCGCGACGGTAGCCCCGTCCGGGGAGGCGGCCAGAGCAGTCACGTGACCAACAAGACCTTCAGCCCACCGAACGGCACCGGGCTCACCGGTCACGGACCCGATTTCCAGCGCGTCGGCCCCGGACGCGTCGGTGACCCAGGCCACCCGGCCGGTCTCGCCGAGCACCCGGGGCAGCCGCCCGCGGGCGCGGGAGTCGACGAGCAGGGCGCGCGCCGGGCCGTCCTTGTGGGCGAGCCAGTGCACCGTGCCCCGGACCGCGACCACGCTGGCCTGGCCGGTCTGGTCACAGTCGATATCGTCGAGATGATCCCGGGCCGAGACCAGCATCGGCGCCCGGGCGGCGGCGGGCGAGCCGAGGGACAGCTCGATCCGGTGCGGTTCGGCCGCAGCTGGCCCGTCCAGGATCCAGATGTCGCCCGCGACGTGGTAGACGATCCGCTGTCCGTCGGTGCTCGGGTTCCTGACGTACATGCCGTCGTGATCGGTGTGCCGCCGCAGATCGGTGCCGTCCAGCGCGCACGAATAGATGTTGCCCGTGTCCTCGTGATCGGACAGGAAGAACAGCCGCCCGCCGATCAGCATCGGGCTGGCCAGCTGGCCGTCCAGGCCGGTCAGGACCCGGGTGAACAGGGGATCACCCGGCGTCGCGGTCCACAGCTTGCCGGCCCGGCCGCCCCGGTACCGCTTCCAGAACGCGGGCTCGCCCGCCACGCTTCCGGTGAGCAGGGCGGTGCCCGTCTCTTCCAGGGCGAGGTCATTGACGGCGCCGAACGGCAGCAGGCGGGGCGGCGCGTCGCCGCGGCCGGGCACCGCGTAGGCCCGCCGGTACTTCATGGCTGGCTGGCCGGCCGAGGTGATGGCCAGGACCTCACCGTCTGCGGTCCAGCCGGTGACCCTCGTCTGCGGATCACCCCAGTAGGTCAGCCTGACCGGCTGGCTGCCTTCGACGTCGGCCGCATATACCTCGGGGTTACCGTCCCGCCAGCTGGTCCAGGCCACCGACGTCCCGTCCCGGGAGAAGCGCGGGTAGCTCACCGGGATATCGTCGGCGGACAGCCGCCAGGCCCGGCCTCCGCCGGCGGGCCCGAGCCAGACATCGTCGCCCGCGACGAAGGTCACCAGGTCCCCGTGCACGTGCGGGTAGCGCAGGTACCCCGGCGTCATCGCGCGGCGCCCAGACCCGGCCGGGGCGGCAGCGGCGGCCGCGCCTTGACCGGGCCGGTCGACCGGTCGGGCGGCGCCGCGGGCGGCTGCTTCTCCAGTGCCTCAAGCGCCAAGCGCACCGCCGTTTCCAGCTGCGGGTCCCGGCCCGCGGTCCAGTCATCCGGGCTGATCAGGACCTCCACGTCCGGGTCGACACCGTAGTTCTCCACGCCCCAGCCGTACTCGTCGAAGTGGAACGCGTACTTAGGCACGGTCATGTGCGTGCCGTCGACCAGCTCGTGGCCCGGTACGCCCTCGATGCCGATGACGCCGCCCCAGGTGCGGGTGCCGACCACCGGGCCGAGGCTGAGCAGCTTGATCGCCGCCGTGACGATGTCGCCGTCGGATCCGGCGAACTCGTCCGCCAGCGTGACGACCGGACCGCGCCGGCCGTCCTCCGGGTAGGGCACCGGCCGAATTCCGCGCCCGTTCTCCCAGCCGATGACGCGACGGACCAGCTTCTCCACGACGAGCTGCGAGATATGCCCGCCGCCGTTTCCCCGCACGTCCATGACCAGGGCGTCGAAGCGCATCTCGGTCCGCAGATCGCGGTGGAAGTCGGCCCAGCCCTCCCCCACCATGTTCGGGATGTGCAGGTAGCCCAGGCGGCCCTCACCGAGCTCACGAACCAGCCGCCGCCGGCCGGCCACCCAGTCCTGGTACCGCAGCCGCCGCTCGTCCCGCAGCGGCACCACCACCACCTGCCGCGCGTCGGCGGCAGCGGCCTTGACCATAAGCTCGACCGGCTTGCCGATCGCCCCGGCCAGCAGCGGCCAGGGACCGTACAGCGGATCGACCGGACGCCCGTCGACCGCGATCAGTTCGTCACCGGGGCGCACCACGACACCGGGCGCCTCCAGCGGCGAGCGGGCCCGCGGGTCCGACGACTCCCCCGGCAGCACCCGGTCCACCACCCAGCGGCCGGAACCGTCACGGGAGATGTCCGCGCCGAGCTGGCCCACGGCGCCGGAGCCCGGCTCGCCGGGGCCGAAGCCCTGGCCGACCTGGTAAATATACGAGTGCGAGGTACCGAGCTCGGCGACCACTTCCCACAGCAGGTCGGTGAAGTCGTCGGCGCCGCGGACGCGGTCAAGCAGCGGCCGGTAGGCCGCGAGCACCCCGTCCCAGTCCACCCCGGACATGTCCGGGTTCCAGAAGTTCCGGCGCATCTCCCGGCCGGCTTCGGCGTAGGCATGCCGCCACAGCGCGGGCGGATCAGAGACGAACCTGGCCCGGGTCAGGTCCACGGTAACCGTCTCGGCCGAGTCGTCGTCCTCCTTACTACCGGACGGCCGCACCTGCAGGTCCTCGCCGTCCTTGACCACCAGCCGGGTCCCGTCACCGCTGACCTCGAACCAGTCGAGCTCGGCGACCAGCTCGGTGACCTCGCGCTTGGCCAGGTCGAAGCGTTCCAGGGCCGACCGCGGCGCCTCGTCGTCCGGATGCGCGATGCCCTCGCCCAGGACGCCGGACACCGGCTCGCGCAGCCAGGCCAGGCCTCCCTTGACCGCACGCAGACCCGAGTACCTGGCCTCGGTGACGGGGACGCCTACCACCCGGCTGGCCAGGCCTTCGGGGTCCACTGAGACCACGGTCCGTTCGGAAGAATCGGTCTGGTCTTTATCGTCGGCGTCGGTGGCCCATCCCCGGCCACCTGGCAGCGGTCCGAAGGGGGACGGGGTCTGCGCGGCGAGCGGCACCAGGTAGGGGCGGCTGCCGAACGGGAACGACAGGTCGAAGGTCTGGGCGTCATACACCGGGTCGAAGCTGCGCCGGGAGATGAACGCGAGATACCGGCCGTCAGGCGTGAACACC
>JBEKKH010000007.1:0-38120 GCA_050010815.1 Streptosporangiaceae bacterium | reverse complement strand
TCCGCAGCGTGTGCCCGTACAGGCCGCCCTTGCCGATGAGCAGGCCGCGTTCCCTGGTCGCCTCGAGCATCTGGCCGGCCAGCGGCGGACTCGGCTTTTTCGTAACCGGGTCCACCAGGTCGACGGCGAACATCAGGCCCTTGCCGCGCACCTCTCCGACGATGGCCAGGTCCTTCGTGGCTTCCCTGAGCCCGTCGAGGATGATCCGGCCGGTGACGGCGGCGTTACGCTGCAGGTCGTGGGAGAGCACGTAGTCCAGGGTGGCGTTGGCCGCCGCGGTGGCGATCGGGTTGCCGCCGAAGGTGGAGATGCCGCTGCCGCGGATCCCGTCCAGCAGGTCGCCGCGGGCCACCACGCCGCCGATCGCGAAGCCGTTGCCCAGGCCCTTGGCGAACGTCATCGCGTCCGGGATGACGCCGTGCGCGCTGATGCCCCAGAAGTGCTCCCCGGTGCGGCCCCAGCCCGTCTGCACCTCGTCGGAGATCAGCAGGATGCCATGCTCGTCCAGGACCTCCTGGTAGGCCGCGAACAGGCCGTCGGGCGCCATCGTGAACCCGCCCACGCCCTGGACCGGCTCGGCCAGCAGGCAGGCGACGTCGGCGGGATGGATGCCGCCGGCCAGCAGGGCGCGCAGGTCGTCCGCGCAGGCCTTGATGTAGTCGGCGTCGTCCAGGCCGGCGTAGGCGGCCAGCTGCCGGTCCGCACCGTGCAGATAATGAGTGCCGAACGGACTGTGGCTCGACATCTTCCAGGCCGCATTGCCCGTCACGGCGACGGTGCCGAACGAGCGCCCGTGATAGCTCCCCCGCATGGCCAGGACCTCGTTGGCGTTACGCGCGGTGAGCGCGGCCAGTAGCGCGACCTCGTTGGCCTCGGACCCGGAGTTGGTGAAGAACACCTTGGCGTTCTCGATACCGGACAGCCTGGCGATCTTCTCCGCGAGCTCGACCTGATGGCGGATCAGGTACAGCGTCGAGGTATGCACGATGCCGGTGGCGAGCTGCCGCTCGACCGCGTCGCGGACCTCGGGCACGTCGTAACCGAGCATGTTGGTGAGGATGCCGGCGAAGAAGTCCAGGTACCCGCGGCCCTCGGCGTCGGTGACCCGGCAGCCTTGGCCGCTGACGATCTCGATCGGCTCGTCGTAGTAGACCCCGACCCAGTTGGGAATGACCGCGCGATGGCGGGCGAGCAGCTCAGACATGGCTCTAGTCTTCCTTGTTTCTGTTCGGGTGGGAACCGACAATGTGTAAGGAACTTATGATTTTGCCTTACTCTTTGTTTGTGTTTCCCACCGTTGGCGACCTGCTCGGACTCGACGTCGTCCGCCGGGGCAGCCCGCAGGTGGTCGCGGGCCGCGCCGGTCTCGGCGCGCGGGTCAGGTGGGTCCATGTGCTTGAGCTGGCGGACGCGGCCCACCTGCTCCAGGGCGGCGAATTCGTGCTCACCACCGGGATCGCGCTGCCGCCGGAGCCGGCCCTGCTGGCTAAGTACGCTACTGACCTGGCGCGGGCTGGAGTGAGCGCTCTGGCGGTGGAACTGGGCCGACGGTACGTCGGAGCCCTGCCCGAGGCGCTGGTGCGCGCCGCCGCCGGCAGCGGGCTGACCTTGATTGCCTTCGAGCGGGAGGTCCCGTTCGTCGAGATCACCGAGGCGGTGCACGCCCGGATCATCGATGCCCAGCTAGAGGAGCTGCGAGCATCGGAACGCCTGCACGAGGTGTTCACCGAGCTTTCCGTGGCGGGCGCGACGCCCGACGAGATCGTGCGGCAGGCCGCGATCCTGGCCGGACGGCCGGTGATCCTGGCCGACCTCGCGCACCGGGTGCTTGCCTGCGAGCCAGGCGGCGCCGATCCGGCTCGTTTGCTGGCCGGTTTCGCCCGGCGCAGCCGGGGGGTGAGTCCCGGAGGTTCGGCCGATGGGGCGGGGCGGGCCGGGGGGCCGGGGTCGGCCGGGGGGCCGGGGCGAGCGGGGGGGCCGGGGCGAGCGGTCTACGACGAGGCGTCGGGGTGGCTGTTCACGCCGGTCGGAGCGCGCGGTGAGGACTGGGGCCGGGTGATCCTGGTCTGTAACGGGCCGCCTACCGCCACCGACACGGTCCTCGTCGAGCGAGCCGCGACCACGCTGGCGCTCGGTCGCCTGCTCACCCGGCACCGGGAGAGCCTGGACCGGCAGGCCCACCGGACTTTGATCACCAGCATCATTTCCCAGGCCCACGCCGACCCGGCCGAGGCTGCGGTGCGCGCCCGGGCGCTCGGGGTTCCGGTCGAGGAGCGGCAGCTCATTGCCTTGGTCCTCAGGCTCAGCGATCCGGCCGGAACCGCTGGGGTGCTCGGGATCTCCGCCCACGCGCGCGTGCTCGACGTCGCCGACGTCGCCGCCGCCGCGTGCCGGACCGAGCGGGTTCCTGCCCTGGTCGGAACCCTGGATGACGCCCGCGCGGGAGCCATGCTGTCGCTCAGTCCGCACGCTGACCCGGACCGGGTGCTAACCAGCCTCACGACCCTGATCAGGGAGCGGCTCGGCGATGGGCAGGACGGGCTCGTGATCGGGGTCGGGACGAGCGCCGGGTCGATCAGGGACGTACGCCGCTCGTTTCTCGAGGCCAGCCAGGTCGCCGATGTCGCGGCCGAGCGCCCGGATATCCTCCACCCCGGCGCCTTGCCGTCGCGAGCCGGCCGGCCGTCGCGAGCCGGCCGGCCGTCGCGAGCCGGCCAGCCGTCGCGAGCCGGCCAGCCGTTGCGAGCCGGCCAGCCGTTGTTCTACCGGCTGCCTGACCTGCGGCTGCGCGGCCTGCTCCATCTGCTGCGTGACGATCCGCGGCTGCAGACGTTCGTGGAACGTGAACTCGGCGCTCTGCTGGCCAGCGAGCAGGACGCCGAACTCATCGGCGTGCTAGCCGCGTACCTGGCAGCCGGAGGCAACAAGGCGGAAGCCGCCAAGAACGCGCATCTGGCCCGGCCTACCTTCTACGAACGACTGCATCGGATTGAGCGGATCCTCGGGACGGATCTGGGTTCGGCCGAGTCACGGACGTCGTTGCACGTGGCGCTGCTCGCGTTGGAAGCCGCCCGCACGGGCATCGTCCAGGGCGGTGACTACTGACGGACGTGGATCAGTGCCGGTGCCTGGTGGTGGTGCCGGTGCTGGTGTGGCGGGGAGTATGTGCGTGGGCGGGCGGGCCGGGCGGGGATGGGTCAGGCGTCGAAGACTTGGCCGGAGCGGTGGACTACTGGAGTCGTCGAGCTCCAGGGGAAGTTGATCCACAGATCAGTGTGCTTCCAGACGTAATCGCACTTGATCACGGAGCGGGGCTTCTCGTAGATCACCGCGGAGCGGACGTCCTCGACGTGATCCTTGATGAAGGTATAGACGAGCTCGATCGTCCGGCCCGAGTCGGCGACATCGTCGGCGATGAGGACCTTCTTGGCCGAGAAATCCACCGCGGAGGGCACCGGCGGCAGCATGACCGGCATGTCGAGCGTGGTCCCGACTCCGTCGTAGAACTCGACGTTCATCACATGAAGGTTCTTCACCGCGAGCGCGTAGCCGAGCGAACCAGCCAGGAACAGCCCACCGCGCGCGATGGACAGGATCAGATCGGGCTCGAAGCCGTCGTCGGCGATCGCCTGGGCAAGCTCCCGGGATGCTTCCCCGAAGGCTTGCCAGCTGAGATGTTCACGCTCGTCGTCCATGGCCTGTCCCCATCGTCACGGTGGTCGTAGTTCATCGTGCCATGTCAGGTCTACCGGCTCCCGGGGGCGGGGTGGCGTAGAGCGGTCGGGTCAATGATCTGGTCGTTCAGCGGGGACAAAACAACCGATGAGCAAATTCAGCGGAACGCCGTCCGGGTCCTCCATCTTGTCGTCGTTGAGCTCATCCATGATCTCCTTCAGCCTGCTCGTCAGCTCCGCCGCCTTGGCCGGGGACACCTTGAGGTCGGACATGGCCAGGACCGGCTTGCGGTAGGCCTCGTCCGCCGGTATATCGGCCTCGGCCGGCCTGCTGGCCCGGAACGCCGCGAAGAAGCCGTCGCGGTAGCGGTCGAGCAGCGCTTGCATCGCCACCTCGGACTCGTCCGCGTGCTCGTGGAGGAAGCCGCGTTCGAAAGAAAGATCCTGCTGGCAGGCCTGGTAGCGCTGCTCAAGGATGCCAGAGACCATCCGGGTGCCCGCCACCTTGATCAGGCCCACCGCTTCAAGCTGCCGCACGTGCCGGTAGAGCTTGGTCTGCGGTTCGTCGAGTTCAGCGGCTAGTTCCTTGACCGACATGACCGGCAGATCGTGCCTCGTCTTCATCAGCGCCGCCAGGATGGCCAGCCGGGTGGGGTCTGCCATCGCCTTGAGCACATCCACGTTGTCCACGGCCCGGACCGCGCGTGGCTGTCCTTCGGCTGGGGGCTGTTCCATAGCAACATCTTGCCATGCTCTCACGATTATGTCATCATTCACGAATATGTGAATGATGACGTTCTCGTGAGAGACCAGGCGGAGAGCGACAGGGACACCGGAGGCCAAGATGGGTAACGCAGCCACTTCAGCCCGGCAAACAGGCGAGCAGGCCGCGCCGCCAGACGCGGGGTCGGCGGCAGGGACAGGGTCGGCGGCAGGGACAGGGTCGGCGGCAGGGACGGTGCCGCTATGGCGGAACCTGTCGTTCCAGACGCTCTGGATCGGGGCGTCCGCGTCCGCTCTCGGCGTTTCGGTTGCCGATATCGCCTACCCGCTGACCATCCTGGCGCTGACCCGCTCCCCCGCCATGGCCGGGCTGTTCGCGGCGGTGCAGGCCGTCGGGATGCTGGCGGCCGGGTTGCCCGCGGGGGTGCTGGCCGACCGGTACGACCGGCGCACGATCGTGATCTGCACCGAGGCGGCTCGCGCCATCGTGACGGCGGCGGTCGCCGCGGCGCTGATCACGGGCTGGCGGTCCGTGCCCGTGCTTTTCGCCGCCGCGGCGTTGCTCGGGGTCGGGCAGGCCGTCAAGAGCACCGCGCAGACGCTGCTGCTGCGCTCGGTGGTGCCGCCCGGACAGCTGACGCAGGCACTCACCCAGGAGGAGGTCAGGATGACCGGCGCCGCCCTGGCCGGGCCGGCGCTGGGCGGAGCGCTCTACGCGGTACGTGCGCTGGCCCACGCGGTTCCGTTCCTGTTCACCGCGGGCTCGTTTCTGGCCGCGCTGGCGAGCGCGGTCCTGATGAAGTTCGTCCCGGGTGCGGCGGATGAGCCGGCTAGGCGGCCGCCCGGGCCGGCTCAGAACGACACGGCCCGGGCCGGGAGCATGCTGGCCGGGCTCCGAACGCTCTGGGACCAGCCTGTGCTCCGCGCGGCCACGCTGCTCATCATGTTCGTGAACACGATCGGCGCCGGGTTCGAGCTGGTCATCATCGTGATCCTGCGCCACCAGGCGGTGCCAGCCAGCACGATCGGCCTGGCGCTTGGCCTGGGCGCGGCCGGCGGCCTGGCCGGAGCGCCGCTGGTCAAGGTCCTGCACCGGCTCCAGCCAGGGGTGCTCCTGCTGGCCGTGTGCCTGCTTGACGCGCTCATCCTCGCGCTGCTCGCCGTGCCGTTCGGTCCGTGGTGGGTGGCCGGCCTGATGTTTACCTTGATGCTGGGCCTACCCGCGATCCGCGTGCTCGTGGACATCCTGGTGATCAGGCAGGCGCCCCCCGACCAACGCGGCCGGGTCGTCGCCGCGCTCATGACGCTCATCGGCCTGGGCATGCCCGCCGGGCTCGCGGGCTGCGGGCTGCTGCTGTCGTGGCTGCATGGGCCTCATACGATGCTGACCTTGGCCGCAGCCGAAGCCGTCGCCGTGGCGTACTGCTCGACCCGGCGTGAACTGCGGCAGGCGCGCTGGCCCGGCCAAGCCGCGGCGTCAGCGGATACCTGATCTGCCAGGCATCCGTAGGATTGGCGGGCGCAGGCGCCTGCTGTTCGTTCCGTTCGCGGGGTGGCTAGCCGGCTTCGCGCGCCGCGGCGCGCTGGGCCTCCAGGGCCGCCCGTTCCAGCCGCTCCCGGTAGCGTTCCCACCAGGCCTGGTCCCCCTGCTGCATGTTGCTGTTGCTGTCCCGCAGCCCGGTCGCCCCGTCAATGAGTTCACGGACGATGTCGGCCTGGCCGACGTGCCGGTCGGTTTCGGCGATCATGTGGACCAGGATCTTGTGCAGGGTCACCTCGCTCCGGTAATCCGGCCACCACGGCACGTGCCCTACCGCATCCAGGGCCAGCGCGCCGATCGTGGCGTCCGAGTGGACCCAGACCCGCTGGTACAGCTCGGTGATCTCCTCGCGCGACTCGGCGACGGTGGCCCACATATCCGCGTTGGGCTCGGCGTCGTCCTCCAGCCAGGGCAGCCGCTCGGCAAAGGGCCGGCCGAAGCAGTCGCCGAGGTAGCCAAGTTCCACGCCGGCCGCGTGCTTGATCAGTCCCAGCAGGTTGGTGCCGGTGGGCACCATCGGGCGGCGGATGTTGTACTCCGAGAGCCCGTCGAGCTTCCACAGCAGAGCATCGCGCGCGTCTTGCAGATATCGGTGGAGGTCTGCCTTGGGATCCGGTCCGGTCATGCGGCCAGTCTGCCACCCCAGGCCGAGGCACCCGAAGTTGTATAGACCATATTTAGGTTCTGACAGCCGGGCCCGGGCCCGCCAGCGCACGGAGGCGCCTCGTGACCAGTACCGCGAACCAGGTCGGCGCCGCCGCCGTCCCGTCGCTGACCACCGCCGACGTCATCGTGCAGTCGCTGGTCAGCCACGGCGTCGACACCGTGTTCGGGATACCGGGCGTGCAGACGTACCCCCTGTTCGACGCGATGTCGCGATCCGGGATCCGGGTGATCGGCGCCCGGCACGAGCAGACCGTGGCCTATATGGCTTTCGGCTACGCCCAGGCGACCGGGCGGCCCGGCGTCTACACGGTGGTGCCTGGTCCCGGGTTCCTGAACGCCAGCGCGGCGCTGATCTCGGCCTACGGGGCCAGCGCCCCGGTGATCTGCATTACCGGAGAGATCCCGTCCGCGTTCATCGGCCGGGGCCTGGGCCATCTGCATGAGCTCCCCGACCAGCTCGCCACCATGCGCTCGCTGACCAAATGGGCCGCCATCGTCGAGAATCCGGGTCAGGCCAGCGAGCTCACCGCCCAGGCGTTCCATCACGCCAGGTCGGGGCGGCCCCGGCCGACCGCGATCGCCGTGCCCTGGGACGTGCTGGCCGCGCCCGCACCCGCGGCCGCGGTGCCGCCGATCCCGGTGCGTCCACCCGAACTCGACCGTGCGGCCATCGCCCGGGCCGCCGGGCTGCTGGCCGGAGCCAGGAATCCGATGATCATGGTAGGCGGCGGGGCCCGCCACGCGGCCGCTCAGGTGCGCGAGCTATCCCGGCGGCTGCAGGCGCCGGTGGTGTCCTTCCGCGCGGGACGAGGCATCGTCGACGATGACGACCCGTTCGGGTTCACCAGCGCCGCGGGCTACCGGCGCTGGGCGGACACCGATGTGCTGCTCGGCATCGGGACACGGCTCGAGCTGGCCTGGTTCCGCTGGCCGGGCCGGCCCGCCCGGCTGCGGACGGTGCTCATCGACATCGACCCGGAACAGGCCGTCCGGCTTGAACCCGAGGTGTCGGTGCTGGCCGATGCACGGGAGGCGACCGCCGCGCTGACACGGGAACTGGTCAGCGGACGGGACGGTGACAGCGCGGCCAGGCCGGATCGCAGCGAGGAGTTCCGGGCGGTGAAGGAGCAGGTGGCACGGGAGTTCCGTGATGTCGGCGAGGACCTGGACTACCTGGCCGCCATCCGGACGGCGCTGCCCGCGGACGGCTTCTTCGTGGAGGAGATCTGCCAGGCCGGTTTCGCTTCGTACTTCGGGTTCGGGGTGCACGCGCCGCGCCAGTTCGTCACCTGCGGCTACCAGGGCACGCTGGGATTCGGCTACCCCACCTCACTGGGGGTGAAGGCCGCGTTTCCCGAACGGGCCGTGGTGTCCATCGCCGGCGACGGCGGCTTCGGATTCGGCATCGGTGAACTGGCCGCCGCCGTGCAGTACAACCTGGGCGTGGTCGCGGTGATCTTCAACAACGACGCCTTCGGGAACGTCCTGCTCGACCAGCAGCGCCTCTATGCGGGCCGGGATGTGGGCGCGCGGCTGCACAACCCCGATTTCGCCGCGGTCGCCGAGGCGTTCGGCGCGGCTGGCTACCGCGTACGCAGCCCCGACGCGCTGGCGCACGCACTGACCAAGGCGCTGGCGGACGGACGGCCGGCGGTAATCGAGGTCAAGACGACCATCGGCCGGGCAGCCGCCACGCCCTGGAAGTACCTGATGCCCAGCCGGAATACCGAGTCCTAGGCCAGCCGGGGCGGGAACCCCCCGGTGGCCACCGGACCCCAGCGCTCGGGGGTGATCCGCAGCAGCGACTTGCCCTGCCGCACCATGGCCTGCCGGTATTCGTCCCAGTCGGAGTGCTCGCCGGAGATGGACCGGAAGTACCCGACCAGCGGTTCGATCGCCTCGGGCACATCGAGCACCTCGGCGGTGCCGTCGACCTGTACCCACGGACCACCGAAGTCATCCGAGAGCACCAGCACGCTGACCTGCGGGTGACGGCGCGCGTTCCGGGTCTTGGCGCGCTCGGGATAGGTCGCGACCACGATCTTGCCGTCGTCGACGCCGCAGGTGACCGGTGATGCCTGCGGCGTTCCGTCGGCCCTGGCGGTGATCACGATGGCGTGGTGCCTGGAGGAGATGAAGTCGAGCAGCTCATCTCGCGTCACTGCGGTGTTGACCGCGATCTGGGGACTCATAGGTCAGCCAGCCTAGGGGGCAGCAGTTCGGCGGGGAAGTCCTGGTAGGCCACGGGCACCAGCCAGCGGCGTATCGCGGCTGTGCCCACCGAGGTGTAGGCCGGCGCCGTGGTGGACGGCCACGGGCCGCCGTGATGCTGCGCCGCGACCACGGCCACGCCGGTCGGCCAGCCGTTGCAGACGATCCGGCCCGCGATGCGCTCAAGCACCGGCACCACCTGGCGGGCCAGGTCCATGTCCTGCTCCGATCCGGTATCGACGTGCACGGTCCCGACCAGGTTGCCCGGCAGCGCGGCCAGGACCGGCAGCAGGTCCTCGACCGCGGAATAGGTGATAACCAGCCCGGCCGGACCGAACCGCTCACGGGACAGGACAGCGATATCGGCGGCGAACTCCTTCAGCGAGGTATGGAAGACCCGCGGCGTGGCCCCCCAGGGGCCCGGGCCGGGCTGGCCTTCGGCCAGCGCGGTCACGCCGGGATGAGCGTCGGCCTCGGCCACCGCGTCCCGGTAGCCGGCGAAGATCTTCTCCGTGAGCATCGCCCCGCCCGCCGACGCCCCGGCCGCCTCGCTGATCGCGGTCAGCAGGCCCACGTCCTCGGGCACGAAGAGCAGGCCCGGGTTGGTGCAGAACTGGCCGGTGCCCAGCGTCAGCGAGCCCACGTAGCCGGTGGCGATCGCGGCCGGGCGGCAGAACGCGGCGCCGGGCAGCACCACGCCCGGATTGACCGAACCGAGCTCGCCGAAGAACGGGATCGGGACCGGCCGTTCGGCGCAGATCCGGGCCAGCGCCAGTCCGCCGGCGACCGACCCGGTGAACCCGGCCGCCGCCACCGCCGGATGCCGGAGCAGCCGCAGGCCGGCCTGCACCCCGTGGACCAGCGCGAAGGTCCCGGCGGGAGCCCCGGCGGCCGCCAGCGCCTCGACGACGATCTGCGCGCACACCTGCGAGGTGACCGGATGCCCCTCGTGCGCCTTCACCACCACCGGGCACCCGGCGGCCAGCGCGGACGCCGTATCCCCGCCGACCACGGAGAACGCGAACGGGAAATTGGACGCGGCGAAGACGGCCACCGGCCCCACCGGCCGGTTGATCCGCCGCAGCTCGGGCGCGGGACCCGAGGCCAGGGTGACGACCTCCTCCAGATAGCCGCCGTCCCGCAGGACGGCCGCGAACAGGCGCAGCTGCCCGGTGGCGCGAGCGACCTCACCTTGCAGCCGCTCGCCGCCGAGCGCGGTCTCGGTGTCGGCGATGACCGCGAGTTCGGCCGCGCGGGCGTCGAGCGCGTCCGCCACGGCCTCGAGCGCCTCGGCGCGGCGCGGGTACGCTGACCAGGCCGGGAAGGCCGCCGCGGCGGCCGCGACGATCGCGTCGACCTCGGCGTCGGTCGCCTCGGCGACCGGCTCCCCCACCGGTTCTGCGGTGCGCGGGTCAAACCCCTGGGTCATCGGTTCTCCTCGGAGGATTTACTTGGGGTCGGGATCTGGGTTGCGGCCGCGCCGGGCCAGGAAGCCGAAGTCACAGCCCTCGTTGGCCTGGGTGATGTGCTCGGTGTACAGGACGCCGTAACCACGTTCGAACTTCGGCTCGGGAGGCTGCCACTGTTCGCGGCGGAGCACCATCGTCCGTTCGGAAATATCCAGGGACAGCTCGCGGGCGGCCACGTCCAGGGTGACGAGATCGCCCGTCTGGACGAAAGCGAGCGGGCCGCCGACGAACGACTCCGGGGCAACATGCAGCACACAGGCACCGTAGCTGGTCCCGCTCATCCGGGCGTCGGAAATGCGCACCATGTCGCGCACACCCTGGGCCAGCAGGTAGTCAGGGATGGGCAGCATGCCGTACTCGGGCATGCCGGGACCGCCCTTGGGGCCCGCGTTGCGCAGCACAAGCACCGAGTCCGGCGTGACGTTCAGCGCCGGGTCGTTGATCCGCGCCTGCAGGTCGGCGTAGGAGTCGAAGACGACCGCGGGCCCGGTGTGCTTGAGCAGCCGCGGCTCGGCCGCGATGTGCTTGATGACCGCGCCGTCCGGGGCCAGGTTGCCGCGGAGCACCGCCACCCCGCCCTCGGCGGCCAGCGCCGTATCGGGCGTCCGGATGACGTCTTCGTCGTAGATCGGTGCGTCCGTGATCTTTTCTCCGAACGGACGGCCGCTCACCGTCATCCGGTCCAGGTGCAGTGCCCCGGGGACCTTGGCCAGCTGGCCGAGCAGCGCGGGCAGGCCGCCGGCGTAGTAGAAGTCCTCCATCAGGTACGTCCCGCTCGGCTTGACGTTCGCCAGCCAGGGCACCCGGCGCGAGATCGCGTCGAAGTCCGCCAGGGTCAGCTCGACGCCCGCCCGGCCGGCCATCGCGATCAGGTGAATGAGGGCGTTGGTGGAGCCGCCGAGGGCGAGTACGGTCGCGACCGCGTCCTCGAACGCCTCGCGGGTGAGGACCTTGTCCGGGGTCAGGTCGTCCCAGGCCATGTCCACCACGCGCCGGCCGGTGGCGGCCGCCATCCGGTAGTGGGCGGAGTCGACCGCGGGGATCGAGGCCATCCCGGGCAGCGTCATGCCGAGGGCCTCGGCGGCCGAGGTCATCGTCGAGGCCGTGCCCATCGTCATGCAGTGGCCGGGTGAGCGGGCGATGCCGCATTCGAGCTCGGCTAGCTCGCAGTCGCCGACCAGCCCGGCCCGGGCGTCGTCCCAGAACTTCCACACGTCGGTGCCGCTGCCCACCTTCTGGCCGCGGAAGTTACCGCTCAGCATGGGGCCCGCGGTCAGGTAGATGGCCGGGACGTTCGCGCTGGCCGCGCCCATCAGCAGCGCGGGGGTGGTCTTGTCGCAGCCGCCCATCAGCACCGCGCCGTCGGCCGGGTAGGAGCGCAGCAGCTCCTCGGTCTCCATGGCCAGCAGGTTCCGGTACATCATCGGGGTCGGCTTCTGGAACGTCTCGCTGAGGGTGGCGACCGGCATCTCGACGGGAAAGCCGCCCGCCTCCAGCACGCCGCGCTTGACCTGCTCGGCCCGCTGGCGCAGGTGCATGTGGCAGGGGTTCAGCTCGGACCAGGTGTTCAGGATGACGATGAGCGGCTTGCCGAGGTGCTCTTCCGGCTCGACGCCGAGCTGGCGCATTCTCGAGCGGTGGCCGAAGGCCCGCAGCCCGGAGGTGCGCTCGCCGCCGAACCAGCGGAAGCTGCGCAGCTCCTCGGGAGCCTTGCGATCGGTCCCATTCCCCGAGGTCACAGCATCCCCCAGCTCGCCAGGATGCCGGTGATCTCCTCCTTGATGGGCGCGGGCAGCGGGCGGCTCGGCGGCCGGACGTCGGCACGGCACAGGCCCAGCTGGGCCAGGGCCTCCTTGACCACGCTGACGTTGTCGGCGGAGGAGTCGGCGGCGCGCAGCTCCTCGAACCGGCGCGCCGACTCCCAGACCTTCATCGCCGCGCCGAAGTCGTTGGCGCGCAGCGCGTCGAGCATGGACAGCGCCAGGTGCGGGTGGACGTTGGCCAGGCCGGAGGTGAAGGCGTGCGCGCCGACGGCCCAGTACGCCGGGGCGGTCAGCTCGGCCGCGCCGGCCAGCCAGGTGAACCGGTCGATCCCGGCGTCCCTGGCCACGGCGGCGAACTTGGTCGCGTCCCGGACGCCGTACTTGACGCCGATGACGTTCGGCGCCCGGTCGGCGAGCCCGGCGATCTGCGCGCCGGTGCGTCGCTCGTCCCTGATGTACAGGACGACGCCGAGGTCGGGGACCGCGCCGGCGATGGCGGCGTGGTAGTCGATCCAGCCTTCACCCGACACGTAGGGGTGCACCGGCTGGTGGATCATGATCATGCGGGCGCCGTGGTGCTGTGCGTGCCTGGCCGCCTCGACCGCCGTGGCGATGTCGTGGCCGACGCCGGCCAGCAGCTCGATCCCGCTGTCCCGGGCGCTGACGACCTCGGCCGCGGTCTCGACGGCATGCCGGGCCTCGGCCTGGCTGAGCGCGTAGAACTCCCCGGTGTTGCCGTTCGGGGTGATGACCGTGATCCCGCCGTCGATCAGGCGCCCGGTCAGCGCCGCGTAGGTGTCCCAGTCGGGGCTGCCGTCGGCGCGCAGCGGCGTGACCGGGACGACGACCGCCGTGGCGAGGACGTGGCGTAGGTGCCGCGCTTCGGCCGGGGTAAGGCTCATGGGTTGATCTCCTTAGGTGGTGCTGGCGGGTCGCCGGTGAAGTTGCGGTCGAAAAAGGCGGCGATGTGGGCACGCAGCAGGGCGGCGGCGCGGCTGGGGCCGTCGCCACCTTCGGCCGCTTCGAGGATGGCCTGATGCTCGGCCGCCTCACGCTCCCAGCTGGGCGTGACGGCGCCCGGCGGATCGTGCCGCCAGCTGGCCACCGCGACCAGCGCCGTCTGGTCACGCAGGTCATCGAGCATCCTGATCAGCAACGGGTTGCCGCAGCCTGCGTAGAGCGCGCGGTGGAAGTCGCGGTTCGCCAGGCTGCGTTCGGCCTGGTCACGGGCGTTGTCCGCGCTGGCTAGGGCGGCGTGCGCGGGGTACCAGTCGGGGCCGGCGGCCACCGCCCGGGCCAGGGCCTCGGGCTCGAGCAGCAACCGGACATCGTAGACGTGCCTGGCCTGCTCGTTATCGACGACGCGCACGGCGGCGCCCTTGTACGGGTTCATCGTGACCAGGCCGGCGCCGGCCAGGGTCTTGAGCGCCTCGCGCACCGGGGTCTTGGACACGCCGAGTAGCTCGGCCAGGTCGGTCTCGACCAGCGGACGTCCCGGCTTCAGCTCGCCCGTGAGGATCGCGTGCTTGATCGCCTCGAGCACGGCGACCGTCCGGGACGGCAGCGCCCCGGCTCCCGCGGTCAGGAAGGCCGGCCGAGGGGCCTCGAAGGCGAAGGCTTCTGATGGATTCATCATGTATCGCATCTCATATATGACCTGGCTCGAGCCTAGGCCGCCCGAAGCCAGGTGTCAACCTCGATAGCTCCCCGTGTCCTCGCTCGCGGGGAAGTCGATATGCCATCGGGTCCTTCTTCGGGGTGCACTGTGCCATCGACTTCCTTAGGTCCGTGGTATGCGGTGGGGGTGCACGACACATATATAGGGGACCCCAGCGAGTTTGCGCTGGTCATGGCCTCCTACTGATTGCGCGTCCGGCAACCAGACCGGAACCATGCCGCCACCGGGCACCACCGCGCCGTGAGCCGGCCCAACCAGCCTCGGCCCACCAGCCATGCGCCAATCAGGCCCTGGTCCAGACATTCGAATTATTGTGGATACTTAGCCACCCTATAAGGGTAGTAACGATCCACGATCCCAAGAGGGCCCGGGCGGAGCCCGGGCGGAGCCTTCTTTAGCCTCTGCTCCGCCTGGCTGAATTCCCGGACAAGCGAGGTGATCTGCTGCGTGGTACACAACCAGGCAGGCGCCTCCTGTCCAGCGCTATCCCCAAGATGATCTTGGTTACCTACAAAACCGGCGCGCACTCTAAGGGGCGGAATGCGGCCGCGAAATGTCAGTGGGCGGTGATGTGATGGGTTCATGGAGACGTTTACGCTGATTCCGCGGGGGCCGTTCTCGCTGGCGGACAGCATCAAGTTCCTCGAGGGCTTCACGCCCGCCGCTTATGCCAGGCCGGCGGACAGCGCTCTCGAGCTCGCGTTCCCGGTGGAAGGCAGCTGGCAGACCGCTGGCGTCCGGGTTCGCCAGGACGACGCCGGGATCGTGACGGCCGAGGTCGTCAGCCCGGCCGAGCCCGGGCCCGACCTGCTGACAGCCGTGCACGCGCAGGTGGAGCGGATCTTGTCGCTTGACGTGGATGGCTCGGGGTTTCCCGCGGTCGGGGAGCGCGACCCGGTGGCCGGGGAAATTCAGCGACGGTATCCGGGCCTGCGGCCGGTCGGGTTCTGGTCGCCGTACGAGGCCGCGGCCTGGACCATCATCGGGCACCGCATCCGGATCACCCAGGCTGCGGCGATCAAGGCGCGGATGGCGGAACAACTCGGCGAGCCGGTTGGCTTCGGCGGCCGGACCGTACACGCCTTCCCGTCCCCGCAGCGGCTGGCCGGGCTCGAGGAGTTCCGCGGGCTGTCCGGACGCAAGCCGGAATGGCTCAGGTCGCTGGCCCGGGCCGCCCTGGACGGGCAGCTCGACACCGCCCGGCTGCGGGCCATGCCGCACGAGGACGCTATGGCCGACCTGAAGACGCTGCCCGGCATCGGGGAGTTCTCCGCCGGGCTGACGTTGCTGCGCGGTGCGGGCGATCCGGACGCGGTGCCCGGCCAGGAGCCGCGGCTGGCCCGCGCGGTGGCGCTTGCCTACGGGCTGCCCGGACCGGCGGCGCCCGACCAGATCCGGCAGATCAGCGAGAACTGGCGTCCGTACCGCACCTGGGTCACGCTGCTGCTGCGCACGCAGCTTGAATACGAGACCGGCGAGATCACCGGCCGCCCTGGACATGCCCGGGTGGGTTAAGCTGAAGACAGCACGTGGTTGCGCCTAGGGTTCCGCCAGCTGTCCGCCGCCGTAACGATCACACAATCAGGGTGGCTGGGACTGGACCGAGCGGCGCCATGACCTGGTTCCAAGCCGGCCCGCCCGGGCCGGGCGGCCGACCGGGGAACACCTGACGGGATAAAAGCCCTGAGGGCTCCTATTCAGCCTGCCTGAGGAGCCCCGTTTGGACCCGTCGACCCTGTCCCTGAGCGTCACTCTCGCCGTCCTCGCCGCCGCCGTCACCCATGCGACCTGGAACGCCATCGCGCACGGCATCAAGGATCAGCTGCTCGCGTTCGCGCTGATCGGCGTGGGCGGCATCGTCGTCGCGATCCCGCTTATCATCCTCGCCCCGATGCCCCGGGCGGATTGCTGGCCGTACCTGCTTGGGTCGATCGTTATCCACGTCTTTTACAACCTGCTGCTGATGCGGTGCTACCGGCTCGGCGAGTTCGGCCAGGTCTACCCGCTGGCCCGGGGCACCTCCCCGCTTGTCGTGACGATCCTGGCCGCGATCTTTGTCCACGAACGGCTGGGCTGGCCGCAGATCACCGGCGTGCTCGTCGTCTCGGCCGGCCTGGCCACCCTGGTGCTGGCCGGCCGCCGTCCCGGCCGGGCGGCCTTCCTGGCCGCGGTCGGCACGGGCCTGACCATCGCCGCCTACACAACGGTCGACGGCGTGGGCGTGCGGCTGTCGGGCAGTTCGATCGGCTACATCGGCTGGCTGATGCTGCTCGAGAGCCTCTGCGTCCCGATGTTCGCCCTGGCTCGCCGGCGGGAGGTCCTGCTGAAGCAGCGGCCGCGGATCCTGCTGGCCGGCCTGGCCGCCGGGGCGTTGAGCGTCCTGGCCTACGGCCTGGTGCTGTGGGCGCAGACCCGCGGCGCGCTGGCCCCGATCGCCGCGCTCCGCGAGACCAGCGTGATCTTCGGCGCCATCATCGGCACGCTGATCTTCCGCGAGCCGTTCGGCCGGACCCGCGTCGCGGCCACCGTCCTGGTGGTAACCGGCATCATCCTGCTCAACCTGGGATAGCTCCGCCCCAGCGGATCGGCAGTCACGGCAGCGTGCCCCGGGGTGCGACCCATGCGTGCGGCTTCTGAGCCCGACGTTCTGGGCTAGGCCCTCAGACAGGAAGGTGCCCGGCGGTGCAGGGTTCCGCCGGGCACCAAGCCTGTACTGACTTGTATCTACCCAGGGGAACGGGGCGAACGCGCATGTGGATCAAAAAAGGCATCCCCATGTAAGCAATTCGTCACAATCGTGAACCATTGGTCACAAGAGCCACCCTGCTATCAGGTGACGTGCCGTCACAGCAGGTCTCTGCGCCGGGTCATGACGACCGGGAGTACGAAGCAGCCCAGGGCGTACAGCGCGAGGATGGCAAAGGCCACGAGCGGCGCGACCTCGGCGAAGGAGGGTGCGTAGCTCGGATTGGCCGCGCCGAACAGGTTCGTGACGGTGTCGGTGCTGGCATCGGGCAGCAGGTCGTAGATGGCGCGCAGCGGCCCGGACAGTTCGGTGGCGAACTGGTCAAGCTGCAGCTGCACGATCGTCGTCCACAGCATGATCGCGGCGAACGCGCCGACGGCGTTCTTCAGCAGCGTGCCCGCGGTCCAGCCCGCGGCGCCCCAGGCCAGGCTCACGACAACCGCGATGCCGAACCCGGCCGCCATGCGGCCCACCGTCACCGGCGGATTCGGCACCACCGCGACCGACCCGGCCTGCGTCAGGGCGATCACCAGGCTGAACAGGCCGGAGACCACGAAGGTCGCCGCCACGCTCACCGCCAGAGCCACCGCCACGGCGAGCGCCTGGCCGACGGAGGTGCGGACCCTGGTCGGGCCCTGCAGCAGCGACGTCTTGATGGTGCCGTCGGCCCAGTTGCTGCCCGAGACCAGCGCCCCGATGAGGAAGAACGCGGCGGTCCCGGCCAGAGTCGGGTCATACCCGATGCTGTTGAGCACGGCCGGGACGAACTGGCCGGGCAGGATGGTGGGCAGGACCTGGGACGGCGTGGCCAGGCTGATGGCGCCGACGCCGGCCCGGAGGTACAGAACATACTGGTCGATGTAGCCGTTGAGCAGCGTCAACACCGGAAGGGCCAGGACGAAGGCCCACATGGTCGGCCATCTGGACATGACCAGCAGCTCGGCCCGCCATGAGGCCAGCACGCCGACGCGGCGGCCAGCGCCTGAATCGGCCGGCGGCCAGCCAGCCCGCGGCCCGCTTTCCATCCGCCGGCGCCGGGTGAACCAGGTGCCGCTGGCCGCGGCCACGTCGCCTCGCCGCAGCCGGAGGAAGGCCAGGCCGAGGAAGGCCACTGTGTAGCCGAGCAGGATCAGGGTCGCTGCTAGGGGACGGACCGGTTGGTACGTGGCGGAGCTCGCGCCGCCGCCGGGCGAACCGAACATGCTCGTGAGCGTCACCGCACTCGCCGCGGGAAAGGCGTTGTAGATGGTCTGAAACAGGCCGCCGGCGTTGATGCTCAGGTCGTACAGGAACCCATCGACCAGGGCGTACCAGAGCAGGGCGGCGGCCACGCCGCCGGTGGCGCTACGGCACAGCGTGCCCAGTGCGACGCCCAGCGCGCCATAGGCCACACCGATCAGCAGCCCGGCGGCCACGGCCCGGCCCACGACGCTCGCCGCGGGGAAGGCGGCGTTAGCGCCGGCGAGCCCACTGCCGACGTACCACCGGATCAGGACGCTCGCGATGGCGGCCAGGGCGAAGCTCAGCACGACGCTGACCGCGCAGGCCGCCATGATGGCCAGCGTCTGGCCGGCAAACGTGCGGGCCCGGCTCGGACCCTGCAGCAGGGACGTTTTGATCGTGCCTCGTCCCCAGTCCCCGCCGGCGATGACCGCCCCGAGCACGATGAACGGCGCGGTGAAGAACAGCTCGTTGACGGCCTGGATGTCGAACTGGCTCGGCAGCAGGCCCTGCAGGTTCTGGGCCGGCGTGCCGAACTGGGCATACATCGCGGGAGTGAGCCCGAGATAGTCGACGAACTGGAACGCGTACGTGGTCACCAGCGTCAGCATCGGCGCGGTCAGCACCAGCGCCCAGGCCACCCGGGACTTACGCAGGACGAGCAGCTCGGCTCGGAGCGACGCGAGCATACGCCTTCTCAGGTGCCGATGTAGCTCATGACGTGCTTGATCCGGGTGTAGTCCTCGAAGCCGTACATGGACAGGTCCTTGCCGTAACCGGAGTGCTTGAAGCCTCCGTGCGGCATCTCGGCCACGATCGGGATATGGGTGTTGATCCACACCGCGCCGAAGTCCAGGCGCTTGGCCATCCGCATCGCGCGGCCGTGATCCTTGGTCCACACGCTGGAGGCGAGCCCGTACTTGACGCCGTTGGCCCAGCGGATCGCCTCGTCCTCGTCGCTGAACCGCTGGACGGTGATGACCGGCCCGAAGACCTCGTCCTGAATCAGCTCGTCGTCCTGCCGCAGGCCGGACACGACCGTGGGAGCGTACAGGTACCCGCGCTCCCCCACCCGGTGGCCGCCGGCGACCACCTCCGCGTGGCCGGGCGTGCGGGAGATGAAGCCCTCGACGCGGGCGAGCTGGTTCGGGTTGTTCAGCGGGCCGAAGTAGGCGTCGGGCACGTCCAGGCCGCCGGTCGTGGTGTTGTTGGCCTGCTCGGCCAGCGCCGCGGTCAGGTCGGCGGCGATGCCGGGCCCGGCCAGCACCCGAGTCGCCGCGGTGCAGTCCTGGCCGGCGTTGAAGTAGCCCGCGCCCGCGATGCCCGCCGCGGTCGCCTCGACATCGGCGTCGTCGAAGACCACGACCGGTGCCTTGCCCCCGAGCTCGAGGTGGACCTTCTTCAGGTCCTCGGCGGCCGAGCGCGCGACCTCCATGCCGGCCCGGACCGACCCGGTGATCGACACCATGCTCGGCGTGGGGTGCGAGATCAGCTCCCGGCCCGTGTCGCGGTCGCCGCAGATGACGTTGAACACGCCGGGCGGCAGGAACTCGGCCGCGATCTCGGCCATCAGCAGCGTGGACACCGGGGTGGTGTCCGACGGCTTGAGCACGACGCTGTTGCCTGCCGCGATGGCGGGCGCGAATTTCCAGACTGCCATCATCATCGGGTAGTTCCAGGGCGTCACCTGGGCACATACCCCGATCGGCTCGCGCCGGATCATCGAGGTGTGGTCTCGCAGGTACTCACCGGCGCTACGCCCCTCAAGCACCCGCGCGGCGCCGGCGAAGAACCTGATCTGGTCCACCGCGGGCGGTATCTCCTCCGACGCCGTCAGCGCGACCGGCTTGCCCGTGTTGCGGGTCTCAGCCTCGATGATGTCGTCGGCGCGCTTCTCCATCGCGTCGGCGAACCTGAGCAGGGCCAGGCTGCGCTCGGACGGGGTGCTGTCCCGCCACCCCTCGAATGCGTTCGCCGCGGCCTGCATAGCGGCGTCCACGTCCTGACGGCTCGATACCGGCGCCTGGGCGTAGACCTCGCCGGTACTTGGGTCGATTACAGCGCTAGTGCGCCCATCGCTGGCGTCGGTGAACTTGCCATTCACAAAGTTCTGCAGCGTACGGTCGGTCATCCCAAGCCTCCTCCGCCGGAGTGTCTATCCCCCGCAAGTCCCATCGTTCTCCGGGATCCCGATGTCGAGCTTCGCAGAGATGGACTATCTCCACAAGTGATTCAGTTGCTATCTTTACATATAACTACGAAATCAGTTGAATGGGTAGTTAGCAGATAGACGGACATGAACTCATACCGGCCAGGCCGGGCGAGGAGGGGACCGGATGGCGCGAAGCTCGAGGACGATCCCGAGCAATGGCTCTGGCGGCGCCCTACCCGACGACGTCTCTAAGCAAATCATTGAACAGCTGCAGCAGGACGGCCGGCGTTCCTACGCTGCGATCGGTAAGGCGATCGGGCTCTCCGAGGCCGCCGTCCGGCAGCGCGTGCAGCGCCTCCAGGACGCCGGCGTGATGCAGATCGTCGCCGTGACCGATCCGCTCACGCTGGGCTTCCGGCGTCAGGCCATGATCGCGATCAAGGCCGACGGTGACCTGGAGAAGGTCGCGGCCCAGCTCGCCGACATGGAAGAAATCGACTACGTCGTCATCACCGCCGGGTCTTTCGACCTGCTGGCCGAGGCTGTCTGCGAGGACGATGACCACCTGCTCGAGATCCTGGGCCGGGTGCGGGCCGTCCCGTGCGTGACGAGCACGGAAACCTTCGTTTACCTCAAGCTCTGCAAGCAAACCTACTCATGGGGAACCAGATGACAACCTCCTCCGACGCCATCGAAGCCGCGCAGGATGCCGCCAAGCGCAATCTCTGGCTGCACTTCACCCGAATGTCCGCCTACGAGGACAACGACGTCCCGGTGATCGTCCGCGGCTCGGGACCCTACGTCTTCGATTCCCGCGGAAAGCGCTATCTGGACGGGCTGTCCGGCCTGTTCGTCAGCCAGGTTGGCCACGGGCGTAAGGAAATCGCCGAGGCGGGCGCGCGGCAGGCGGAGGAACTGGCGTACTTCCCGCTGTGGTCCTACGCCCACCCGAAGGCGATCGAGCTGGCCACCCGGCTGGCTGACCTGGCCCCGGGTGACCTGAACCGGGTGTTCTTCACCACCAGCGGTTCGGAGGCGGTCGAGTCGGCGTGGAAGCTGGCCAAGCAGTACTTCAAGCTGATCGGCCAGCCGGAGCGCTACAAGGTGATCAGCCGCGAGCTCGCCTACCACGGCACCTCCATGGGCGCGCTCGCCATCACCGGCCTGGCCGACATCAAGTACCCGTTCGAGCCACTGCCGCCCGGCGGTGTCCGGGTCCCGAACACCAACTTCTACCGCGCTCCCGGATTCGTCCGCGATGACCTCGAGGGGTTCGGCCGGTGGGCGGCCGATGAGATCGAGCGGGCGATCCTGCGAGAGGGTCCGCGGTCGGTCGCCGCCGTTTACCTGGAGCCGGTGCAGAACTCCGGCGGCTGCTTCCCGCCGCCTCCCGGCTACTTCAGCCGGGTCAGGGACATCTGCGACCGGTACGGCGTGCTGCTCGTCTCCGACGAGGTGATCTGCGCGTTCGGGCGGCTCGGCTATTACTTCGGCTCCGAGCGATACGGGTACCAGCCGGACATCATCACCTTCGCCAAGGGGCTGACGTCCGGCTACTCCCCGATGGGCGGGATGATCGCCCGCGACGCGCTGATGGAACCCTTCACCGCGGGCACCGCCACGTTCCTGCACGGCGTCACGTTCGCCGGTCACCCGGTCTCCGCCGCGGTGGCCCTGGCCAACCTGGACATCTTCGAGAAGGAAGACCTGCTAGGAAACGTCCGCACGAACGAGGCCGCGTTCCGAGCCACCCTGGACAAGCTCAACGACCTGCCGATCGTCGGCGAGGTCCGCGGCGCCGGGTACTTCTACGGCATCGAGATGGTCAAGGACAAGGCGACCAGGGAGACGTTCAACGAGGAGGAGTCGGAGCGGCTGCTGCGCGGGTTCCTGTCCCCTGCCCTGTTCGACGCCGGCCTGGTGTGCCGGACCGACGACCGCGGCGACCCGGTGATCCAGCTCTCCCCGCCGCTCATCTGCGGTCAGGAGCACTTCGACGAGATCGAGCGGATCCTGCGCGAGGTGCTGACCGAGGCGTGGACGCGGCTGTAATCTTCCTGGCCAGTTCAACTTCACTCACTGGCGTTACGTAACACTCTGTGACGCCACCTGACGTTCACCTGCTCACGCTATCTTCCCGTTATGCCGGGGAACTCGGGTAGCTCGCGGCCGCCTCGCACGTCGATGTCACGCCGGCAGGTGCTGGCCGGGGCGGGCGGCACGGGCCTTCTCGCGGCCACCGCCGGGCCGGCCAGGGCGGCCATGCGGACGCGCCGGGCTCGCGCCGGGGGGGCGGGCACCCCGGAGCAGATCCATCTCACCTGGGGCGAGAGCCCGGCCACCGGAGTCGTCGTCTCCTGGGCTTCGCCAGGCCAGGCCTCCCGGCCCCGGGTCCGCATCGGGCAGCGGGTCATCCCGGCCGAGCCCCGGCCGTACACCGACGGGATCAACGGCGAGACGGTCTGGACCTACCACGCCAGGGTCGGCGGACTGCGGCCCGGCGCGACCTACGGGTACATGGTCACCGCCGACAACGACCGCAACGCCGCGGACCCGTTCAGCGCCACCTTCCGCACCGCGCCGCAGGGTCGCGCGCCGTTCCGCTTCACCAGCTTCGGCGACCTGTCCACGCCGAACACTGACTGGCTGCTCTCCTATGGCCAGAGCGCGTATGCGGTCGAGGCCGTCGAGTCTTTTCAGCCGCTGTTTCACCTGCTGAACGGCGACCTGTGTTACGCGGCCCTGAATCCCGCCACGCAGCCGGCGGTATGGCGCGACTTCGGCCGCAACAACCAGGCGTCGGCCGCGAACCGGCCGTGGATGCCGTGCCCGGGCAACCATGAGGTGGAGTTCTGCAACGGGCCGCAGGGATTCACTTCGTACCTGAACCGCTACACGCTGCCGGACAATCGCGTGCCCGGCTTCGGCGGGCGGTGGTACTCCTTTCGCATCGGGTCGATCCTGTTCGTCTCGCTGGACGCCGACGACGTCGTGCACCAGGACGCCGGCGCGTTCGTGCCGGGCCCTGAGCCGCTGAGCCCGGCGCCGGGCACGGGCCATCCGCCGATCGAGCCAGGCACGTCGTTCTACCTGCGGGGCTACTCCGGCGGGGCGCAGGCCGCGTGGCTGGAGCAGACGCTCGCGGCCGGGCGCCGCGACAAATCCCTGGACTGGATCATCGTCCAGATGCACCAGTGCGCGGCGTCGTCCTCGGCCACCGGAAACGGCTCCGACCTGGGTATCCGCACGGAATGGCTGCCGTTGTTCGACCGGTACCAGGTGGATCTGGTGCTGGCCGGTCACGACCACGACTACGAACGGTCCTTTCCGGTGCGCGGCGCCGACGCTGACGTGGGCCACGAGGCCGCGACCGGAGCGGTGGTCAACACCCTGCGGCCGCATCCGGTGACGACGACGGACAGCGGCGTGTTCGACACCAGCCAGGGCACCGTACATCTGATCCTCGGCTGCGGCGGCACCGACGCCAACCTGGATGACTACGGGACCGACGCCGCCGATGGCCAGCGTCAGGCGAAGGTGTTCACCCGGGCCAACCGGCCCACCCTCACGTCCACTCCGGGCGTCTATGACCGGGCCGCGGCCGACGCGGTAGAGGACGCCATCTGGTCGGCCCGGCGGGACACCGCAACCGGGTACGGGATCGCCGTCTTCGACGTCGATCCGGGCACCGAAGCCGACGGCCAGACCGGCATCACCGTCACGCATTACCACGCGGTCGGCGCGGATCCGGTCAACCCAGCCACCGGCGCCAAGGGCGCGCCGGCCCCTGACTACACCGAGTTCGAGACCTTCCGGCTGGTACGCCCCCGCGCCGACGGTAGCCGCGGGCTGCGCTAAGGCACGGCCGGGCGATTCGGCGTACTCTCCTGTGCTGGCATCGAGTTGATCGAAGGCAGCGGATAAGGGATGCCCACGTCCAGGGTCCCGGCTAGCGCGTTGAGCACCGCCTGCTCGGCCACGGTGGTGTCGCCCAGCGAGGTCGCGGGAAGCGCGGGAACGTTGGTGTCCGGCGCGTTCGCGAGGGCGAGCGTCCCGGTCATGTCTCCGGTCGCCCCGCGCCGCCACGCCGACAGGTTGGGCACCTCGACGCCGAACCTGGTCTCGATGAAGCGCAGCGTCGAGGTGTGATCCAGTGTCCCCGAGTACAGGTAGCCGCCCCGGCCGAATGGCGAGACCACCAGGCATGGCGTGCGGAAGCCGAGGCCGACAGGCCCGGCGATGCCGTCCGCGGCCGAGGGCAGGGTCCCGGTCAGGTACTCGCCGGCCGTCCCGGCGGGCGCCACCAGCGGCGGCACGTGGTCAAAGAACCCGCCGTTCTCGTCGTAGATCACGAACAGGACGGTCTTCGCCCACACCTCGGGGTTCGACACCAGGGTGGACAGCACCTGCTGCACCAGGTACTCCCCGTACGTAGGCGTGAGCGCCTGGGTGACCAGCTCGAACCCGGTGACGGAGAACGGGTTGTTGTACGCCTTGAAGTACGGCAGCGGACTCAGCGCCAGCAGGCCGAGCGGGTCGTTGTAGACCTTCCAACTGATCCCCGCGGCCAGCAGTCGCTCGGGCATCGTCTCCCAACTCAGCTTGCCGTACTCGGCCAGCCGGTCGGTGAAGGTCTCCACTACGGGGCCGCCCGCCGTCCCGGCCGGATCAATGGTCGCGGACATGCCCATCAGCCGGTTCGGGTCGGTCGGGCCCAGCACCGAGCTGAAGTAGCCGTCGCAGACTGTGAACGCGTCGGCGAGCGCGTAATAGAAGGCGAGGTCGGCCCGGGTGAAGTAGCCCATGGTCACCGGTCCGTTGGCGGACCCGTCCGCGCTCAGGTGAGCGGTCATGAAGGCGTTCATCGCGCCGTTGTTCCAGCTACGGTGCTGCGTGCCCCAGTCGTGTGCGATGTCGTTGGTGTCCTCGCCGTTCCGCGTCGGCGGATCGCTGAGTAGGTGAAAGGGCTGCATGTATCCGCTGGCGTTGACGCCTGTGCCTGGCTGATAGCCGAACTGGTCGAAGACCGGGTAGCTGGCACCGCCCGCGCTCTGCGTGAGCACCTTCGGATCGGAGAAGCCCCGCACGCTGGACATGGTCCCGAAGTAATGATCAAAAGACCGGTTCTCCTGCATCAGGATCACCACGTGATCGACGTCGCTCAGGCTCGCGCCTGAGGCGGAAACCGCGCCGGCATCGTCGACCAGCCTGGCCTGGTCGTCGGTCATCTTGCCGGTCCCCGGACGCCGTATCGCCGCGGCTCCCAACGCGGCCGCGGCTCCGCCCACTATGAACGTGCGCCGGGTGGTCCCGGGCTTTTCCTGATCGGTCACTCGATCCTCCTACGCCTTGTGGGCTGTACGTGTCGACTGTGAGCCGACGGTAAACCCTCGATCTGACCGCTGCTTAACGCAAAGGTGACCGCGCGAGGAACGTTGGCGCAGCCGGATATGGTCGGGGAATGGACGTTCTGGTGATCGGGGCCGGGGTCAGCGGCCTGACGACAGGAATCTGCCTGGCTGAGGCCGGGCTCAGCGTCACCATCAGGACGGCCGCCCGGCCCGGGCAGACCACCTCGGTGGCGGCGGGTGCCCTCTGGGGACTGGTCCGGGTAGGTCCGGCCGGCCGGGTGCTCGAATGGGGCCGCACCGGCCTGGAGGCTCTGTCCAAGCTCGCCGCCGAACCCGGCACCGGCGTGCGGATGGTCGGCGGCCGGGAAATATCCCGTACCCCGTTCGAGCCGCACGACTGGATGGGCCTGCTCGCGGACCTGCGACCGTGTGAGCCGTCCGAGCTGCCCGGCGGCTTCTCCGCTGGCTGGCACTACCGTGCCCCGCTGGCCACGATGCCCGTCTACCTGGAGTACCTGCGCGACAGATTCGAGCGCGGCGGAGGCACGCTGGAGATCGCCGCGATCAGCTCGCTGGCCGAGCTGGCCGGCCTGGCTCCGGTCGTGGTCAACTGCTCAGGGACCGGCGCGCACGACCTCGTGCCCGACCCCGCGGTGGTGCCGGTGCGCGGCCAGGTCGTGATAGCCGCCAACCCCGGCATCGAGGAGTTCGCCATCGACAGGGACCCGGAGCCGCCCTGGATTACCTACATGTTCCCGCACGGCGACACGATCCTGCTCGGCGGCACCAACGACGAGGGTAACTGGGACCAGAAACCGCAAGAACCCATAGCCGAACGGATCATGGCTGCCTGCGCCGAGATCGATGGCCGGCTGCACGGGGTGGAGATCCTCGGGCACCGCGTCGGCCTGCGTCCGTGCCGTCCGGAGGTGCGGCTGGAATCCGAGCCCCTGGACGGCGGCGTGCTCTGGCACAACTACGGGCACGGTGGCGCCGGCATCTCCCTGTCCTGGGGCTGTGCCGCCGAGCTGACGGAATCCGTCTGCGGCGGTTAGCGGTCCAGGAGCGCCGAGAGGCGGGCGGGAGCGATGACGCGGTAGGCGTCCTGGCACAGCTCGGCGATCTCGGTCCAGTCGATGTCGCGGTCGAGCCGGACACCGATCCAGCCGCGACCGCCGACGTAGGGCGGCCGGAAGAACCGGGCCGGCTCGGACGCGGTCAGCTCCTGCTGCGTGCCAGGCGGCGCCGCGCACCACAGGTGCGGGAACTGGTTCGCGTGATGGCCGTGCGCCCACAGCGTCACGAACGAACTCTTATCCCTGACGAACCAGGTCGGCGCGCCATGGCTGGGACGTTCGGTGACCTCAGGGAACGCCAGGCAGATCGCGCGGAGCCGGCCGGCCAGGTCGGCCGTCACCGTCGGCCCGGCGGTTCTGCGCTGACGCCGGGGCCGGTACGCGGCGAGATCATGGCCTTCAGCAGGTCCATCACCCTGGGGTTCGGCACGCTCCGCCAATCCGGGGCCAGCAGGCCCCACGGTTCGGGGTCACCCCAGTTGGACCGGTGCTGACCGGTTACCGGGATGGTTCCCTTGGGCTGCGTAGGATTAAGCGCCCACCAGCACCAGTCCACATCATGACCGGTGAGCCAGGCTTCCAGGTTGTTCCACCACACAGCGGAATCCGCGTGCCCGCCCCCGGGGGAGGCCGCCAGGCCGAAGCTGGCCAGCGACCTGGTGTCGTTGCCGAACTCGCCGATCCACAGCGGCGCGCTCCCGTCGGCCTGCGCGCCGAGGATGTACCCTCCGGCCTTGTCCATCTGGTCGAGGTATGCCGCCCGGGGCTGGCTCTTGGGATGGAACCAGGCATAGTCGTGCAGGCTGTAGACCACCTTGCCCGGACGGTTCAGCCGGACCGGGTGCCTGGCCACGGCGGCCAGGTCAGCGGCGTAGTTGAGGCCCTCGCAGATGATCAGCGGATCCGGGTTGATGTCGTGGATGAGGTTGCCGACTTCTGTGTACATGGCGGCGATATCGGTGGCGTCTCCCGTCCCCCAGGTCGGGGTCCGCACCCGCCAGCCCACCCGGGCCCGCCTGGGCTCGTTCATGATGTCCATCGCGGCGACCAGGGGGTTCGTCGCGTACCGCGCCGCGATGTCCCGCCACGCCGCGATGAACGTCGCGGCCGGCCAGCGGTCGTTAAACCACAGGCCATTGCCATCGTCGGCCGAGCAGCACCAGCCGGCGTCGAGGGTATGACAGTTCGGGATGACGACGAGTCCTGTGCCGGTGAGCGCCTCGACGCAGGCGTCGTAGACCTGCATCGGGGTTGCGCCGGAAAGATCCAGGTTGGCGGCCAGGTACTGGTCGGGGACCGGCGCCCTGCGCCCGGTCATCCACAGGCTGAACGGAAGCCGGACGCTGTTAAAGCCGTGCCGGGCGATCGTCTGGGCCAGCGTGGCGCGGTGGGTGCGGTCCAGCCCGGGCGCCACGCCCAGGTCCTCGTGGGCGCCGTACCAGTTCACCCCGGCCAGCCGGACCCGGTTTCCGGCCGCGTCGACGATGAACCGGCCGTTCGTTGAAAGAGGGACTTCCACAGCCATCCCGGTCACCCCACGCGACGGCCGGCCAGCGCCGCGATGTGCGAGGGGAGCTTGATCTCCACGGGGAGCACGGGGTCGGGGTCGGGGTCCTGCCAGGCGGCGGCGAGCGGCAGCACGCCGGCCCAGACCGGTAGCGCCGCGTCGGGAGAGTCTCCGTCGTCCGGCGGCCCGGTGCGGATCTTCACCGAGGCCTCCTCCAGGGCCAGCGCGAGCAGGGACGTCTTGGCCAGCTCCTTCTTGCTCGGACGGCGGGCGTAGTCCCACTGGCCAGGCACGATGTGCTCGGCCAGGGCGCGCAGGCCGGCCAGTTTCTCCTTCCGCCCGGTGACCAGGCGGGGCGTGCCGTAGATCATCGCGCTGCGGTAGTTGACGGCATGCTCGAAAACCGACCGGGCCAGCACCAGCCCGTCCACGTGGGTCACCGTGACGCAGATCGTGGACTGCGGCGCGCTGACCAGGCTGCGGCTAGCCACCGAGCCGTGCAGGAACAAGGTGTCCCCCGCCACGCCGTAGACGGTGGGCACGACCATCGGGTCGCCGTCCACCACGACCCCGAGGTGGCAGATCACCCCGGCCGCCAGGATGTCCGCCAGATCCCGCCGGGCGGTGCTGCCCTGCTCGCGCAGGCGGCGGTGCCTGGTGCGTTCGGTAACGGGCAGGTCGAGGGATTCGGGCATGGCTGGATAATAAGGTAAGAGCATGAAGATCGGATTCGGCGCCCCGATCGCGGGGGCGTGGGCCACCCCGGACTATCTCTCCGACTTTGCCGTACGGGCCGAGGAGGCCGGCTACGCGTCGCTGTGGACCTTCCAGCGGCTGCTTGTGCCCGAAGGCTCGGGCCTGGATCCGGTGTACCGGAGCGTGCTCGACCCCATGGTGGCGCTGGGGTATCTGGCCGCCCGGACGTCACGGATCCGGCTCGGCGTGGCGATCATCAACCTGCCGTTTGTCTCCCCCGCCTACCTGGCCAAGCAGGCCACGACGGTCGACGTGCTGTCCGGCGGCCGGCTCGATCTCGGGCTGGGCATCGGCTGGATGCCCGAGGAGTTCGCCGCGACCGGCGCGACCATGCCCCGGCGCGGCGCGCGCGCCGAGGAGTACCTGGCCGTGCTGCGGACGCTGTGGGCCGACGAGGTCAGCTCGTTCGGCGGCGACTTCTACACGATCCCGGCCGGGCGGCAGGACCCCAAGCCGGTGCAGAAGCCAGGGCCGCAGGTGCTGCTCGGCGGCATGTCGGCACCGGCCATGCAGCGGGCGGGACGGATGGCGGACGGCTGGATCACCTCAAGCCGCGCCGACCTGACCAAGATCAGCGAAGCGGTCGGCGTGATCAGGGAAGCGGCGTCGGCGGCGGGCCGCGATCCCGAGGCCGTGCGCATCATCTGCCGGGGCGTCGTGCAGGCCGGCCCCGAGGAGAAGGGACCAGACGGAGGGCGGCGGCTGCTGTCCGGCAGCTACCCGCAGATTCGCGAGGACGCCGACTGGCTCGCCGGGCAAGGGGTCACCGAGTTGTTCTACGACCTGAACTGGGATCCGGCGATTGGTAACCCCCTGGTGGCGCCGGAGGCCGCGGCCCAGCGGGCCGGCGAGATCCTGGCCGAACTCGCCCCGGACCGTTAGTACCCGCTGAGCTCTCAGCGAGCCGTGGGCTCGCTGAGCAGGCCCTCGCGGTGGGCGATGGCGGCGGCCTCGGTGCGGCTGGCGGCACCGAGCTTGCCGAGGATGTTGGACACGTGCACGCTGGCGGTTTTCGGCGCGATGAACAGCACCGAGGCGATCTCCCTGTTGCTGCGGCCCGCGGCGATGAGCCGGAGCACCTCACGTTCCCTGGCCGTCAGCGCGGCCAGGACCGCGCCGTCGCCCTGCTGTTCCGCGGGGCCGATGCGGGCCCGGCGGGCCAGATCGTCAAGCGCCGCGCGCAGCGGCCTGGCCTTCAGCTTGTCCGCCGTGTGAGCGGCCTGCCGCCACTGGTCCGCCGCCTCGTCCCGGCGGCCCGCCTCGGCGAGCGCCTCGGCCAGTCGCCACTGGGTCCGGGCGATCTCGTAGACGTACGCAGGCCCGAACTCGTCCACGACCACCTGCCACGCCTGCGGGTCGTTCTCGCCGCTGGCGCGGCGGTACTCAGCTTCGGCCCGGGCCAGCCAGCCGCGTCCCTCGGGGCCGAGGATGAACTTGGGCCGTTTCGGGAATGCCGCGCCCTCGCGGGCGATCGTGCGCAGCTCATCCGCCGCGGCCAGCTCCGCCGTGACCGCGGCGTCGTCACCGGCGGCGCGGGCCAGCACCGCCCGGTCGGCGCGTGCGCTCAGGGCGACCGCGGCCGGCCTGATCACCGACGGTGAGTAACCCCACAACGGGATGACGGTGACCGCTATGGCGGCTCGGGCCTCGGTCAGGGCCTGCTCGGTGTCGCCTCGCCAGAGGGCGTGCTCGGCGAGCACACCGCGCGCGGTGAACTCGTCGAATCCGTGCGCCGACCAGAACGGCTCGATCCAGGCGCGCCGTTCCGCCACCGCCGGGTTGCCCCGCGCGACGTCGATGAACAGGGCCATCGAGGACAGGTAGGCCTCGGCGATGATGGTGACCCGGACCGGAAAGCCGTCGGCGATCTCCTGAGCGTGGTCCCACTTGCCGTCCGCGAAGTGGCACTGGAAGTGCAGGTGCTGCACGTCCAGGCCGAACGGCGCCATACCGAGCCCGGTCTGGCTGGCCCGTTTGGTGCCCTCGTGGGCGACCTCGGCCCCGAGGGTCAGGTCACCCCGCTCCAGGTGGGCCCGGGCCAGGTGATAGGCGGCCCGGAGTTCCACGCCGAGGACCCTGGCCTCACGGGCCTGCTTGTGCGCATCGGTCAGTAGCGTGATCGCTTCGTCATTGCGGCCTTCGCGGTTGCTGATGAAGCCCAGGGTCACGAGCGCGTCAGCCTGCACCCAGGGCGCGTCGGCGTCACGGGCCGCGTCCAGTGCGCGGGAGGCCCATTCCTTGGCCGCGGTGTAGTCGTCCTCGGTCAGCAAGGTATTGGCGTACGTGGACATGGCCCGCGCCCGCTGCCAGGTCGGAGGGTCCGCGGGGGTCGCCTCGACCGTGGCCCGGGCGACCTCGATGGCCTCGCCCAGGGCCCTGGCGTCATCCAGCTGGTTCAGGAAGAACGCCAGCCGCTCGCCGATCCGGCTGGCCAGGCTGACGTCCTGGGGGCTGTCGCCGGTGCCCGCCTGGGCCGCGAGCGCTTGCCGGAGCCGGCGGAGCAAGTGCACGGCGCGCTCGATATCACCGCTGTCCGCCGCGTTGTCCGCGGACAGCAAACCCAGCTTGCCGCGGGCCAGGCCGGCCGTCTTCTCCGGCTCGACGACCCGTTCCCACAGCGCGAGGGCCTGGTCGAAATGGCGGTGCGCCTCGGCGGGGGCACCGAGACGCTCGGCTTCTTCCCCGGCGCGCACGGACGCGGCGAAGGCGCCGGGAATGTCGTGGCTGGCCAGGCAGTGCTGAGCCAGCTCCGCCGCCGTCCCAGGTACGGTCAGCCGCTGGGGCTCGGCCAGCAGCGAGCTCATCGTGGCGTGCAGCCTGGTTCGCTCTCCCGGCAGCAGGTCCGCGTAGACGGCTTCGCGCAGCAGGGCGTGCCGGAAGACGTAACCTTCCGTGCCATCGGGAACCAGCAGCTGATGAGTGACCGCCTCCCGGATCGCGCCCTCGTACTCGGCGGCCTCCAGGCCGGAGGCGGCCCGCACCAGTTCGTCATCGGCCATGCGCCCGGCTACCGCCGCCGCGCGGAGCACCCGCTGAGTGGCGTCGGAAAGCTGCTCGACCCGGCTGAGCAGCAGCGCCGCCAGGCCGGCGGGCAGGGCGTTGCGGTCGCCGGGATCGCCGCTGACGGAGGCGGCGAGCAGTTCCTCGGCGTAGTAGGCGTTTCCCTCGGCGCGGGCCATGATCTCGTTCAGCTCGGTCGCGTCCAGGCGGCCGGGCGCGGCTGCCGTCAGGTGCTCGGCCAGGGCCGTGCTATCCAGCGGCGCGAGGTCGATCGAGATGACGCCGGGCAGCCGCTGCAGCTCGGCCACCACCGGCCGGAGCGGGTGGCGGCGATGCAGGTCATCGGTCCGGTACGTGCCGATCAGGGCGACCCGCTCCCGGTGCAGCACCCGGGACAGGAACGTGACCAGATCCCTGGTCGAGGCGTCGGCCCAGTGCAGGTCCTCCAGCACCAGCAGCACCGGCGCCGCCGCCGCGAGCTCGGTGAGCAGGCCGAGCACGGCGCCGAACATCTGCTGCCTGGCCAGGCCCGAGCGGTCCTCGTCGGCGGGGCGCCCGTCGCCGCTGTCAGGAAGCAGCCGGCTCAGCGCCGGACGTGAGCTGAGCGCGTCCCGGACGCCGGTGGACTCGGCGGCACCGCGCAGCGCGTCGGCTAGGGGCAGGTAGGGCACGCTGTCGCCGAGCTCGGCGCACTGACCGGACAAGACGGTGAAACCGCGGCCGGCGGCGAGCTGGGCGACCTCCCGGACCAGGCGCGACTTGCCCACGCCCGCGTCCCCGCTGACCAGCGCGGCCACCGAGCGTCCGGCCCCGGCGTCGTCGAGCAGCGAGAGCAGGCGCCCCAGCTCGTCATCCCGCCCGACCATGCGCCCGGCTGACACCCGTAGAACCATGAGCATGAGTATCCCATCAGGGACCAGCGATTCCGATTCGTTAAGCTACCAGTCATGGAGAAGGTCATCCGGACCGACGAACAGTGGCGTGAGCAGCTGACGCCAGAGGAATACGCCGTCCTGCGCCAGGCCGGCACCGAGGCCCCGTTTACCGGCGAGTACACCGACACCAAAACCGAGGGCGTGTACCGCTGCCGGGCGTGCGGCGCGGAGCTGTTCCGTTCCGACGCCAAGTTCGAGTCACACTGCGGCTGGCCGTCGTTCTACCAGCCGTCCGAGTCCGACGCGGTGGTGCTCATCGAGGACCGCTCGCTCGGAACGCTCCGCACCGAGGCGCGCTGCGCGGCGTGCGGGTCCCACCTGGGTCACGTATTCACCGGTGAGGGCTACGACGTGCCCACTGACCAGCGGTGGTGCATCAACTCGGTGTCGCTGAACCTGGAGCCCTCACCGTCTTCGGGCCCTTCGGGGTCTTCGGACCCGGCCGCGCCGTGACCCTGCGATTGATCCGGGCGGGCTCGCTGTCCGGCGATACCGCGCAGACCGGCGGGATGGTGCGGACCGCGGCCATCTCCGGCGAGCTGACCGGCGCCCAGGCGCTGTGGATGGGACGGACCGTGGTCCCGCCCGGAGTCTCATCGGGCGACCATCACCACGGCGTCTCAGAAACCGGTATCTACGTGGTGTCGGGTCATCCGGTCTTCGTGTTCCGCGATCCGGCGAGCGGGTCCGTGGTGCGCCTGGAGACCGAGCCGGGAGACTACGTGTGGGTGCCTCCGCACGTTCCGCACCGCGAGGAGAACCCCTCGCCGGACACCGAGGCCGTCGTCGTGCTCGCCCGGTCAACCCAGGAAGCGATCGTCGTCAACGTACCGGCCCTGTGACCGGAGGCGGTTGACCTGGCCAGGGCCGGGTCACTCCGGGTTACTCCGGGGCCCGGCCGTCGTACCTGCGTCCCCGCTTGGTCGCGCCGCGGCTGCGCTTGGCCTCCAGGCGCCGCTCGTTCGCCCGCCGGCCCGGCTTGGTCGGGACGCGCTGGCGCTGCGGCGGGGCGACCGCGGCCCGCAGCATGGCCGCCATCCTGGCCCGGGCCGCCTGCCGGTTCGCAAGCTGGCTGCGCTGCTCGGACGCCGCGACCGTGAGCACTCCGCCGGCTAGCCGCCCGGCCAGGCGCTCGGCGGCCCGGGCCCGCGCCCATTCGGGCAACGCGGGCGACCGCTCGACATCGAAGGTGAGCTCGGCCCGGCTGTCGGCGGTGTTGACCGACTGGCCGCCCGGCCCGGATGACCGGGAGAACCGCTCGTGCAGCTCGCTGCCCGGTATCAGCAGCCAGCCGTTCACCCGCAGATCCTCTGGCATCCCTCGACGTTACTAGGCCAGGCTGGCGATGAGCTCGTGCACGGGCTTGCGGTGGCCGGTGTAGAACGGGATCTCGACCCGGGTGTGCAGCCGGGCCTCGGATCCGCGCAGGTGGCGCATCAGGTCGACGATCCTGTGCAGTTCGTCGGCCTCGAAGGCGAGTATCCACTCATAGTCGTTCAGTGAGAAGCAGGGGACTGTGTTGGCCCTGACGTCAGGGTAGTCGCGGCCCATCATCCCGTGCTCGGCGAGCATCCGGCGGCGTTCGGCGGGGTCGAGCAGGTACCACTGGTACGAGCGCACGAACGGGTAAACGCTGACATACGCGCGCGGTTCCTCGTCCGCCACGAAGGCGGGTATGTGGCTCTTGTTGAACTCCGCCGGGCGGTGCAGCGCCATCGCCGACCAGACCGGCTCGCTGCAGCGCCCGAGCCGGGCCCGGCGGAAGCGGGCGTACATGTCCTGCAGGTCATCCGAGGTGGGGGCGACCCACCAGAACATGTAGTCCGCGTCGGCCCGAAGGCCCTGCAGGTCGTAGCAGCCACGGGTGACCACGCCCTTGCCCGCCGCCTGCTCAAGCAGGTCGTCCAGTTCGGCGGCGGCGTTCCCGAGTCCGCCTGCCTCCAGCACGGCCCGGTCGGTCACCCGGTACACCGACCACATCGTGTAGCGGACCAGCTCGTTGAGATCACGGGCCTTAAGCTTGCGGTCCGCCTCAGCGGGGGTCCCATCTTCGTCAGCCATGTGACCATTGTCGGCCACGGCCCTCACCGCCCAGGACCGGGTCACCGCCTAGGCGGCAAAAAGGCCAGGATCCGGTCGACCGCCGTCCGGGCGGTCGCGACGCACGCGGGTATGCCCAGTCCGTCGTAGGCCGCGCCGCAGACCGCCAGCCCGGGCTGGGTGGCTATCGCCGCGCGTATCCTCGCCACCCGGTCCAGGTGGCCGACGGTGTACTGGGGTAGCGCTCCGCCCCAGCGGGTGACGCGGGTCGCGACCGGAGCACCCCGCACCCCGGTCGCCTGCGCGAGTTCCGCGGCGGCCAGCGCGGCGAGCTCCTCGTCGGCCCGGTGCAGCAGCGTTTCCTCGCCCATGCGGCCGACCGAGCATCGCACGATCTCCAGGGACTCCCCCGCCCGCGCCGTCGCGCCGGCCAGATGAGGCCATTTGACGGTGGAGAACGTGGCCGCCTTGATGGCCCGCCCGTCCACGGCCGGCACCAGGTACCCGCTCCAGCCCAGGGCACCGAGCCCGGACCCTGGGGCGGATTCGGCACCGGGAAAGGCAGCTCGCGGGTAGGCGAGCGTGACGATCGCCATGCTCGCGTAGCTGATCTCGCCGAGCGCGGTGACTGCCGCGGACACACCAGGTACCTCGGCGAGCAGGCGGCCCGCGGGCCGCGCCGGGATGGCGATGATGACCGCGTCCGCGTCGACATGCTCCGGTGCCGCCGCCGATCCCACAGTGAGCCGCCAGCCGTGCTCGGTCCGGGCTAGTACCCGGGCCATCGAGGTGGTCCTTACCTCCGCCGCCGACACCTTGGACAGCACGTCGGGCAGCGTTCCCAGCCCTCCGGCCAGCGTGGTGAACACCGATCCGCCCGCGCGGGTGCCTGCTGCGGGCATCCCCTGCTGGTTCTTATTCTGGGCCTGGGCCTGGGCCTGGGCCTGGTCCGGCGGGGGCGGCAGCAGGGACCGGGCGGCCTCGGCCAGCGAGCCGTGCTTCCGGGACGCGGCCGCCAGCGCGGGCAGCGTCGCGTCGAACGACAACTCGGCGGAGCGCCCCGCGTAGACTCCGCCGAGCAACGGATCAACCAGCCGGTTCACGACCTCGTCACCGAAGCGGGCCCCGATGAAGCGCGCTACCGGCACGTCGCCGTCGCGATCGGTGGGCGGGAGCTCAAGATCCTCACGGGCCCGGGCGACACCTGGGCCCGACAGCACTCCGGACTTGGCCAGTTCGGCCATGTCCGAGGGCACGCCCATGACCTGACGTCGGGGTAGCGGCCTCAGGGCGCCGAGCGTCCAGATCGCCGACGACGTGGTGCCTGGCGTCACCCGCTGATCAGCCAGTCCGGCCGCGGCGATGAGCCCGGTTCCTTCCGGCCGTGTGACCAGCAGCGCTTCGGCTCCCTCGTCGACCGCTACACCGGCGATCTCCGAGACAGCAAGCTTGCCGCCGAGCCGGGGCGATCCCTCAAGTACGGTGACCCGCACGTCCTGATCTCTGAGGAAAAACGCCGCCGCGAGTCCGGAAATCCCGCCGCCCACGATCACGATGTGCGGCTGCGCGTTCGCTGGGTTCATGCTCACCAGCCTGGCAGACGCTCCGCGATGGGTTGTACGCCGAACTCCCAGACGCGCTCTCTTGGCCACGCCGCCGCCGGTCCGCTGCCAGATCGTGACCGCGACGGCGGAACCGCCCGGGTCCTGCCCGCCGTCCCAACGGCATGCTGAACACAGCGAGTTCGGCCCGGGTCCGCACGCGGACCGGGTGCACATGGCACGGCGCCCTGGCAGGCCTCATGATCGGCAGCGTCATGGTCACGGGCGCACTGGCGCTCACGGGCTGCTCGGCGGGCGCTACGAGTAGTTCGGCCAGCGCCGCGAAAGCCGCCTCGGGGCAGGCGGCTGCGCTCGCCCCCGTGCAAGGCGTGGCCAGCGCCGCCGCCCCGGGCAACGGCGCGGCCCAGCAGCCGGGCGGCACGGGCACGACGACGGCCCGGCTGGCGCCCGCCGGTGACATCATCTACACCGCACAGCTAACCGTCCGGGCGGCCAGCGTGAGCTCGGCCGCCGCCCGGGCCGCCCAGCTCGCCCAGAGCGCTGGCGGTTACGTCTCGAACGAGACGACCTCGGCCGATCCGGACGATCCGTCCGAGGCCACCGCCAGCGTCCAGCTCAAGATTCCCGTCCCGGCGTACCAGGCCACACTCAGCGAGCTCGAGGGCGGCCTGGGGACGCAGCTGTCACTCCAGCAGCAAGCCCAGGACGTCACCCAGCAGGTAGCGGACGTGAACAGCCAGGTCACTTCCGACGATGCGGCCATCACCCAGCTTCGCGCGCTGTTGTCGCACGCGGGCTCGGTCGGCGATCTGCTCAGCGTGCAGAACCAGATCAACGCCGAGGAAACCAGTCTGGAGACGATGCAGGCGCAACAGCGTGCGCTCAACCATGAGGTTTCCTACGCCACCCTGACGCTGACGATTCTCGGGCCCAAGGCTAAGCCGCTGGTACATCACGCCAAGGCCCCGCCCAGCCTGGCGGGTGGCCTAGGCGCCGGCTGGCGCGCCCTGCGGATCACCGTGTCCTGGACGCTCGCCTTCCTGGGCGCGCTGGCGCCGTTCGCCGCCATCGGAGCCCTGGCCGTCTTCGTGGTCTACCGCGGCCGGCGCCGGATCATGCGCCGCAGGCTTCCCGCCCGGCCTGCCGCACCGGGAAGCCAGTGAGCGGCTCAGGCAGGCGTGCGGGCCGATGCGGCGTGGACCAGGTCAGCCAGCCTGGCCAGCATGGCGGGGTCGATTTCCGGCAGGACACCGTGCCCCAGGTTGAACACGTGTCCCTCGACGGTCCGCCCGCGTGCGACAACGTTCCTGGCCCGCTCCTCAATGACCGCCCAGGGCGCGAGCAGGATGGCCGGGTCGAGGTTGCCTTGGAGCGCCTTCCCCGGCCCGACTCGCCGGCCGGCTTCATCGAGCGGGATGCGCCAGTCGACCCCGACCACGTCCGCTCCCGCCTCCCCCATCAGCCCGAGCAGCTCGCCTGTTCCGACACCGAAGTGAATGCGCGGCACGCCGGACGGCGCCAGCGCCGCGAAGATGCGGCTGGTGTGCGGCAGGATCGCGTGCCGGTAATCCTCCGGGCTGACCGCGCCGACCCACGAGTCAAAGAGCTGGACGGCCGAAACACCCGCCGCCACCTGGATCTGGAGAAACGAGATCGTGATGTCGGCGAGCCGCCCGAGCAGCGAGTGCCACAGCTCGGGATCGCCGTACATCAGCGCCTTGGTCTTGTCATGGTTCTTGGAGGGTCCCCCCTCCACCAGGTAGGAAGCGAGCGTGAACGGACCGCCCGCGAAGCCGATCAGTGGGCATTCATCCAGCTCCGTCACGAGCGCCCGGACCGCTTCCGTGACGTAGGACACGTCCTGCGGGTCCAGTGCGCGCAGCCGCACCAGGTCCGCCGCAGTCCGCACCGGAGTGTCGATCACCGGTCCGATCCCGGCCTTGATGTCGACATCGATGCCCACCGCACGCAGCGGTACCACGATGTCGCTGAACAAGACGGCCGCGTCCACGTCATACCTGCGCAGCGGCTGCAGGGTGATTTCCGTGAT